>NZ_JAUEUE010000023.1:0-108685 GCF_032485055.1 Bradyrhizobium sp. SZCCHNRI20481
GTGAAGGGCGCGTCGATCACGCTGGCGCAGGAGGTCAGGCGCGGCGAGGAGGTGCTCGTCAAGGCCGACGTGAGAGTCGCGTTCATCAGCGGCGGCAGGGCGCAGCCGATACCGAGAGCGCTGCGCGACCTGATGAAGGCGGACCTCGCATAAACTGGTGCTGACGGCCGGACGAGTGGAGGGATGAAGATGTGCCCGCCAGCGATCGCGACCTCGCCGCCGTCCAGTCGGTCACGCCATTTGCGCAGCGGATGCGGCGCGTGGCGGCGGATCACGCTGCGCTGATCCGCCCTACGGACTGCCGCTCAATCAAACCTTGGCCGGGGGCAATCGCGCGTCGAAACCGTCAGTATCGCCCGCCGCTGCGCTCTTGTTGCTTGATCCAATCCGACAGGGTTCGGGGCGTCGATCCCTGTCCGGGGCGCGATGGTTTCGCGGTGGCAGTCCTGTTGCTCCGGTTCGTCGTCTCCGTCGGCCCGCGCGGATGCGTCGCGGCATGGGCGCCCGGGACGCCTCTCGGCGCCGTGGCGAGCTTCTCCGCTTCCTCCTTCTCCAGCCGCAGCTTGCGCAGCCGCTCCATCTTCTCGCGCTCCGGATCGACGGGCGGCGGTGGCAGCTCGCGCTGGCGGGCTTCCTCGGCGGAGATCAGCAGACCCATGATGGCGCTTTCGCCGAGGGCCTTGCAGGCTTCGAGGCGGTGCAGACCTTCGATCAGGACAAAATGGTCCTTGTCGCGGCGGACGAGGATCGGCTCGCGCTGGCCGACCTCCAAAATGCTTTCGGCCAGCGCGTCGACCGCGTCCTGCTTCAGCGCCTTGCGCTTCCTGTCGGGGACGTGGATCTTGTCGATGGGGAAGCTTTCCGGTGCGGACACAGTCGAAACTCCGTCGTGGGCGCGCGCCGTCCAGCGCCAGGGTCGGAGGGGGCACGATCCCCCGATCCGCACGGCAGCGCGGAGCGGAGGCAGACCGGGCACGCGCGGCTACAATAGAGACATTCGCCATCTCGCCGCAAGGAGCGGGTGACGGGGCGGAATGTCTCCTGTCAAACGGCAAGGTGAATCATGCGACTGTGATGGGCGCCCCATCGGTCGCGCACGAAAGTCGCTTGCGCGTCAATTCATGCTGCTATGCTGCACCGCTCATACAGGAGGACGCCGCTCATGACGACACGCACGCTCGTTGCCGCGCTGGCCGGGATTGCCCTCGCGTTGCCCGCCGCTGCCCTCGCGCAGGAACCGCCGGTCGAGGAGCAGCTCGTCAATGCAATGAACAAGGTGTTCGGCGTGCACGCCGGCTTTCGCGCCAATCACGCCAAGGGCGTCGTGGTCGAGGGCAAGTTCAAGCCGTCGACCGAGGCGGCGACCTTGAGCAAGGCTTCGCTGTTCAGCGGCGGCGAAATTCCCGTGACGGTGCGGTTCTCGGACTCCACCGGCGTGCCGAACCTGCCGGACGGCTCCGGCGACGCCAATCCGCATGGCATGGCGGTGAAGTTTCATCTCGCCGACGGCAGCGACATGGACCTCGTGATCAACTCGCTGAAATTCTTCCCCGTCTCGACCGGCGCGGAGCTGCGCGATTTGTTCCTGGCGATCGCGGACTCTGGACCGAACGCGGCCAAGCCGACCAGGCTCGAGCAGTTCATCGCCAGCCATCCCTCGGTGCCGGCGGCGCTCGGTACCATCGCGACGCCGGACAGTCTTGCCGACGAGGCCTATTTCGGCGTCAACGCCTTCGTGCTCGTCAACAAGGCCGGCGAAAAGCAGGCGGTGCGCTGGCAGATGCTGCCGGAGAAGGTCGTGCATATCGACAAGGAGGACGCGGCGAAACGCGCGCCGGACTTCCTGATGGCCGAGCTGCCGGCGCGGCTGAAGCAGGGGCCGGTGACGTTCCGCTTCAAGGCGCAGCTCGCTGCGGCCGGCGACGACACCAAGGATCCGGCCAAGCCGTGGCCTGACGATCGCAAGCTGGTCGAGCTCGGCGTGCTGACGATCGACAAGGCGGTCGAAGACAGCGACGGGGCGCAGAAGAAGCTGCTGTTCCTGCCCGGCCAGCTCACCGACGGCGTCGAGGCGTCGGATGATCCGATGATCGACATCCGCAACGGCGCCTACGCCATCTCGTTCTCCCGGCGCAATCCGTGATGATGACTGACGCGCGACGCGCGGTGCGGCGGATCAGGCTGCGCTGATCCGCCCGACGGGCCTCAGTCTGTCGTCGTGGCCGAGGCGAGCCCAGCCATGATGCTGCGCGCTGCGGGCGGCGCTTGTGCCGATGACCGGACGATTTGGCGGCGAGCTCAAATCCGTATTTCCGGTCGCGATCGGCCGCGACCTAGCTTCGTTCCATCCTGATCGCGATCCAGAACGAGCGGGAATGGGGTGCATCTGTGCGGAGTGCAGGATCGGATCGATGGATACGGTCGGGCCTTCGAGCCCGGCGAGCGAGCACGACACAACCGGCCGCAATTATGGATGCTTCGCGGCGCGCGATCCCGATGAGTTGCCGCAACGTTGACGAAGCCCGGCCTCATTCAGCGCGATTGCGACGGCATTCGCCGCTTTCTCTCCCGATCGATGACGTCGCACAAGCCGCGCGATAACGGCGAAACCAAGAGCAGGGGTTGTCGACACGCGTGGACAGCCGAGCGTCGGCGCGTCGAAGGCGATGGCGACCGTGCAGCCGATGTGCCGCCATGTTCGACGTGATGCAATCAGGGCGTGTTGTCGATGCGAAGGCCGACGATCGCGAGGTGCGCGCGATCAGGAAGCATGCCGTCGAGCGCGGCGTCGACGCGCTGCGCATCCAGTGAGTTCGGTGCGCACATTCATCTACTAATGAACTCATGAGCCGCGGCGGCATCGCGCATTGCGCTGTTTGTCGCAATCGTGTCGCGCGCTGCTTCTTTTCGCCGGAATCCTGCATCTTGCGTGCAACAGTCAAAGCTGAACTTCGATCGCGTCGGCGTCGCGATCTGCATTCCTTCCGAATGACATTTTTCAATTCAGTTCGCGACACAATCTCACCCTCCTGATGCGGCCGCCGTTTGTTGCGGCACGTGTTCAGGAGTTGTGAGTTCGATGCGTCGCGTATTTGGCGTGTGCCTTTGCCTATCTACTTTCGCAGGAAGTACGACATCGGTCTGGGCGACTGATCTCGCCCTGCCTCCCCCGCTCCCGCCGCCTGACGTCTTCGCCTACAGGTGGAGTGGCTGCCATGCTGGCGCGAACGCCGGGATGGCCTGGTCACGCCAGCAGCAGACGTGGACCCAGGTCGCCAATGCCGCCGCCGCGCCCGTTCAGCCTGTGCAGCAGCCGGTCGGCAATGCAAACAACCCGCCTGTGGTCAAGCCGCCTGTGGTCGCAAATCCCGCGCCAAACCCGCCGCCGCCGAACAACCCCGGCGGGAACAACGGCGGATGGAAGCCGCCGCCGCATAAGCCGCCGGGCAAGCCCCCGATCTGTGAGCGCAACGACAAGGGCTGGTGGCAGCCCGGCAAGCAGTATCATGGCGACAAGGATCACGACTGGCCGCACGACAAGCCGTCCTACAAGCCCGATCACGACGGTGGCCATCATTGGCCGCAGGTTGGATCGAAAGGCGGCGACAACAAGTCTTCATGGCCGTCGGCGCCATCCAAGACCAAGGACGACAACTACAACGACGTCAAATACGGCAGCGGCTGGTTCGACAAGCCTCACGACGACGACCATGGCAAGTCGAGCGGCTGGTCGCAGCTCCATTCGAACGGTTACTCCGACAAATATACTTGGCTGCGACATGACCAGCAGAACGATCATGACAAGCCGGCCACCGGCTGGGGCGCGAAGAAGGACGACGGCTACGACAAGCCGCTTGGCTTCGGCTGGTCGAAGCAGCCGCTGAAGAGCGAACGTGACAGCTACGCCTGGCTGAAGCCGGATGACCGGAACGACGACAAGCATGGCGGTTACGGCTGGGGCGGCAAGCCGCGCGACAACGATGACGGGAAGGGCGGCTATGGCGACAAGCAGCCCGACAAAGATCATTGGCAGCAGCACGGCGGCAACTACAATCATGGCGGATGGCCGCATCATCCGGACAAGCCCGGCTGGCCGCCGAAAAATCCACCCCCGAACAATGGCGGCGGCCAGCCGAACCCGCCGCCGCAGGGCAACAATGGCAATCCGCCGGCGCAGAACCCGCCGGTGACCGGCGGCGGCAACGTGGCGCCGCTGCCCGTCGCGGCCGTGCAGATTCCGACCGCCATCTCCAGCAATGGCGGCGACGTCGTCGGCGGCCTGCAGCTCGGTTGCGATTACCAGATGGACCGCTTCGTCGTCGGCATCCAGGCGATGGCCGATCTCGGCATCATCAACGCGTCGAGCCCGCTGGGGCCGGCGCTGACGATGAACACGCGGACCAGCAACCTCTACACCGCCACGGTGCGCGCAGGCTATCTGGTGACGCCTGAGATCCTGGCCTATGTGCGCGGTGGCGCGGCGTGGACGCGGACCAACGTTTCGGTCGTCAACACCGCCACCGGACAGTCCGCCAGCGTGGCGTTCAACCGCAGCGGCTGGACGGTCGGCGCCGGCGTCGAGTGGATGTTCGCCCGCAACTGGTCGGCCTTCGCCGAATATGACTACGCCGATTTCGGCACCGCGACCGGCACGCTGCCGGGCGCCGCCGCGATCACAGGAGGACCGAACGTCGTCAGCCAGAAGACCCAGCTCCACACGGCGATGATCGGTGTCAACTACCGCTTCGAGATGCTGTCGCGCGGCGCCCGCTGAGGCCCGCGGCGGACGCCACGCCGCCGGTCACGCAACACGGCAAGGCCGCCTGGTTCGTCCAGGCGGCCTTTTCGGTTTTGTGGGCTGGTGCTCAGCTCGCGCGCACCGAGCTGAGGAACTTGCCGACGTCCTCCCTCAGGCGGCTACTGTCACGCGACAGGTGGGTGACCGATGACAGCTTGGTCAGCGTTCCTTGACGCCGGTCAAACCGCGGTGCTGTAGTTGCGCTAGTCTAGCAACAAGCCGCGCCAACGCGGGCAAAGCCGGGAGGAGGGACATGGGGCGTTCGCCCGGGAATGCCCATTCGGATCGCGTCCTGGAGGCCTTGGCCAAGGGGGATGCCAAGGCTGACGCTGACGGCAGAGCCGATAGCCGAGGCGCGCCGGCGGTCTCGGCGCTGGCGGCATCATGGCGCCGCTCCGGCCATCTCCATGCGCTCGATCCCGCCACGCCGAAGCTGCCAGCCCGCCTGACGGCCGCCGAGATCGCGGACGCGCGCGCCCGGCTCGGGCGGCTGCTCGCGATCGCACAGGCGAGCCTCGACCGGCTGTTCCTGGCGGTTGGGGGCGTCGGCTGCTCGGTGCTGCTGGCCGATGCCGAGGGCACGGTGCTCGAGCGCCGCGGCGCCCGCGGGGACGACGCCACCTTCGAATCCTGGGGCCTGTGGACCGGCGCGGTGTGGAGCGAGCGGCACGAGGGCACCAATGCCATCGGCACCTGCCTGGTCGAGAAGCGGCCGCTGACCATCGACCGCGATCAGCACTACCTGTCACGCAACGCGCGGCTGTTCTGCACCACGGCGCCGATCTTCGACGAGCACGGCCAGCTCAAGGCCGCGCTCGACGTCTCCTCCTGTCGCGCCGATCTGACCGAGGGTTTCAGTCGGCTGATCGCGACCACCGTCGCGGATGCCGCGCGCCTGATCGAGGCGGAGAATTTCCGCCAGGCCTTTCCGCACGCCCGCATCGTGCTCACGCCGGACAGCGAGCGCGAGATCAACTCGTTGCTGGCGGTCGATCGCAACGACCTCGTCGTCGGTGCCACACGGGCGGCGCGCCGTGCGCTCAACCTCTCTCCGTCCGCGCTGGCGCGTCCGGTGCCGGCCGGCGACCTGATCAAGGATGCAACCACCGGGGGCGACGACATTGACGCCGCCGAGCGTGCCGTTCTGAAGCGCGCGCTGGCGCGCGCCGGCGGCAACGTCTCGAAGGCGGCGAAGGAGCTCGACATGTCGCGCGCCACCCTGCACCGGAAGATGAAGCGGCTCGGGCTCGAGCGGTGAACGCGCCGCGGCTGTCGAATCGCAGCCAACATGTCGCAGAACTGCGACACTTCCTCGGACGCGCTCGTTCCGGCCTCTGGTCTGTCGCGCCGGTTTGATCGAGCCTCTCTCCAACGCCGTGTGCATCGGCGTGAATGGGAGAGAGAGATGACCAAGGTTGACGTCAATGCGGCGTTCAAGCCGCCTTTCGCTGCGCGTTACGACAACTTCATCGGCGGTGCCTGGAAGGCCCCCAACGCCGGCAAATATTTCGACAACATCTCGCCGATCACCGGCCAGCCGGTGTGCGAGATCGCGCGCTCCGATGCCTCCGATATCGAGGCCGCGCTCGACGCCGCGCATGCCGCCAAGGACGGCTGGGCGCGCACCAGCGTCACCGAGCGCGCGATGGTCCTCAACAGGATCGCCGACCGCATGGAGGCCAATCTCGACAGGCTGGCGCTCGCCGAGACCTGGGACAATGGCAAGCCGATCCGCGAGACGACCGCCGCCGACATCCCGCTCGCCATCGATCACTTCCGCTATTTCGCCGGCGTGATCCGCGCGCAGGAAGGCTCGATCGCCGAGATCGACCACGACACCATCGCCTATCACTTCCATGAGCCGCTCGGCGTCGTCGGCCAGATCATTCCGTGGAATTTCCCGATCCTGATGGCGGCGTGGAAGCTCGCGCCCGCGCTCGCCGCGGGCAACTGCGTCGTGCTCAAGCCGGCCGAGCAGACCCCGGCCTCGATCCTCGTGCTGATGGAGATCGTCGGCGACCTGCTGCCGCCGGGCGTGCTCAACGTCGTCAACGGGTTCGGCTTAGAGGCGGGCAAGCCGCTGGCCTCCTCCAACCGCATTGCCAAGATCGCCTTCACCGGTGAGACCTCGACGGGGCGGCTGATCATGCAATACGCCTCGCAGAACCTGATCCCGGTCACGCTCGAGCTCGGCGGCAAGTCGCCCAACATCTTCTTCAAGGACGTCTGCGCCGAGGACGACGACTTCCTCGACAAGGCGATCGAGGGCTTCGTGATGTTCGCGCTCAACCAGGGCGAGGTCTGCACCTGCCCGAGCCGCGCGCTGATCCACGAATCGATCTATGAGCGCTTCATGGAGCGCGCGCTGCAGCGTGTCGGCGCGATCGTGCAGGGCAGCCCGCTCGATCCGGCGACCATGATCGGCGCGCAGGCCTCCGCCGAGCAGCTCGCCAAGATCCTGTCCTACATCGATATCGGCAGGAACGAGGGCGCGCAGCTCCTGATCGGCGGCGAGCGCAACGTGCTCGGCGGCGATCTCGCCGGCGGCTACTACGTCAAGCCGACGGTGTTCAAGGGGCACAACAAGATGCGCGTGTTCCAGGAGGAGATCTTCGGCCCCGTGGTCTCGGTCACGACCTTCAAGACCGAGGACGAGGCGCTGGCGATCGCCAACGACACGCTCTACGGCCTGGGCGCCGGCGTGTGGAGCCGCGATGCCAACACCTGCTACCGCTTCGGCCGCAATATCCAGGCGGGGCGTGTCTGGACCAATTGCTATCACGCCTATCCGGCGCATGCGGCGTTCGGCGGCTACAAGCAGTCCGGCGTCGGTCGCGAGACCCACAAGGTCATGCTCGACCACTATCAGCAGACCAAGAACATGCTGGTCAGCTACAGCCCGAAGAAGCTCGGCTTCTTCTAAAGGCTGGGAGCCGGGCCGGTCGGGCATGAGCGCCCCGACCGGCTTGCTCTTTTTGACTGCATGTCAGCCGGTCGCACGAAAGCGTCCGGCTGGCTCGGGCGCCGGCTCGGATCCCGCTCCTGGTTCGCTCCGCTTGGCCATTTCGTGGCTGTCGGTCACGTCATCGCTCGTGATCTTCAGTCCAACCGCGCCAGCAGCGCATCGCGTGCCTCGGAAATGCGTCGATAAAGTTCATTGCTGCCGCCGGCGTCGGGATGCGCGGACTTGGCCAGCCGGCGGAACGCAGCTTTGATGTGTGTAGCCGTCAGCATACCCTGCAGGGGTAGCTCAAGGATTGCGCGAAAGGCATCGTCGTTCTGGTCGCGCGCGAGCTGATCCCACAAGGCGCGACGCGCGGCCCGCGCCTCGATCCGCAACGCATCCTGATCCTCGCGCCAGCGTCGTTGCGACATGACGAGGCAGGAGCCGAAGACGATGCGGCCGTGGGTCTCCAATTCGTCGAGGCTGAACGGCCCGACGACGTCATAGGGTGGCGCGAGCCGTGCGAGCCGTCCCGTTGCGCCGTCGGTGATGGAGCCGAGCCGGACCGTGTCGACGATCCCTATCGACCCATTCCAGATCACCCATTCGGCGGCGCCCGTCATGCAGCTGAACTCGTCGATACGGCCTCCCTCCGCAGCGCGGACAGGGGAGTGCCCGGCGTTTGTTCCCATCGTCGCTGTGCCGATCAAGCCGGCGACCGGGCCTGCTTGACCGGACCGACGTCGACCTGAATCTCGCCGCCTTCGACCTGCAGCGGGTAGCCGTGCAGCGCGTTGCGGACGAGATGCGTGACGCACTTGCCGTTCACGCCGTCGAAGCCCCATTGATGGTGCGGGCAGGTGATGGTCTTGCCGTCGAACGTCGCCTCGGTCAGCGGCACGTCGGCATGCGGGCAGCGGCCGCGATAGGCCTTCAGCTCGCCGCCGTGAGGCCAGAGCAGCAGCACGCTCTTCTTGCCGACCTGGTACAGGCCCATGCCGCCTTCGGTTATGGCGCTTGTCGGACAGACTGCGGTGAAAGCCATCGGATCGCCTGCTGATTGGTGCCGTCAGGCAGGCTCACGCAAATTCCGGACCAGCGAAAAGCAGCAACAAACAGCGGGTCGTTGTCGCAAACGCGACACGCCGGTGGATGGCGCGGACCTATTTGCGGCCGAGCGCGGCGAGGAATTCCGCTTGGGGAATGAACAGACCCTGGGCGCGCGGACCAGGCCGCGGCCGAGGTCGCACAGCAGGTCGCCCTTGCCGAACAGGCGCTCTGCGCCGGGCTCGTCGAGCATTCACCGCATTGGCGACCTTGAGACGGACTTTCAAGGGCAGGTTCGTCGTTCCGGCCTTGATGTCGTCGCCGAGTTTGACGACGCCTGCGCCGTTCAGAACCTGATAGAGCGCGTCCAGCGGTTCGTTCCAAGAAGAACGCCGCCCGTGAGGGCGGCGTTGCCGGGGGGCTTGGTAGAAGCGAAGCGGCCGATTTCTACTCCTTGCGCTCGGAGGTCCAGCCCTTGTACTCGCCGACATTGTCGCGCGTGATCAGCTTGGACGGCAGCAGTTCGACGGTCGAGGCCGGCTTCTGGCCGTTGAGGATGTTGACGCCGATCTGCACGGCCCGGCGCGCCATGAAGAACGGGTCCTGCGAGGCCGAGGCCTGGATCTGCTGCGAGGCCGGATCCTTCAGCGCGGCTTCGATGTCCGGGGCGCCGTCGACCGCGGTGATGATGATGCCGGTGCGCTGCTGCTGACGCGCGGCGAGATCAGTGCCGATCGCCTGGGGATCGTTGATGGCGAAGATGGCGTCGATCTTCGGGAAGCGGGTGAGATAGCCCTGCGTCACCGTGAGGCCGCCCTCGCGCGAGCCCTTGCCGTCCTGGTCGCTGGAGAGAACCTTGATGCCGGGAGCCTTGGCGAACACGCTCTTGCAGCCGTTGACGCGGTCGATCACCGCCGACACCTGCGGCCCGTTCTCGATGATGACGTCGCCTTTGCCGCCGAGCTTGTCGACGATGTACTGGCACGAGATCTCGCCGGCCTGCACGTTGTTGGTCGTCACGGTGGCATCGGCGCCCTCGGCCGCGGTGTCGACCGCAACGACGAGGATGCCGGCCGCCTGCGCCTTCTTGATGGCGGGGCCGATCGCCTTGGGATCTCCCGGGTTGAGCAGGATCATGTCGACGCCGGCGGCGATGAAATTGTCGATCTGGGTGACCTGCTTGCCGAGATCATATTCGAAGCCGACCGCGGTGATCTTGACGTTGGGATTGGTCTTCTTGGCCTCGAACTCGGCGCCCTTCGACAACGCGACGAAGAACGGGTTGCCGAGCGAGCCCAGCGACACGCCGATCGATTTCAGCTCCTTGGCCGATGACGGCGCGGAGCTCATCACGAGCGCCAGCGCGGCACCGGCTGATAACATCGACTTGACCATGTGTTTCCTCCCTGGTCCTTCCTGTTCGTCTACGCACGGCGGACCAGTGGCCGTGGAAGAATCCGTTGCGGCGGGCTCTGGTGATGCCCGCCATATTGTCTCAGGTGCGGGCCGAGCCCTGCAGCCGGTAGCGGTCGAGCGCGACGGCGCCGATGATCACGAGGCCCTTGATGACGTATTGCCAGATGTCGGACACGCCGACCAGGATGAGCCCGTTCGACAACACGGCGATGATGAGAGCGCCGACCAAGGTGCCCCAGATCGAACCGATGCCGCCGACGAAGGACGTGCCGCCGAGAATGACCGCGGTGATGGCGTCGAGCTCATAGGACTGGCCGAGTTGCAGGCCGTTCGCCGCATAGAGCCGCGCCGCCTGCATGCCGCCGCCGAGGCCCGCGAGCAGGCCGGACATGCCGTAGACGAAGATCAGCACGGCCCAGACCTTGATGCCGGCGAGCCGCGCCGCGCTTTCATTGCCGCCGACGGCATAGATGTGCACGCCGAGCACGGTCCGGCGCAGGATCAGCCAGGAGCCAAGGATCACCAGCAGCGCGATCACCGACAGCCAGGGGATCGATACGACGCCGGGGATGATCGTCAGCGAGGCGTTTCCGATGAAGGCGTAGGGAATCGATGGGTTGAACACGGTGGTGTCGCCACCCATCAGGCGGGCGAGACCGCGCACCGCCGTGAGCGAGCCGAGTGTCACGATGAAGGGCGGCAGCCGCAACAGCGCGATCAACGCGCCATTGATGACGCCGAAGGCGAGGCCCGTCAGCACCGCGGCCGGCAGCCACAGTGCGCCGAGATCGGGCATCTTCGACAGTGTCAGGCCGGCCATTGCAGCCGCGGCGAGGATCGAGCCGACCGACAAATCGATGCCGCCGGTCAGGATGACGAAGGTCATGCCGGCGGCGAGCACGGTATTCACCGCGGCCTGCTGCAGCACGATTCCGAGATTCTGTCCGGTGAAGAATCGTCCTTCGGACAGCATATGGAAGCCGACGCAGAGGATGAGCAGCACCGGCAGCATGCCGGCGGCGCGGATCATCAGCCGCAGCCGCTGCTGCTTGTTGTTCGATGCCGCGAGGCTCGGTGCCGGCGCGGCCTTCATCTGCGCTGGCGCGGGCTTGGCTTGAGCTTGGCTGTTGTCAGGCATCGACGTGCTCCGTCCCGGTGGCCAGCGCCATGATGTCTTCCTGGGTGATGGGTGATGTCGTGCTCTGCTGCAGGTCGCCGACCAGATGTCCCTCGCGCATCACCAGCACGCGGTCGCAGATGCCGAGAATCTCCGGCAGGTCGGACGAGATCACCAGGATTGCGGTGCCGGACTTGGCGAGATTGTCGATGATCGAATAGATCTCGGACTTGGCGCCGACATCGACGCCGCGGGTCGGCTCGTCGAGGATCAGGACCTTCGGTGCGGTCGCGAGCAGGCGTGACAGCAGCACCTTCTGCTGATTGCCGCCCGACAGGCCGCCGACGGTGACGCCCGGATTGGGGGCGCGAATGCCCAGCGCGCTGAACGCCTCGTCGGCGCGTGCGCGCGCCTTGTCGCGGTCGAGAAGGCCGCCGAGCTTCGCGTCACGCCCGATCACGGCAAGGTTGATGTTGTCGGCGCAGGACATGTCGAGGAACAGCCCGAGCGCCTTCCTGTCTTCGGTCAGATAGGCGATGCCCGCATCGAGCGCATCGCGCGGCGTGTCGATGCTGACTTTCTCACCGTCGAGCTCGATGTGTCCGGTCGTCTTCGGCGCCGCTCCGATGATGAGATGCGCGAGCTCGGTGCGTCCGGCGCCGATCAGCCCGGCGAGGCCGACCACCTCGCCGGCATGAACGGTCAGCGAGCAATTCTTAACGCGAAGGCCGTCGCCGAGGTCGACGGCGCTGAGCACCGCGCGATCACGCTTGGCGTGCGGGTCGTGGTCCTTCTTGTAGAAGGACGACACGTCGCGGCCGACCATCATGCGGACGATGCTGTCGGCGCGGATCTCCGGCTTGTCCAGCGACCCGACCAGCCGGCCATCGCGCAGCACGGTGACGCGGTCGCCGAGCGCATAGACCTCGTCCATGCGATGCGAGATGTAGATGATGGCGAGCCCTTCGGCGCGGAGCTGGCGGATCAGCGCGAACAGCTTCTCGCTTTCGCCGGCTGACAGCGAGGTGGTCGGCTCGTCCATGATCAGGATCTTGGATCGTGCATGCAGCGCGCGGGCGATCTCCACCAGCTGGCGCTGGCCCATCGACAACTCGGCCACCAAGGTGGAGGCTGTGAAATCGGCGCCGAGCCGGTCCAGGATCGGCCCGGCGCCCTCGCGCATGGTGCTGCGCGCGAGCAGGCCGCTCTGCGACAGCTCGCGCCCGAGATAGATGTTCTCGGCGACCGTCAGGTTCGGCGCCAGCGACAACTCCTGGTAGATGATCGAAATGCCGGCGTTGCGGCCGCCCATCGGCCCTTCGATGCGCACCGGCCGGCCCTCGATGCGGATCTCACCGCCGGGATCCGGGCGATAGGCGCCGGAGAGAATCTTCATCAGCGTGGATTTGCCGGCACCGTTTTCGCCCATCAGCGCATGGACTTCGCCGGCGTAGACGGTGAGGTCGACCTTGTGCAGGGCCTTGATGGTGAAGAATGACTTCGACACCCCGCGCATCTCGAGGATCGGACCGCTCATCGTGCCTCCCAATGCACGTCGTCTTGTCGTCCGCGGCTCGTTGATCGCTGGCGCGGGAAGCCATTAAACTAGAGGCTGTTGCCGAATACAATATGAAAGAGACGCCGCTGCAACATGTCGCCGCGACGGTGGCCTTTCGGAGATGCGTTCAGCTCGGCCGACGATAGAGCTGTTGCCAGCGCGGCCGCCGCTCGGCATAGGCTGCCGACAGCGGGATGTCCGGAGCGAAGGTCCGCACGCGCGCCGGCGGCGTGCAGACGGCACCGATGTCCTCGCCGGTGACGGCAAGACGTGCCAGCCGTGCCGCACCGAAGGCGGCGCCCGTCTCGCCCTCGGCCAGCCGATGAACGGGAATGTCGAGGACATTCGCCAGGATCGCGAGCCAAAGGTCGGAGCGCGATCCGCCGCCGATCGCATCCGCCTCGGCAATCACAAGGCCGGTTTCCGTCAACGCGTCGCGGCAGTCGGCCAGGGCGAAGGCAACGCCCTCGAGCACCGCCTGAACGATGGCGTTGCGGTCGGTGGCATGGCTCAGGCCGTCGAGCAGGCCGCGGACATGGGGATCGTCATGCGGCGTCCGCTCGCCCGCAAGATAGGGCAGGAAGCTGACCGGCGATGGCATGGCGGGCCGGGTGCCCAGCGGCGCAAGCAGCTCGGTCTCGCTCGCGCCGAGCAGCCGCGCGACCCAGGCGAGGCATGAGGCCGCCGACAGCATCGCGCCGGCCTGCAGCCACATCGCTGGGATCGCATGACAGAAGGTGTGAACGACCCGCTCGGGATTGGCCGTGACGGTGTCGACCGGCGTGATCACGGCGCCGGACGTGCCGAGCGTGATGAACGTGGCGCCCGGCCTGACAGCACCGATGCCGACGGCGCCGGCCGGGTTGTCGCCGGCGCCGCCCGCGATGGTTGGGCGCTTCGTCATGCCCCAGCGTTCCGCGAGGTCGCTGCGCAACCGACCTGCCGGTGCGCAGCCTTCGACGAGGCGCGGCATCTGCGCACGCGTGAGGCGCGTGGCGGCAAGGCCCTCGTCCGACCAGTCGCGCCTGGTGACATCGTGCCAGAGCGAGCCGGACGCATCGGACATGTCCTCGATCGCCTCGCCCGACAGCACCAGCCGGACATAGGCCTTCGGCTGCAGAACCAGCCGCGTGGCCGCGAAAATCTCCGGCTCGTGCGCCTCGATCCACATGAGCTTCGGCGCGGCGAAGCCGGGCATCGCCTTGTTGCCGGTGATCTTGCGCAAAGCGGGCCAGCGCTGCTCCAGCGCGACACATTCGCGCTCCGACCGGCCATCGTTCCAGAGAATGCACGGCCGCAACGGATTCATGGCGGTATCGAGCAGTACCGGGCCATGCATCTGGCCCGACAGGCCGATGGCTTCCACCGCCGCCACCGCGCCGGGATGATCGACCTTGAGCGCATCGAGCGTGATGAACACCGCGGCGATCCACGCGGCGGGGTCCTGCTCGGCCCAGCCCGGTCGCGGCACGTCCATCGCCAGGGCGTGGCTGCGACTCGCAACGACGCGCTGCGCGTCATCGACGATGATCGTCTTGACCGCGGATGTTCCAAGATCGATGCCGAGATACATGACGCCTCACGCCTGCGTGCGCAATGACGGATACGGAGTGGAGCGATACCAGACTCCTGATAGCCTTGTCATCCGAACGCGAGTCATCGCAGCGTGCCGAGGCGAGATCATTTTCAAGGAGTCGAGACATGGAGCCATCTGATCAACCAGCCGAACGGGCGTCGCGTCTCGTCGGACACTACGCGCTGGTGACGGGCGCAACGCAAGGCATCGGCCGCGCGATCGCGGTGCGGTTCGCCGAGGAGGGCGCGCATGTTGCGATCAATTTCGGCGGTCCGTCGCCGTCCGGCGACGAAACCCTGGCGCTGGTGCAGGCGGTCTCCGCCGCGCACGGTCACAGCGCACGTGATCATTTCGCCGTGAAGGCCGACATCGGCGTCGAGGCCGAGATCGCCGAGATGTTCGAGACGGTGCTCAAGCGCTGGCCCAGGCTCGACTGCCTGGTCAACAATGCCGGCTTCCAGCGGGAATCGCCCAGCGAGGCGCTCGACGTCGACACGTATCGCAAGATTCTCGAGGTCAATCTCAACGGCGCCGTGCTCTGCGCGCGTCACGCGCTGGCGCATTTCGTCGCGCGCGGCGGCGGCAACATCATCAACACCTCGAGCGTGCACCAGATCATTCCGAAGCCGGGCTATCTCGCTTATTCGATCAGCAAGAGCGCGATGGCGGGCCTCACGCGGACCTTGGCGCTCGAATTCGCCGGGCGCGGCATCCGCGTCAATTCGGTCGGGCCCGGTGCGGTCGACACGCCGATCAACGCGGCCTGGACCGGGGACCCGGTGAAGCGCGCCGCGGTCGAGTCTCATATTCCGATGGGGCGGGTGGCGAGCCCGGAAGAGATCGCCGGCGTGTTCGCCTTTCTCGCCTCGGCCGAGGCGAGCTACATCACCGGGCAGACGATCTATGCGTGCGGCGGCATTACGCTGTTCGGCGAATTCCGAGACAATTGGGCGAGCTGATCCGGCGCCAGCATCGGTCTTGCGCGCCGTGCGCCTGCCATCATTCGCATTGTCGTCGTCGTGGTGAGGTTCTCTTAAGCATCCGCCGCGCATGGCAGCCCTTCGCGGGTGCAGCGAGATTTCGTTAAGGCGTGGGTACGAGAGTGCGCGCGCCTGGCGAACTGGAATTGCGATGCATCGATTGGACCCGGACATTCGTCGCGATCTCGCGCATCTGCTGTACAGCTCGATGCCGCTGGTCGGGACGATCTCGGCCGCCGCCGTCGTGATCGGCAGCGTGATGGCCTGGGTTGCGCGCGATCCGGGCTACGCCGCGATCACGGTGGTGCTGCTGGTGATCGGTGCCCTTCGTGTGATCAAGCTGCGGATGTTCGCGGCGCGCTTCGATCGGCTCGATCACGATGGCATCATTCGCTGGGAACGCCTCTACGGCCTCGGCGCTGCCGCCTTCGGTCTGGCCGTCGGTGCGTTGTCGGCACGCGCGTTTCAGATCGGCGACGGGCCCGGCATTTGGATGTGCTTCGGCCTGTCGATGGCCTTCTGCGTCGGCATCGTGTCGCGTGTCAGCCCATGGATCGTCATGACCTCCTCGGCGGTGCTGCTGATTCCGACCGTGGTGGCCTGCCTGATGCAGCCCGAGCCAGTGTACCGGATGGGCGCCGGCATGGTGGTGCTGTTCTGGATCACACTGCGCGGAACGTCCTATCGACTCACGGCTGCCTTCACCGAGCGGATCACGGCGCAGCAGGCCTTGGCGCGGCAGGCGCTGTGCGATTTCCTCACCGGCCTGCCGAACCGCGCCGCGTTCATCGCCGCACTCGGCCGTTGCGATCGCCCCGTCGCCATCATCGCGGTCGATCTCGACGGTTTCAAGCTCGTCAACGACCAGTTCGGCCATCAGGCCGGTGACGAGCTGCTGCGTCAGGTCGGCGCACGCCTGCAGGACTGTCTCGGGGACGCCGGCCTTGCGGCGCGGTTCGGCGGTGACGAATTCATGCTGCTGCTGCCTGCGGTGGGACGCGACGCCGCGCTCGTGCTGGCGCAAGCCGCGGTGACGGCACTGTCGCAACCGTTTGTCTTGACCGGAATGCGCGTTCAGATCAGTGCCAGCGCCGGCATTCTGGTTACCGATGATCGGCAGGCCGACACGGAGTCTCTGCTCGACCAGGCCGATCGCGCGCTCTATGCGGCCAAGCGCGCCGGCGGCCAGCGATGGTGCTGGGCTGACGAGCACATCGCCGTTGCCGTCACATGCACGGCAAGCAGCGAGGCGCCGACGCTGGCGCTCGCGGACTAGCAGCATGCCTGACCGTTCCATGCGGACGCTGGCAAGGTCGGACCGCGGCCGCTAGTGTGATCGGCAGAAGCCGACGAACGGCATGATGTCAGGAGGAGCGGCCGATGCGGAGCATCAGGATCGGCGCCGGAGCGGGCTATTCCGGCGACCGGATCGAGCCTGCGGTGGAGCTCGCGGCGAAGGGCGGCCTCGACTATCTCGTGTTCGAGTGCCTGGCGGAGCGCACGATCGCGCTGGCGCAGCAGGCGCGCATGAAGGATCCGGCCGCCGGCTATGATCCGCTGCTGGCGGCGCGCATGCAGGCCGTGCTGCCGATCTGCCGCGCCAACAACGTCCGTATCGTCACCAACATGGGTGCGGCCAATCCGGTCGCCGCGGCCGAAGCCACCCGCACCATGGCGCGCCGGCTTGGACTGGCGGGGCTGAAGATCGCGGCCGTGACCGGCGACGATGTTCTTGAGCCGTTGAAGACAGCGGATGTCGTGCTCGACACCGGCGACACGATCCGGGCCCTCGGCAATCGGGTCGTCTCGGCCAACGCCTATGTCGGGGCGGGCGCGATCGCGGAGGCGCTCGCGGCCGGCGCGGATGTCGTGATCACCGGGCGCGCCGCCGACCCGGCGCTGTTTCTCGGACCTCTGATCCACGAGTTCGGCTGGGCCCTGGATGATTGGGACCGGCTCGGGCAGGGCACCGTCGTCGGTCATCTGCTCGAATGCGCCGGGCAGATCACCGGCGGTTATTTCGCGGACCCCGGAGTGAAGGATGTTCCCGATCTCGCCCGGCTCGGCTTTCCGATCGGCGAGGTGCGCGAGGATGGCGAACTGATCGTGACCAAGGTCGCGGGCTCCGGCGGCTGCGTCACGCCGGCGACCGTGAAGGAGCAACTGCTGTACGAGATCCACGATCCCGAGCAATATTTCCAACCCGACGTCGTGGCGGATTTCTCGCAGGTGACCGTCGAGGAGCTTGGTCCGGACCGGGTCAGGGTGGTCGGCGGCCGCGGCCGGCCGAAGACGGGACTGTTGAAGACCTCGGTGGGCTATCTCGATAGCTATGTCGGCGAGGGGCAGATCTCCTATGCCGGCCCTGGCGCAGTCGCGCGTGGCCGCCTCGCGCTCGATATCGTCCGTGAGCGCCTCGCACTCATCGGCGTGGCGACGAGCGAGCTGCGCTGCGACCTGATCGGGATGAATGCGCTGCATGGCGACGATCGCGGACAAGTCGCCGAGCCCTACGAGGTGCGCGTTCGCGTCGCCGGGCGGACCGAGACGATGGCGGAGGCGGTCCGCATCGGCAACGAGGTCGAGACGCTCTACACCAATGGCCCGGCCGGCGGCGGCGGCGCCTGGAAATCGGCGCGCGAGGTGATCGCCGTCGCTTCCTGTCTCGTTCCCGAGGACGTGCCGCAGCTCTGCGTCGGCATGCTGGTGGCTTGAGCTTTCGAGGGCTTCACGGATCGCTCCCGGCAGCGCAAGCTGGTGGTCATGGTTGCGATGCCTGAGAACAGCGAGAATTCAGTCCATGTATGACGTCATTGTCGTCGGCGGCGGCTCGGCGGGAGCGGCCGTCGCTGCGCGCCTGTCGGAAGACTCCCAGACGCGGGTCCTGCTGCTGGAAGCCGGCGCCGACTGGCGCGCGGACGACGCGCCGTGGGAGATCGTGACGCCCAATCCGATTCCGATCATCCATGATCGCGCCTTCCAGGAGAAATGGCAGTGGCCGCAGCTGATGTCCCGCCGCGTCGCCGGGCAGGACATGCGCTTCTACTGGCGTGGCAAAGGGCTGGGCGGCAGCTCGATGATGAACGGCCAGATCGCGATCCGCGGTGTGGCCGATGCGTTCGACGAATGGGCGGCCAATGGCTGTACGGGATGGTCAGCCAAGGAGGTCATGCCGCTGTTCTCGGTGATCGAGGACGATCTCGCGCTTGGCGATCGCGAGGGGCACGGTCGCGGCGGCCCGCTTCCGGTCTACCGCGCACCGCCTGACAAATGGGGCCCGATCGACCGCGGCTTGCGCGATGCTGCGCTGGCGAGCGGCTATCCCTGGTGCGACGATCTCAACGGGACCGACGGCGAAGGCGTCGCCTGCTATCCGATCAACAGCCGCAACGGCCGCCGTATTTCCACCAATGAGGGTTATCTCGAGCCGGCCCGCGGCCGTTCGAACCTCGAGATTCGCGGACGGGCGCTGGTCGATCGGCTGCTGATCAGCGACGGCAGGGCGACCGGCGTGCGCGTCCACATCGAAGGTGAAGGCGTGAAAAACGTCGCGGCGCGCGAGGTCGTGCTGTGCGCCGGCGCCATCCACAGCCCCGCAATCCTGCTGCGCTCCGGGATCGGCCCCGCGGCGGATCTGCAGGCGATGGGGCTTGCCGTCGTGCGCGATCTTCCCGTCGGCCGGCACTTCTTCGATCACCCGCTGTTCCGCACCACCATTCAGTTGCGTGAGGAGCTGCGTCCGACCGATCGCGATACGCGCCATACCAATTGCTGCGTCACTTACTCATCGGGCCTTGCCGGCGGCGGCAAGCGCGACATGATCCTGATCGCGTTCAATCACCGCGGCATCGGGATCCCCGGCGCGATCGGCGCCGGCCTGTTCAACGCCTTCTCACGGGGCACGCTCAAGCTCGCCTCGGCCGATCCGAGCGACGATCCGATCGTCGAGGAGAACATGCTGGCTGATCCGCGCGACATCGCGCGGATGCGCGACGCGGTGAAGCGGCTGGCGCTGATCACGGTGCAGCCGGCGCTGCGCGACATCGCCGACTGGATTCGCCTCGGCGATACGGAGCTCACGCTGCCGCAGGCGGCGGCGCTGCCCGATGCCGAGCTCGACGCGCTGCTGCGCCAGGTCACCGGCGACATCCAGCACGCCGCGGGGAGCTGCCGCATAAGCGGCTTCAACGATGACGATGGCGTGGTCAATCCGGATGGCACCGCGAAGGGGATCGCGGGGCTTCGCGTCGCCGACGCCTCGATCATGCCGTCCGACTGTCGCGCCAACACCCACTTGACGACGGTGGTGATCGGCGAGGCGATCGCGCGGATGATGCGAACGAGCCGATAGGCGCTACGCGATCGCGAAGCGAAGCCCGGCGCGGGCGCGCCCGCCGGAGATCGCGACCGGGGTGCCGTCGGCGCGCCAGCACGCGGCCCCCGTCAGCGTGCCGTCGTCGCCGAACGCAATCGCATTCATGCCGCCGGCCACGACCGGCTCGCGCCTGATCTCGTGGCCGCGTGCGGCGAGCTCCCGCGCCACATGGTCGGGAAACGCCGGCTCGAGCTCGAGCACGCCGCCCTGCGTCCAGAGCCGCGGCGCCTCCACCGCCTCCTGCAGCGACATGCCGTGGTCGATCAGGTTGACCAGCGCCTGGAAGGCCGAGGGAAAGATGCGCAAGCCGCCGGGCAGGCCGAGCGCATAGCGCAAGCGGCCGTCGCGCAGCGCCATCATCGGCGCCATCGAGGTGAAGACGCGCTTGCCCGGCTGGATCGACAGCGCGCGGCCCGGATGCGGATCGAAATTGTACATGTAGTTGTTGGCGGTCATGCCGGTGCCCGGGATCTGCACGCAGGCGCCGAACAGGCCGTTGATGGTCTGGGTCGCCGCGACGACGTTGCCCTCGGCATCGGCGACCGTGACATGGGTGGTGTTGGCGGACTCCGTCGGCGCAAGGCCCGGGCCGAAACTTCGGGCCCGGCTCATGTCGATCTGCGCCCGCCGCTCCGCGGCATAGACCTTCGACGTCAGCCGCTCGACCGGCACGTCGACGAAAGCGGGATCGGCGGTGGCGACCGCGCGGTCGGCGAAGGCGATCTTCAGCGCTTCGGCGAGCAGATGCACGCCATCGGCCGAACCGAAGCCGAGCCCGCCGACGTCGAAGCCTTCGAGGATGTTCAGCATCTGCACGATATGCACGCCGCTGGAAGACGGCGGCGGCGGGCCGATGATCTCATGGCCGCGATAGAAGCCGCGGATCGGCGCGCGCTCGGTCACGCGGTACGCGGCGAGATCCGCTGCATCGATCAAGCCGCCGTTCTCCGCCATGTAGCTGGCCAGCGCGGCACCGAGCGCTCCGCCGTAGAGCGCCCCGGGTCCCTGGTCCGCGATCAGATGCAGCGATGCCGCGTAGTCGCTCTGGATGACGCGCGTGCCGGCCTTCACCGGCGCGCCGCCGGGCAGGAACAGCGCGGCGAGACGCGGATCGCGCGCGAGATCGCTCGCGACCAGTCGCACGCAGTCGTTGAGATAGGGGCTCGCGATGAAGCCATGCTCGGCGAGCCGGATTGCCGGTGCCATGACCTCGACCAGCGGCAGCCGGCCGTAGCGTTCCAGCGCCTCGCACCATCCCTTCAATGCGCCGGGGACGGCCACGGCGCGTGCGCCGACGACGTTGCGGCGGTCACGGGTCTCGCGCGCCAGCGCGATCTCGTCGGAGACCGGATCGTACATGCCGGGGTCAGCGCGCGACGGCGCGGTGCTCAGGCCGTCGAGCACGACGTGGCGGCCGTCGGCGAGGCGGATGTGCGATAGGCCGCCACCGAGAATTCCGACCATCATCGGCTCGACCACGGTGAGCGCAAACAGGGAAGCGACCGCGGCATCGATCGCATTGCCGTCGCGTATCAGCATCTCGGCGCCGGCGCTGGAGGCGAGCGGATGGTTGGTGACGACCATCCCGCGCGAGCCGGTCGCCGGCTGCTTCTCGCAGGTGAAGTCGGCGATGCGCCGTGTGGGCGAAGCCATTCGGGTCTCCTCTGTCGAACGGCGGATGCCGAGAGGTCGTCTTTCGCAATCCTGACCGATCCCTTGCGCAAGGGGAAGAGCGGCGCCCCAGTTCGACGAACTGATAAGTGCGTCACGCATGGCTCGGAGAGCATCGATCTCTCCCGCCGCGTTCTCATCGCCGCGCATCTGTGTTAGGCCTGCGCGCAGTTCCACTTTGCGAGCCCAGCTGATTCATGCCTCACTACGATCTGATCATTCGCGGCGGCCGCGTGCTCGACCCCGAAACGCAACTCGACGTCACCGCCGACGTCGCGATCAAGGATGGCGCGATTGCCGCCGTCGGCGACGTCACCGGAGCGGCGGATCAGGTCATCGATGCGGCCGGCCTTGCCGTCGTGCCCGGCTTCATCGATCTGCACGCGCACGGCCAGTCGCTCCCGGCGGACCGCATGCAGGCGTTCGACGGCGTCACCACGACGCTCGAGCTCGAGATCGGCGTCATGCCGGTGGCACGATGGTATGACGAGCAGGCGGCGATCGGCCGCCTTCTCAACTATGGCGCCGCTTCTGGCTGGGTGTTCGCGCGCATCGCGACGATGACGACGCAGCAGACCGCATCCAGCATCGCCGGCATGGGCGAGGCGATGCGCGACAAGCGCTGGGTCGAGGAGGTCGCGACTGCGGCCGAGACCGCGGAGATCGTCGAGCGCACCCGGCAGGGGCTGGAGCAGGGCGGCCTTGGCATCGCCTTCCCGAATGCGTATGCGCCCGGCACCGGCATGAAGGAGCTGTCGGAGCTGTGCAGCCTGGCTGCCAAGCAGAACGTGCCGACCTATACGCACATTGCCTACATGTCGAATGTCGATCCGCGCAGCTCGGTCGACGCCTATACGCGGCTGATCGGGCTTGCCGGCTCGACCGGTGCCCACATGCACATCTGCCATTTCAACAGCACCAGCCTGCAGGATGTCGAGCGCTGCGCCGAGCTGGTGCAGACCGCGCAGGCGCAGGGCCTCAAAGTCACGACTGAAGCCTATCCCTACGGGACCGGCTCGACGGTGGTCGGCGCCGGCTTCTTCGCCGATCCGGCGTTCTGCCAGCGCATGGGCACCGGCTATGACGCGATCGAGATGGTCGCCGAGCGCCATCGTCTCGGCAGCCGCGACGAATTGCTCGCGCGGCAGCAGGAGGATCCCGGCGCATTGGTGCTGATCCATTTCCTCGATGTCGCCGTCAACCAGCGCCACCGCGACCTGCTCGACGTCTCCGTGCTGTTTCCGGGCGGCGCCATCGCGTCGGACGCGATGCCGTGGATCCTGTCCAACGGCACGGACTACACCGGCGACGCTTGGCCGCTGCCGGACGACGCGGTGTCGCATCCGCGCTCATCGGCGACGTTTACAAAATTCTTGCGCGAATGGGTGCTGGACCGCAAGGCGGTGCCGCTGATGGAGGGCCTCGCCAAGTGCACGCTGATCCCGGCCCGGATTCTGGAACCATCGACGCCCGCGATGCGAAAGAAGGGACGGCTGCAGGCCGGCTGCGACGCCGACATCGCGGTGCTCGATCTCGCCAGCCTGCGCGATCGCGCCGACTTCCTCAACATGAACCGGCCGTCCGAGGGCGTGCGGCATCTGCTCGTCCATGGCCGCGCCGTCATCGCAAATGGTGATCTTGTTCGCGATGTCAGGCCGGGACAGGCGGTGCGCCGTCCGATCCTGTCATGATCGTCCCGGTCCTGCTGGTTGCCGGATCGCTCGGCGCCGGCAAGACGACCCTGCTCAATCATCTGCTCGCCAACCCGGACGGGCGGCGCATCGCCGCCATCGTCAACGACTTCGGCACGGTCGACATCGACGCCCAACTGCTCGGCACGGTGACGGAGGAGGTGATCAGCCTGAAGAACGGCTGCATCTGCTGCTCGCTGCAGGGCGACCTGCTGCGCACGCTGTCGTCGGTCATCAAGCGCGATCCGGCCCCGGATGCGATTGCGATCGAGACCTCGGGCATTTCCGATCCGGCCGAGATCATTCGCAACCTGATGGATCCCGTGATCTTCAAGGTGGCGCCGCTGGAGACCGTCGTCACGCTGGTCGATCCGCAGCGGCTGCGCGACGATCCCGAGATCGAGCAGGACGCGCTGTGGCGCTCGCAGCTGCGCGCCGCCGATTTCGTGCTGCTGACCAAGGCCGATCTGCTCGACCGCGCCGCCCTCGACGAGGTCCGCGCCGTCGTGGGCCGCACCAAGCCGCAATCGGCGATCTTCGAGACCGCCCATGGCATCGTCGCGCCGGACCTGCTGTTCAGCCGCGACATTCGCGCGCCGCGAGAGCTGCCCAAGCAGGTGCCGACGATGTCGCAACCTTTCGCAACCCTGACCTGGACCTCCCGTGCTCCGCTGTCGCTGGCCCGCTTTCAGCAGGTGATCGGAAAACTCGCGCCGCGCACGCTGCGCATCAAGGGCATCCTGCTGTTCACCGACCATCCGGGACAGCCGATCCTGTTTCAGTCGGTGGCGACGCGCGGCACGTTGGCGCCATCGCCAGTGCCGCCCGCGGACGGCCTCACGGCCCAACTCGTGCTGATCGGACGCGAAGGTGAGCTCGACGCCGCCGAGATCGACGTACTGCTGCGCGAGATGGTCGTCGTTTGAGATCGAAGGGCGCGGGTCAGCTCGCCTGCCGCAATGCGCCGTCGGCGGCTTCGGCCCAGGTGCAGCAGCCGCCCCCGGCGCGCTTGGCGGCGTAGAGCGCGCTGTCGACCTCGCGCAGCACCTCGTCCATGGCCTCGTCCGTGAGCGGCCGGTCGTTCACCAGCAGGCCGGCGCTGGCGCCGATCACCACGGGGATGTCGGACAGCAGGAACGGCATCGATAGCGAGCGGACCGCCTCGCGCGCGAGCCCCAGCGCCTCGTCGCGTCCGTTCGCGCCGCGCGCGACCGGCCTCAGCAGCATGAACTCGTCACCGCCGAAGCGCGCGGCGAGGCCGCCCGGGCCGACACAGCTCGACAGCCGGGTCGCGACTTGCCGCAACAGCTCGTCGCCCGCGTGGTGCCCGTGGCGGTCGTTGACAGGTTTGAAACCGTCGAGGTCGATGGCAATGATCGCGATGGTCCCGACCGCGCGTTCAAGCGCGGCCAGGAAGGCGGCGCGGTTCGGCAGGCCGGTCAGGAAATCATGGTTGGCCTGGCGGGCCAGTGCGTGCTTGGCCTCGAGCCGTTCGATGAAAGCGGTGCTGAGATGACGCGATGCCTCGCGGATCGAAAACCAGAACAGCACCAGCAGAACGGCGCCGAGCTGATAGGGCAGCTCGGGGCGCATCAATCCGGCGATCAGCGTCGGGGCGAGCAGCACGGCGGTGGTCGTCAGCACGACCCACGGGCGGATCGCCGCGCGGGACACCATGCCGACGCAATAGGACATCGACAGGCCGAAGGCGATCCATGCGCCCGGAGCATCGTTGAGCTGGAACGCGCGGAAGGTGAGGGCCCCAAGTGCAAGGCCGAAGGCGGCGGCGCCCGCGGCGTAGACCTTCTCCCAGAGGATCACGTCGCGATCGGACAGGCGCCCCGCATATTGCTTGTAGCGCAGCAGGCTGACGACGCGACCGATGGCGTTGACGATGATCGCGAACGAGATCGCGATGTAGCCGGGATCGTCGTGCAGGACCGCAAGCGTGACCGAGCCGGTGATGGCGGCCGCATTGATCGACATGACCTGCGGCAGAGAGGTGTACAGGAGATCGACGAGCTCGCGCCGGATCGCCGGGTTCGGATGGATGAATCTGGAAAGCAGCCCGTGTCCCATGGGGACACCATGCGACACCTTTCCTAACAGTTGATGGGCTTGAACGATTCGCGCGACGAAGGTTCGAAGTTACCTTAAATCTTCGTCAATCCGTCAATCCGTCAATCGCTCAAGGCGCGCGGCTGGGATCGGTGGTCGGATAGATCGGCGTCGCCGTCGACATTCGCGAGGGCATCGGCGCCGCCGCCGCCACTTTCGGCGCCTCGGCCTTCGGCGTTTCCGCCTTGATGTCGGATTTGGGCGGCTCGAGCTTCAGCGGCCGCAGCGGCTGACGCTTCGCCATCGCGTCGAGCACGGCGCGGTTGGTCTTCTCGATGCGCTTTGCGGCCGCGACGTCGGCAAAGGCGCGGTCGAACTTGCGCATGCGATAGAACACGATGCCGCGGTCGATATAGGCCTCGTGGTAACGGGGGTCGAGCTGGATCGCGGCGTCGAGATCGGCCAGCGCCGCCGCGAAATCGCCCTTCTGGAACGCGGCCATGCCGCGATCGTGACGGGCCTGGGCCTCGCTCGACGCCGTGCCGCCGGCGAGCATTGCATCTGCGGTGCATGGCGCGGTCGCGCCCGCCGCGCAGGGCGTACGCTCCTGCTCGGCCGAATAGACCACGTCCACCTTGCTGACCCGCAACGGCAGCGGCTCGGCGGGAGCTGAGGCATTGTTGCTCGACGCATTGCCGTTGCCGACCGTCGTGCCGGCAGCCGGGTCGCTGCCGGGATTCGCGGCCGCGTCGCTGGCCGTCGCCGCGTCAGTGAGGCTGTCGATCGGCCTGGCGGGAACCTGGTTCGGCTTTACCTTGTTGGTCGCAACCACGATCGGCTCGAGCGGCGCGACGGATGCCGAGGACATGTGGGTGAATAGGAGGTAGCCCGTCAGCGCCAAGGCGGACGCGCCGGCCAGCGCCATCACGCCGGACGCGACCTTGTGCACCTTGGCGACGACGGCGAGCTTGGAATCCTGCCGATGCTCGTCCTGCGCGGCGCCGAGCAGCCGGTCATAGGCCGTGCGCTGCTCCTTGTCGCCAAGAATGTCGTTGGCGCGGATGATCTGTCGAAACCGCAGCGCGGCGTCCGGATCGCCGGGATTGACGTCGGGGTGGCTCTCTTTGACCGCTTTGCGGAAGGCCACCCGGATATCGTCAGCGTCATCGTCCGGAAGAGCTCCGAGTAAATCGTAAAGCGTCTTCATCGTCGTTCTCGCTGCAGGCTTCCCTCGTCTCCGATCGAAATTCCTACGGCGAATTTACGCTGGAGCACTCGTACTAACTGTTTCCGCTTGGCATGATGGTTGGTCAATCCGGCGGAAAAATGACTGAAAATGGCGAAGTTCGTAGCCATTTTTGCCGTGTTTGAGCCATCGCGCTCGTCCTTCCTCGTCATGGTGCGCGCAATCTCAGATTGAGTCGCTGCTCTCTAGCCGCCTCCGCCGCCGGATCTTCCTCTATGGTGAAGAGAAAGTTTGAAGCCGGATTTAACGGGAGGTGATTGGCAGGTCAGTTATTTGCGACAACATGCGATTGCCGCAGCAGTGTGGCACCGTCGCTCACCCGCCCGCGCGAGCCAGGTTCCGCCAGGGCGGACGCCGTTTTTGGAAACGCTCCGTGCAGCGGAAGCCGCCCGCGATCAGGCGCCTGCTTGCGGAACCAGCGGCCCGGCCGCTATACCGGCCGCATGACTGAATTTCATGGTGTCTTTCCCTACCTGGCCTCGCCGATTGGTGCGGATGGCACGATCCGTACGGAGGTGCTGGGGCGTCTGTGCGACGACCTGATCCATGCCGGTGTGCACGGCCTGACGCCGCTCGGCTCCACCGGTGAGTTCGCCTATCTCGATCGTGCCCAGCGCATGGCCGTCGTGGAGACGACCATCGATGCGGCCCAGGGCCGCGTTCCCGTGATCGCAGGCGTGGCCTCGACGGCGATCGCTGACGCGGTGGCGCAGGCCAAGGCTTACCAGAAGCGCGGCGCAACCGGAATCCTGGCGGTGCTCGAGGCCTACTTCCCGGTCAACGACGCCGGCATCGAGGCGTATTTCCGGGCGATTGCCGATGCGGTCGACGTTCCCATCGTCATTTACACCAATCCCCAGTTCCAGCGCTCGGACCTGTCGCTCGATGTCATTGCGCGCCTCGCCGAGCATCCGCGCATCAACTACATCAAGGACGCGTCTACCAACACCGGCCGGCTGTTGTCGATCATCACTCGCTGCGGCGACGCCATCAAGGTGTTCGCTGCGTCCTCGCACATTCCGGCGGCGGTGATGCTGATCGGCGGCAAGGGCTGGATGGCCGGGCCGGCCTGCATCATCCCGCGCCAGAGCGTCGAACTCTACAATCTCTGCAAGGCGTCCCGCTGGGACGATGCGATGCTGCTGCAGAAGAAGCTGTGGCGCGTCAACGAGGCCTTCGCCCGCTTCAACCTCGCGGCCTGCATCAAGGCCGGCCTGTCGATCCAGGGTTACGACGTCGGCGATCCCGTGCCGCCCCAGGCCCCGCTCACGCTCGAGCAGCGCAAGGTCGTCGAAGAGGTCCTCAGCAGCCTGGGGTAATGCCAGGATCCTTACTGCCCGTCATGGCCGTGCCGACCCGGCCATCCATGCCAAGCGGAAACGAAGTCGTGGATGCCCGGGCCCAGCCCGGGCATGACAGTGTGGTATGCCGCACCAGCACAATCACGGCTTGGCCAGCGGAACTGCGATCCGCTAAAACGCATGCAATTGCATTTGAACTGACCAAGGACTGACGAATGAACATTCTTCCCAACAATATGCGGTTTGGTGCGGGGCAGCCCGTCAAGCGTCTGGAGGATCAGCGACTGCTGACCGGGAAGGGACAGTTCATCGACGACAAGGCGGAGGATGGCGCGCTCTGGCTCTACGTGCTGCGCTCGCCGCATGCCCATGCGAAGATCGTGTCCATCGATGCCGCCGCCGCGCGGGAGATCGCCGGCGTGCAGGCGATCTACACCGGCGCGGACCTCGTCGCCGACGATGTCGGCACCATTCCGACATTGGCGATCTTCAAGCGGCCCGACGGCAAGCCGATGACGGTGCCGCCGCGCCGTCTGCTGGCGCACGAGATCGTCCGCTTCACCGGCGAAGCGGTCGCCGCCGTGGTCGCCACCTCGCGCACGATCGCGCAGGAAGCGGCGGAAGCGATCGTCGTGGACTACGAGGTGCTGCCGGCGGTGACCGATCCGGTGAAGGCGCTCGCGCCGGGTGCGCCCGTCGTCTGGGCGGAGGCGCCGGACAATATCGTTGCCGCGATGAGCTATGGCGATGCCACCAAGGTGGAGGAGGCCTTCTCCAGCGCTGCGCACAAAGTGTCGCTCGACATCACGAGCCAGCGCCTGGTGCCCTCGGCGATGGAGCCGCGCTCGACCATTGCCGAGATCGAGAAGAAGACCGGCAGGCTGTTGCTCCATGTGCAGTCGCAGACGCCGGCCTCGACCCGTGACGTCCTTGCGGAAGCCGTGCTGAAGCGGCCGAAGGAAAGTGTGCGCGTGCTGGTCGGCGACATCGGCGGCGGCTTCGGCCAGAAGACCAACCTCTATCCGGAGGACGGCATCGTCGCCTATGCCGCGACCAAGCTCGGCAAGAAGATCCGCTGGCGCGCCGAGCGGACCGACGAGTTCGTCGGCGGCACGCATGGCCGCGATCTCACCTCGACGGCCGAGTTCGCGCTCGATGCCAAGGGCAGGGTGCTGGCGTATCGGGTGCGTTCGATCGGCGCCACCGGCGCCTATTCGTCGGGCGCGGCCAACATCATTCCGCTGGTGCTCGGGCCGTTCGTCCAGACCGGTGTCTATGACCTTCCGCTGGTGCATTTCGAGGTCAAAACGGTTATGACCCACACCGCGCCGGTCGGCGCCTATCGCGGCGCCGGACGTCCCGAGGCGGTGTTCATCGTCGAGCGCCTGTTCGACACGGCCGCGCGCCAGATCGGGATCGATCCGCGCGCCATCCGCAAGACCAACTACATCAAGCCGGCGCAGCTCCCCTACACCAACGCGGTCGGACAGGTGTATGATTCCGGCGCCTTCGCCCACATGCTGGAGCGCGCGTCCAAGCTTGCCGATTGGGACGGCTTCAACGCGCGCAAGCGCGAGGCGAAGAAGCGCGGCATGCTCTACGGCCGCGGCCTCACCAGCTATATCGAATGGACCGGCGGCCGCGCCCACACCGAGAAGGTGTCGCTGCACGCGACCTCCGAGGGCCGCGTCATCCTGCATTCCGGCACCATGGCGATGGGGCAGGGCCTGCAGACCACCTACACCCAGATGATCTCCGACACGCTCGGCATTCCCTTGGACAAGATCGACGTCGTGCAGGGCGACACCGATCTCGCCACCGGCTTCGGCAGCGTCGGCTCGCGCTCGCTGTTCGTCGGCGGCACGGCGGTGGCGGTGTCGTCGAACGATCTCATTACCAAGGCGCGCGAGAAGGCATCGAACCTCTTGGAGACCGCGGTCGAGGACATCGAATATCGCGATGGCGTCCTGACGGTCGTTGGCACCGACCGCCGCATCAGCCTGTTCGAGATCGCCGGCAAGGAGAAGCAGGCCAAGCTCTCGGTCGACAGCGAGGGTGAGGTCGATGGTCCGAGCTGGCCGAACGGCACTCATGTCTGCGAGGTCGAGATTGATCCGGAGACCGGCATCAGCCGCGTGGTGCGTTACACCACGGTCGACGACGTCGGCGTCGCCGTCAATCCGATGCTGGTGGCGGGCCAGATCCATGGCGGCGTCGCGCAGGGCATCGGCCAGGCGCTGTACGAGAACGTCGCCTATGATGCCGACGGCCAGCTCCTGACCGCGACCTATCAGGACTACTGCATCCCGCGCGCCGACGACGTGCCGCCGATCGTGGTCACGCTCGACGATTCCGCGCCGTGCAAGACCAACCCGCTGGGCGCCAAGGGCTGCGGCGAGTCCGGTGCCATCGGCGGTCCGCCCTGCGTCACCAACGGCGTGATGGACGCGCTGTTCGAGTTGGGGATCACCAACCTGCAGACGCCGCTGACGCCGGAAAAGGTGTGGGCGGCGATCTCCGAGGCGAAGGCGGCAAAAGCCAAAGCGTCGGCCTGAGCGAGCGCGCGGGACGCTCCCGCGTCGGACGTGCTCCTGTTGCGTCGCTCAACGCGCCGATCTGCGCCGAACTGTTCGGTGACGAGGGCGGCGAGGGTTACGCCCGCATCTGGTCGCGCCCCTGCATGCGCAGCGGCGACTGATCTTGCTGCGTCATAGCCCGCCATTCCGGGGCAGCCCGTCAGGGCTGAATCCGGAATCTCGAGATTTTCGGTGCAATTGCGCACCTGAGGGGACGATGCTGTCGGATCGCCCCGCCGAGCCCGGCAAGATAACGATCTCATGCGAATCGTCGCGGCGCCGCGACCGAGAGCGACGATGATTGACCCAGATCAAGGTCGCCGACTCGCACTCGCCTCTAGATTGTATCCAACACAACGAGGAGCGCGACCATGCGGCGGTGTGCGGGCGTGATGCGCGGGGCGATGGCTTTGGCAATGGTCGCGTTTGGATCATCTCTGGCGGACGCGTGTTCGCGCGTCCTCTGGGCCGATAATGGTCAGGCCGTTGTCACCGGGCGCAACATGGATTGGCCCGAAGACATGCGCACCGATCTCTGGGCCTTCCCGCGCGGCCTTGCGCGCAAAGGCGAGAGCGGCGACGACAACGAACTGAGCTGGACGTCGAAATACGGCAGCGTCGGCGGGGCGGTTTATAATCTGGCGATCGCCGACGGCATGAATGAAAAAGGTCTTGTCGCCAACCTGCTGTGGCTCTCCGAGAGCGATTACGGAAAGCGCGATCTCAAGCGCCCCGGCCTCGCGCTGTCGCTATGGGCGCAATACAACCTCGACAACTTTGCCACCGTTGCCGAGGCCGTGGCCGACATCGAAACCGGTCGCTATCAACTCATCACCGCCGGCATGCCCGGATACGCGACGGCGACCGTGCATCTGTCGCTTTCGGACGCGACGGGCGATTCGGCGATCATCGAAATCGTCGATAGCGGCAAGGTGCGCGTTCATCACGACCGCCGCTATCTGGTCATGACGAACTCGCCGCCCTTCCCCGAGCAGCTCGCCAATCTGAAGAAATACCACGTCTTTGGCGGCACCGAAGCGCTGCCGGGGACGAGCGAAGCGGCCGACCGCTTCGTCCGCGCCGCCTATTACATCCAGAACCAGACCAAGCCGTCGGACACCCGCCAGACCGTGGCCCGCATGTTGTCGGTCATGCGCAACGTGGCGCAGCCTTTCGTGCGGCCAGACCCGAAGCGACCGGAGGCGTCGCATACGATCTGGCGGGCCGTCGCCGACTCGACCGACCGGCTCTATTTCTTCGAATCGACGCTCAGCCCGAACATCGTCTGGGTCAACTTGCCGCTCATCGACCTTTCCGTCGGCGCTCCGATCCGCAAGCTCGACCTGTCCGGGGCGGACAGAGATCTGGTCGGCGAGGTGAGCAGCCAGTTCAAGCCGGCCGCGCCGCTGGAATTCAAGAAAGGCGGCTCCTGACGGGGCGGAACCCTGAGGACAGATACAACGTCATCCTTATATCTGCGTTGTGGCGCTCGCACGCCGCGCGACATGATGCCGGGCGCTCGCCGTGCAGCCCTGCCACCGCACCGGGCCGGAAGCGCCGCGCCGTTTGTTAAGGACGGATTGTGGTGCATTGCAGCACTGAGGCTATGCGCCGGCGATGCTGTCGCACCAGAGTATTCCTGCCACATCAGCAACCTCCTGCTTTGGTCATGCCATGATCACGCACGAAATCGGCCCGGATGCCGACCGCAAGGTAAGGATCTCTCCGGTCAACTCGCACAATGAGTGGGATCCACTCGAGGAAGTGATTGTCGGAAGGCTCGAAGGCGCGACGATCCCATCCGCCCATCCGGTCGTCGCCTGTAACATTCCGGGAATGGCTGCACGGGCGCAAGCGCTGCTCGGGGGCTTCCGCTATCCAAGGATGTTGATTGAACCGGCTCAGCGCGAGCTCGATGGCTTTATTGCGCTGTTGCAGTCGCTTGGCGTGGTGGTCACCCGACCGGAACCGGTTGATTTCAAGAAGCGCTTCAGCACGCCCGAATGGTCTTCGCGCGGCTTCTGCAACTCCTGCCCGCGCGATAGCATGCTCGTGATCGGAGACGAAATTATTGAAACGCCCATGGCGTGGCCCAGCCGCTATTTCGAGACCCATTCCTTTCGTCCGGTCCTGAAGGACTATTTCCGTCGCGGCGCCCGCTGGACTGCCGCGCCACGGCCGCAACTCACGGACGAACTGTATAACGCCGATTTCAGACGGCCCGAAGAAGGTGAGCCGATGTCATATATTCTGACTGAATTCGAACCGGTGTTCGACGCTGCCGATTTCGTTCGCTGCGGGCGCGATCTGTTTGTAACCCTCAGCAATGTCACCAATGCATCCGGCATCGAATGGCTGCGCCGCCATCTCGGCGACGGCTATCGCATCCACGAGATCGAGAGCCGCTGTCGTAGCCCGATGCACATCGACACGACCATTTTGCCGCTGGGGCCGGGCAGGCTTCTGATCAATCCCGAATACATCGACGTCAGCCGCCTCCCGGACATACTGAAGAAATGGGACATTCTCGTCGCTCCCGAGCCTGATCCGATCACCGATCGCATGCTCAATATCACGTCGCTATGCGGAAAATGGCTCAACATGAATGTACTGATGGTGGACGAAAAGCGCATCATCGTTGATCCGCATCATGTGCGAACGATGCGTGCGATCGAGCAATGGGGTTTCGAGCCGATCCCCTGCGAATTCCTGCATTACGCCGCATTTGGCGGCGCATTCCATTGCGCGACACTCGACATCAGGCGGCGCGGGGCGCTCGAGAGCTATTTTTGAGGATTGGCACGCCTATCCGGACTCGAGGCGCAGTCCGACGATGCCAAGTACAATGAGACCAATCGAGGCGAGCCGGGTCGCGGTCGTCGGCTCGTCGAACAGATAGATTCCGAAGAGAGTGGCGACGGCGATGCTCGCGCCGGTCCACGCGGCGTAGGCCGTGCCCATCGGGATCGTCTTCATGGCGAGGCCAAGACAACCGACGCTGGCGCCCATAAAACCCACGGTGACCAGGATCGACGGCAGGCGCGAGAGACCTTCGGAATATTTGAGAGCGATCAGCCAACCCACCTCGCAAAGGCTGCCAATGAATAAGATCACCCAGGCCATGAGAGGTTCTCCCAAAAGATGGGCTTAACGATCCTCGACGGAGTTCGTGTCAGAATTCCACGGTCTCGCTATTCTGCCAACTCGTTTCGCCAAGCCCTTACACTTTGCAAGTGCACGCTGGAAGGCTACGGAAAAGCCGGCTTGTCGGATCACCCTGGGTAAGCGGTTCAAGAGCCAACAAATATGAGTCGATCATCAATTGAGAGCTGCCTGGGCACCTGATGGAGATTTCGTCTACGGCCGCCGTGGTGATCGAACAGCACGGCATGTCGGCTCATGGCCCGAAGCGAAAGTGCTGGAGCGCGCCCGACATTTCCGGAGCTGGGGTCAGATCGGCTGTGCCACCCGCCTGCCGGCCACAGCCGCCCTTGGTCCGAAGTTGACATCCAAAATAGTAGGCTCCGGTAGAATCTACTTCGCTCTTACGACCCCGCCGCAAATCCCCCAGCCTCGAAAAACACTGGTTGCTCGCGGTCGGCCAATCGGGATGGTGAGCCTTCGCAGGACCGCGCAGAAGTGCGGCTCGATCCCTCTTGCGGTGGTGGCCTGACGGTGGACAAGGGTGGGGAGTCGGGCGATTCAGCGATGAGCAGACGACGTAATGTCACGCCCCGGGCGTCCAGTCAGCGCGAGAGGCCGTATCGTTTGGGCATCATCACTGGAAAGCAATGAGTTGAGAAGAGAACTAGGGTTTAGTTTCCCATTTCAAACAAAACTCAATGTCGTCCCATCCGATACACGCCTTATGTTCATCCCAATTGACACAGATCTTCTTTTTTCCAAAACTTACACAGTATTTTCCCGATGCCTTTGCCAAGGATGGCTCGACATATATTGTCTTTCCATCGATCTCGGTTCGCACCAAAATGGTTTTGCCTTTTTTGTCCGTTACTGTTGTTTTGTCTTTACTGAGAAACAGATCTTCATCGGTCATGGTTCTTTCTCCTAAATTGCGCGCTGCCACTTGCGTCCCGGTTCGATGTCAAGCGGTCAACTCAATATAAAACCGACCAGCACCCGTTAGCTTGGCGCGAACTTGAATTCAGTCATGCTTACACCTAGAAGTAGAAATTATCTCAGAGTACTACGTATTGATTTCGATCAAAGTCGGTCGGTCCGTCTACGACGAAAACACCCAAGCTAAAGCTGCCGGGAATGCTGGCAAGCCAGGATGTCCGCCCCAACGGTCGCGACCGGGGGCGGCTGAGTCGGGCAAAACGCGCGAAGATTTGTGCCGGTCCGATCGTACGGGAGTGCCGTAGGGGACGAAAAATCATGTGCGTGGAAAATCTCATTTCGCCAGCCGTTTCAACGCGCAAGGGCAAGTGAGGCCCAAGCCTCGAATTTTTTCGCTTTCTTTTTATCAGAAATCGTGGGTTAATGCACGCATCCCGCCTCAACGAGAGGGGCGTTGCGCGCGATCGTCACGACACGCGAGGCGGGGATGCGATGGACGTTTTTGCGGCGTGAGACGAACGCGGCGAGGGCGGACGTGAAGTCGTGTGGTTCTGGCATCCCGACGCTGATGCTAAGTTGCTTGGGTGATGATCCGAGCGACGACGGTGGCCAAAAAGCCCGGTGCACCGAGAAGAGCACGATATAAGCGTTAAAACCGTCGCGCAGGGAAGGCCGGGATGTCTCGGCCGAACCTGTGGTTCCTGCCCCGTGCATTTTGTTCGCACGGGGGCCATGGGGGCGGCGAGCTCCCGGCCTTCCCTGCGCCCTCTCGATCTTCGAAAGGGCCTGTCGATCGCAAGACCCGGGCGTGATCCGCCGCGGGACGACGACGTCATGTCTGCTGCTGTTTGAGATGTGAATCTGGACGTGGATCGACTGCTGTCGACCGATCCACCGGCAGCTCCAGTCGCACACTGAAGTCGCCTGCCACTCCGCTGAACCGCAGCCGGCCGCCATGGGCCTGCGCGACCTCGGCCGCGATGGCGAGGCCCAGGCCGGAGCCGTGGGAGCCGTCGCCTTTCTGGAAGGGAGATAGCAATCGCTGCTGCGCCTCGGCGGCGATGCCGGGGCCGTCGTCCCAGACGATGATCGCGACATGGCTCGCCTTGCTTTCCACCGTCACCATCAACCGCATCTTTGCACCATGCGCCAGCGCGTTGTGAATGAGGTTGGCGAGTGCCTCGCGCAGGCTGATGGCATCGACGGCGATGACGGCATCGTCTTCTGCTGGCACGAAGCTGACGGAGACCTCGCGGTCGAGCGACAGCGGCACGCTCTGCGATAGCACCGACTTGGCCAGCGCGTTGATGTCGGTCGCGGCGAAGCGCGGCGCCTGGGCGCGGTGCTGGATCATGGCGTGATCGAGCAGTTGGCTGGTGAGGCGGGCGAGATCCGCGATGCGACTGCGCAGCCTGTCGAGCGCCTTCGGGTCCTTGGTCTGATCGCTCAGCAGCTCGACCTCGGCATCGATCGCAGCGAGCGGCGTGCGCAGCTGGTGGGTGGCGTCGGCGATGAAGCGCTGCATCAGCGTGATGCGCTCGGCAAGGCGTTGCATGAAGCCGTCGATCGCGCCGACCAGCGCGCGCACCTCGCGCGGCGGCGTCATCGCGATCGGGCTCAGATCGTCCGGCCGGCGCTTGATGATCTCGGCCTCGATCCGCGTCAGCGGTGCGAACACCAGCCGCAGGCATAACGCAGTCGCCACCAGCGCCAGCACGCTCATCGCGGCGATGAGGCCGATCGCCATCGAGGCAAGATCCCATGTCAGCGCGTCGCGGGCGCGCAGGGTCTGCGCCAGCACGATCTGGCTCCAGCCGTCTCCGGGCGCGCCGTCGAGCTTGCGCGCTACCGCGGCGATGCGCACGGCCTGGTCGCGATAGATGCCGTCGCGCAGCACGACGCCCTCGCGCAGCGCCCTGGCGGGCGCGGTGACGGCGAGATCGTCATAGCCGGCGACGACGACGCCGCGCGGATCGGTGACGCGGTAGAACACGAGGTCATAGGCCGACAAGGTCGCAAACGCTGCCGCCGGCGGATCCAGCGTCACGACGCCGCCCTGCATGTAGATGTTCTCGGCGATCTGCACGGCGCCGCCGGCGAGCAGCTTGTCATAGGCGTCGCGCGCGGCGGTGGCGGCATATTGCCAGGCGGCGAGGCTCAGCACGACGGCGCCGACGGCCAGGATCGCGCCGATCGCGATCAGCAGCCGCGCGCGCAGCGAGGTCCTGAGGTCACGAAGCGTGGAGCTGATAGCCAAGGCCGCGCTCGGTCTTGATTTCGACTGTTGTCGCCGCCAGCTTGCGCCGCAGCCGGGCGACGAACTGCTCGACGGCGTTGGGGCTCGGATCCTGGTCGAAGCTGAACAGCTGCTCGACCAGCTCCTCTTTGGCGACGTAACGCCCAGGGCGTGCGGCGAGGATTTCCAGCACGGTCAGCTCGCGCCGCGTCAGGTCCAGCGGCTGGCCGGCGACGCTGGCGGTGCGCCCGGCGCGGTCGATCACCAGCGGCCCGAGGGTCAGCAGATTGTCGGACTGGCCGGCGGCCCGGCGCAGCAGCGCCCGCGCTCGCGCCTCCAGCTCGCGATAGTCGAACGGCTTGATCAGGTAGTCGTCGGCGCCGAGGTCGAGCGCGCCGATGCGGTCGTCCACCGCCGAGCGCGCGGTCAGCACCAGCACCGGCGTGCGCAGGCCGCGCTTGCGCAGGTGCTTGAGCACGGCAAAGCCGTCCATGTTCGGCAGCATCACGTCGAGCACGATCAGGTCATAGGTCTGCACCTCGATCAGCTCGCTCGCGGTGCGGCCGTCCTTTTCCCAGTCGACGGCGTAGCCGATCCGCTCGAACCGGCTGGTCACGGCGGCGCCGATCTCGGGCGTGTCTTCCACCAGCAGGATGCGCACGGTCTCGTTGTCCGCCTCGGAGTCAGGTTCGCGTCAGTCTCCTCCTCTATCACCTCGGATAAGGGCGCCGAAGTGCACCAAGCGAAATTTCGCACTGCAATATAACGGAGGGGAGGACGCATGACCGTCCATCAATCGCCATCTCAGTTCGAGCCGCTGCTCTCCGTCGAGGGCGTGACGCTCCAGTACAAGACGCCGGACACCTTGGTCACGGCGACCTACCGCGTCGATTTCAAGGTATTCGATTCCGACCGCTTCGTGCTGCTGGGGCCCTCCGGCTGCGGCAAATCCACCCTTCTGAAGGCGATCGGCGGCTATCTGAAGCCAACCGAGGGCCGCATCCGCCTCAAGGGACACGACGTCAGCGAGCCCGGCCCGGACCGCATGATGGTATTTCAGGAATTCGACCAGCTCCTGCCGTGGAAGACCGTGCGCGAGAACGTCGTGTTCGCGCTGACAGCCAGCGGCCGGCTCGGCGCGGCCGAGGCCAACGAGCGGGCGAAGTCCTATATCGACAAGGTCGGCCTCACCAAGTTCATCGACTCCTATCCGCACATGCTCTCCGGCGGCATGAAGCAGCGCGTCGCGATCGCCAGGGGCATGGCGATGGAGCCGGACGTGCTCTTGATGGACGAGCCGTTCGCCGCCTTGGACGCGCTGACCCGGCGCAAGATGCAGGACGAGCTGCTGCAGCTCTGGCAGGACACCCGCTTCACCGTGCTGTTCGTCACGCATTCGATCGAGGAGGCGATCAAGATCGGCTCGCGCATCCTGCTGCTGTCGCCGCATCCCGGCCGTGTCCGCGCCGAGCTCAACAGCGTGCCGCCGGGCACGATGGGCTCGCCCGAACAGGTCGCGCTCGAAGGGCGCATCAACGACATGCTGTTCGGCCATCACTGAGACACGAGGAGAGCATCATGAGCGAGACGATGGCGCTGCGCCCCGAAATCGTCAATGCAGACACGCCCCTCGGCGACGTCAAGGTCGAGGCCAGCCTGTCCTGGCTGGAACGCATCTACCACGTCGGTGCGGTCCGCAAGGCCATCATCCTGGTGGCGCTGGCCGGGCTGTGGCAGGCCTATGGATTGTGGCTCGGCAATCCCCTGTTGTTTCCGACCTTCACCGACACGCTCTCAGCCTTCTTCGAGAACATCGGCAACGGCATCATCCCTGCGCGCACCCTGGTGTCGCTGGAGACGCTGCTGATCGGCTACGGCATCGGCATCGCGCTGGCGGCCGTGCTGACCACGATCGCGATCGGCTCGCGGATCGGCGCCGACATGCTGGAGGCGCTGACCTCGATGTTCAACCCGCTGCCGGCGATCGCATTGCTGCCGCTGGCGCTGATCTGGTTCGGCCTCGGCAAGGGCAGCATCATCTTCGTGCTGGTGCATTCGGTGTTGTGGGCGATCGCGCTCAACACCCATTCCGGCTTCCGCTCGGTGTCGAACACCTTGCGCATGGTCGGCCTGAACTACGGCCTGCGCGGGTTGAAGCTGGTGCGCTTCATCCTGATCCCCGCCGCATTCCCGGCCATCCTCACCGGCCTCAAGGTCGGCTGGGCCTTCGCCTGGCGTACCCTGATCGCGGCCGAGCTGGTGTTCGGCGTGTCCTCGGGCTCGGGCGGGCTCGGCTGGTTCATCTTCGAGAACCGCAACCAGTTGGAGACGGCCAACGTCTTCGCCGGCCTGTTCACCGTGATCTTCATCGGCCTCGTCGTCGAGAACCTCGTGTTCGCGACCATCGAGCGCAAGACGGTGCGGCGCTGGGGCATGCAGCACTGAATTTCGAGTTATAAGCACAACAACAACAAGGAAGGAGACGACCATGTCCTGGAGCAAATCATTCACGGCCGCCGCGCTCGGCCTCACCGCGCTGCTCGGCGCCACCGGCGCCTCGCGGGCCGAGGTCAAGGAGATCAGGCTCTCCAAGGGCTACGGCATCCTCTATCTGCCGCTGATCGTGATGGAGGATCAGAAGCTGATGGAGAAGCAGGCGGAGAAGGCCGGGCTCGGTCCGTTCAAGGTGAACTGGCAGATGCTCGACGGCGGCAACATCATCAACGACGCGATGATGGCCGGCTCGCTCGACATCGCCGGCACCGGCGCGCCCGGCTTCATCACGCTGTGGGCCAAGGCCAAGGGCATTCCGGCGGTGGAGGTGGTCGGCGTCAGCGGCCTCAGCTCGACCTCGCTGTGGATGAACACCAACAATCCTGAGATCAAGTCGCTGAAGGATTTCAAGCCGAGCGACAAGATCGCCCTGCCGGGCATCAAGACCTCGCTGTCGGCGGTCATGCTGCAGATGATGGCGGCGCAGGAGTTCGGCAAGGAGAACTACGCCAAGCTCGATCCGATGACCGTCGGCCTGCCGCATCCGGAGGCGCTGGCGGCGCTCACCTCGGGCAAGACCGAGATCACGGCGCATTTCACCTCGCCGCCGTTCTCCTACATCGAGCTGAAGGATTCGAAGATTCGCCGCGTTGCCAATTCCGCCGACGTGCTCGGACGGATGACGATGGACGTGGTGTTCGCGCCCAAGCGCTTCGTCGACGCCAATCCCAAGGTCGTGCAGGCGTTCCTCGACGCGCTCGACGAGGCCTGCACGCTGATCGCCAACGACAAGGCTGCCGCGGCCGAGATCTATGCCCGCACCGCCAAGGTGAAGACCACCAAGGAGGACGTGCTGGAGATGCTGCAGGACAAGGACACCTGGTTCTCGTCGACGCCAGAGGGCGTGCTGAAGATCGCCGAGTTCATGCACGGCGTCGGCTCGATCAAGGTCAAGCCGGCGAGCTGGCAGGACATGTTCGTGACCCAGCTACGCGACCGCAAGGGCAGTTGAGCGAGACCCGTCACGGCCTGCGCGGCCAATGACTGGCATCCGCGAGGTCGCCCGGGAACTCTCCCGAACCCACGCTCCGGCCGCCGAGACTTATGTCCGGCGGCCGCCGGCCGTCATTGCGCCGCTGCCCAAGCTGTGCTCTGACGAGGCGGCACAACCGGGAGAAGGGGGACGCGCGATGCGGAAATTGCTGACCGTGCTGGCGGCGCTGATGACGCTGAGCCTGACCAATTGCGGCTACAATGCCATCCAGACCAATGACGAGCAGGTCAAGGCGGCTTGGTCCGAGGTCGTCAACCAGTATCAACGCCGCGCCGACCTCGTGCCCAACCTGGTCAACAGCGTGAAGGGCTTTGCCCAACAGGAGAAGGACGTGCTGCTCGGCGTCACCAACGCCCGCGCCAAGGTCGGCAGCGTCCAGGCCACGCCCGACGTCGTCAACGATCCCGCTGCGCTGCAGAAGTTCCAGGCCGCGCAGAGCGAACTGACCGGCGCGCTGTCGCGGCTCCTGGTTGTCACTGAGAATTATCCGCAGCTGAAATCGGACGCGCTGTTCCGCGACCTGATGTCACAGCTCGAAGGCACCGAGAACCGCATCACGGTGGCGCGCAACCGCTTCATCAAGGCGGTCCAGGAATACAACGTCGGCATCCGCACCTTCCCGAATAACCTGACCGCAATGATGTTCGGCTACAAGGAGAAGGCCAACTTCACGGTCGAGAACGAACGCGAGATCTCGGTGGCGCCGAAGGTCGATTTCAACGCGCCGTCGCCTGCGCCGTCGAAATAGCCGGAGCAGGGAATCGTGCGCGCGCTGCCGGTCCTCAAGGCGCTGCTTGCGACGCTGCTCGTCTGCTTCGCCACGATGGTGCTGGCCGACGTCGCGGTGCCGCAGCTCACCGGCCGCGTCGTCGACCAGACCGGCACGCTGTCCTCCTCGGACATCGCAGGCCTCACGCAGAAGCTGAAGGACCTGGAAACCCGCAAGGGCAGCCAGGTCGCGGTGCTGATCGTGCCGACGACGCAGCCCGAGACCATCGAGCAGTTTTCGCTCCGCGTCGCCGAGACCTGGAAGATCGGGCGCAAGAAGGTCGACGACGGCGCGCTGCTGGTGATCGCCAAGAACGACCGCAAGCTGCGCATCGAGGTCGGCTACGGCCTCGAAGGCAGCCTCACCGACGTCACCGCGCGGCGCATCATCGACGAGGTCATCACGCCGAAATTTCGCAGCGGTGATTTCGCCGGCGGCATCGACGCCGGCGTCGATCGCATCATCGGCGTGATCAATGGGGAGACCCTGCCGGTGCCGCAGCCGCAGGCCTCGCACGGCACGGATCTCGACATCGACTCGATCTCCTCCTTCGCGCCGGTGGCGCTGTTTGGTGCGCTGGTGATCGGCGGCATCCTGCGGACCCTGCTCGGACGACTGATCGGATCGCTCGCGACCGGCGGCGCTATGGGCGTGATCGCCTGGCTGCTGGTGGGATCGGCGGGTCTCACGGCGCTGTCGGCCATTGCCGGCTTCGTCATCGCTTTCATTGCCGACAGTTTCGCCGGGATGAATACGCCGGGCAGCGGCCGCCGCGGCGGCTGGTCGAGCGGATCGTCGTCGGGCGGTTGGAGCAGCGGCAGCTCGAGCGATAGCGGCAGCTTTTCCGGCGGTGGCGGCAGCTTCGGCGGCGGCGGCGCCTCGGGCAGCTGGTAAGGACGGGACGCGCGACCATGGGCATCAAGCGGATCGGCAGGCATCTCCTGCATCGTCCCTGGCAGCTGAAGCGCATCTTCACGCCCGCAGTGCTCGCGCGCATCGAGCAGGCGATCAAGGATGGCGAGCGCACCCATGCCGGCCAGCTTCGCTTCGTCGTCGAGGGCGCGCTCGACGGCCGGCCGCTCTGGCGCGACCAACCGCCGCGCGAGCGCGCGTTGGATCTGTTCTCGCACCTGCGGATCTGGGACACCGCGCACAACAATGGCGTCCTGATCTATCTGCTCTTGGCCGATCGCGACGTCGAGATCATCGCCGACCGCGGCATCCACGACCGTGTCGGCGCGGCGGGTTGGGAGGCGATCTGCCGGGCGATGGAGGCTGAGTTTCGCCAGGGCCACTTCGAGCAGGGCGTCATGCAAGGCATCTCCGCCGTCTCACGCGAGCTCGCCAGGCACTATCCGCCGCACGCCGGCGATCCAAATGAGCTGCCCGACGCGCCAGTGGTGCTGTAGCGATCCATTCCGCGGCACACGTCTCGCTCAACCCGACTTGAAATTGGCGGGCACGATTCCAACCCCGTCATTGCGAGCGCAGCGAAGCAATCCAGACCGTCTCTGCGGAGGGATTCTGGATTGCTTCGCTGCGCCGCTGCGCTCGCAATGGCGCGGACGGAGCCGTGTTTGCCATTCACGTCGTCGTCGCAGAAGCGCCGTACCGCTTCGCCATCGCCCCCGCCATCTCCGTCATCTTCGCCCGCAACTCGGGCGGATCGAGCACTTCGACCTCCGGCCCGAAGCGCAGCAGCTCGCCAACCGCATGCCATAGTGTTGTTCCGGTCGGGATCGTCGCGATGCGCCAGCCATCGGCATCGGCTTCGTCGGCCAGGCGCGTGCGGGCGCGCACATAGGGCTGACTCAGCGCCTCTAGCAGCCGCACGCCGAGCGGTGACAGCCGCACCGTTGCGAGCTTCGGATGCAGCTCCGCTTCCAGCCGCTCGGTCGCAGCCCGCCAATAGGCGGCGAGATCGAAGTCGGCGGGCCGCGCGAAGGTCTCCACTGTGACGGTGCAATCGAGCACGCGCGCCACGCGATAGGTGCGCACGCTGCGCTCGACCTGCCCTGCGAGATACCAGCCGCCGCCCTTGAGCACGAGGCCGAGCGGCGCCACCCGGCGCCGCTTCTCGGCGCGCCAGCTCTGATAGCGGATGTCGATCAGGCGGTCGGCGAGCAGCGCGTCCGCAATGGTTCGCAGATGCGTCGGCTCCTCGGACTCGCCGAACCAGCCAGGCGCGTCGAGATGGAAGCGCGCCTGCATGCGGCCGGCATTGGCGCGCAGGCTTTGCGGTAGTGCCGCCACCAGCTTGGTCTGCGCCGCGCTCATCGCGCCATCGAGCCCGAGCGCGGCAGCGGGGCCCGGCAGGCCCGCCATGAACAGTGCGTCGGTTTCCGCCGGCGACAGCCCGTTCAGCCGCACGCGATAGCCGTCGAGCAGGCGGAATCCGCCTTCGGCGCCGCGCTCGGCATAGACCGGGATCCCCGCCGCGGCGAGCGCGTCGATGTCGCGATAGATCGTGCGCACCGAGACCTCGCAGGCGTCTGCGAGCTCGGGCGCGGTGACCTGTCCCCTGGCCTGCAGGGTGGTGAGGATCGAGAGCAGCCGGCTCGCGCGCATGCCCTTCTTTAAACATACCTGACACACCTTGTCAGGTATGGTGTGCGACAAGCCCGCACCGCAGCCGGCAATGGGAGGACACCATCATGACCGCCGACGACAAGATCACGCTGTATTACTCACCGCAGACCCGCGCCGCCGGCACCCGCGTCCTGCTCGAGGAGCTGGGCGCGCCCTACGATCTGCATGTCCTCAACATGAAGGCGGGCGAGCAGCGCAAGCCGGAGTTCTTGGCCGTCAATCCGCTCGGCAAGGTGCCGACGATCGGACATCGCGGCCAGATCGTGACCGAGCAGGTCGCGATCTTCATCTATCTCGCCGATCTGTTTCCGCAAGCGGGGCTGACGCCGGCGCTCGACGATGCCATGCGCGGGCCCTATCTGCGCTGGATCGCCTATTACGGTGCGTCGTTCGAGCCCGCCGTGATCGACCATTTCATGAAGCGCGAACCGGCCCCGATCACGCAGTCGCCCTATGCCGACTACGATACGATGCTGGGCGCGCTGGAGCAGCAGCTCGCCAAGGGGCCGTATCTCCTCGGCGAGCGCATGACCGCCGCCGACGTGCTGTGGGGCGTCGCCTTCAACTGGACCATGATGTTCGGCGTCGTGCCGCGCAAGGACGTGTTCGTGCGCTATGCCGAGCGCATCACCCAGCGTCCGGCGTTCCAGCGCGTCACCGCCGCGGATGCCGAGATGGCGGCCCAGCACGCGGCCGCCGCCGGCGTCTGAGCGCCAGCATCGACGCAATCGAGCGAGGTCCCGCCGGCAACGGGACCTCGCTGATGTGATTGCACGTTGTCCGGCAGGCGCAGCTCGCCAAATGCCGGGCTTCCCGCGGTGGCGCCGCTAGTTCAGGCTGATCCCCGTGAGCGGCGTGCCGTCGACGCCGTTGTTGCTGATCGCGTTGTTCTTGAAGGACGAGACGGAGCCGCCGCCGGTCTGGACGACGCCGTTGGCGTTGCCCTGGATGACGGAATTTCCCAACGTCACGATGGCGCCGCTGCCGCTCGCCAGAACGCCGGTGTTGTTGAACTCGGAGGTCAGCCGGTCGAGAAACACGCCCATCCCCGGCTTTCCGGCCGGGACCGTGGCGGATATCCCGGCATTGGCATTTTCGATGGCCTTCGTGTTCGAGACGAGCACGCTGATCGCACTGCTCGAATTCGCGGTTGAGACCGTGACGCCGAACGCGGACGCCTTGAGCGAGGAGTCCGCGATCACCACCTGTGCCGCACCGGTCGGCGCGACCGAGATTGCGCTTTGCGAGAAGTTCTCGAAGGTACAGTTCTCGACGACGAGCTTTCGGCCGGCCAGGAAATTGACGCCATTGAGGCCGAGGGTCGTGCCGGCGCCGTTGATGCTCAAATTGCGCAGGATGATGACGTCGTTGGCGCCGGCATTCACGTTGATGCCGTTGGTCGCCGAGGCCAGGATCGAGGCCATGGTCCCTCCGCCGTCGATGGTGATCGACTTTGTGATCGTGACGGCGCCGTAGCCGCCGGGATCGAGCACGTCGATCTCACCGCCGGCGGCGGTCTTCGAGATCGCGCCGGCGAAGGTCTTGCAGGGCGCAGTCCGGCTGCACGGGTTGACGTCGTCGCCGACGCCGGACACCCAGGTCCGCGTCGCCTGCGCGTGAGCCCCTGGCGAGGCAAGGATCAAAAGTGCGGCGCACAAAAATCCGATCGAAGAAATGAGCTTTCGCATGAGCGCTCCCCTTGAAATGCTGGAAATGAAAAAATAACCCGAACGCAGAGTATTAGTCTACGAAAGCAACCAGAGCGTTCATCGAAAACGGCGAGGGGAGACGGCACATTTGCGATCGAGAACCGGCGCCCAGCCGAAACGCGGTGAGAATTCATGACGACGCCGGCAAAACAGCTCATAGTTTGCTCGCCTTCGCCCCTCCTGCCAATTGAGTGTACATTGTCCTGTGATTTGGCGCAGGCGCCTTGGAAGATCGCTCTGCGCATGATCAACGTCATTTTTTAAGAGCGACGTGAGTAAAAATGTTTGAAGTATTCGGCGCCGCCCCTCTGGCGGAGTGGATCGAAACTCGTTCTGCGAGATAAGTCTTTTTCGGGAGAAGTCGCGTGATTGAAAGGGTCTGGGTGAGTGACTGCTTCATGGACTCTTCCAATATTTCGAAATTCAATCTGAACCCGGATGACCAGGGCAAGGATTACTGGCAAGATACCGAATATCGGGAAGAACTGGACCGTCTGGACAAGCTCATGCGCAAGCACGAGGACGGTGAAACGTTGACGGAAGATGAGCGTCCGAAGCGGGCCTACCCGAGGTACAAGGATCGGCGCATTGGAAAGTTGTCCGATTTCTTTCGGGTCAATGCCTTCATCGTTGTCTCTTCCGATTTTGCCGAAGTGCTTGGGAGATTCGACCTTGGAAAGGGCGGCCTGTCCAACATAGAGCTCTATCAGGGCAATCGCGTCGAACTGGTGCCGGGGGCCTGGTATTTCCTAAATCTCGGATGTCAGAAGCAGACCTTTCGTTCCGGGCGATCAACCGGCGGTTTCGTTCAGCCGGACTTGTGGCCCAAGGGCAAACTGATGGTTAGCTTGCCCAAAGACAACCAAATTGCGGTCGCTGCGGCAGCTCTGGAAGGTTGTGACCTCTGGACCGACCCGAGCCTTGCGGGTGCGCTGTTTCTGAGCGGGCGGCTCGAGGCTGCGCTGAAGGCCGCCAAGCTGACCCGTAACGTGCGGCGAGCACGGTGCATGATCGTCAATGAAGATTGAGGAGCGCAATGGGCTGAAGCCAAAGACCTCGGCATCTCTCGCAAGGGAGTTAAGGTGACAGTCCTGGACCGCAAACTTAGTTCGTGGATGCAGAGGCTTGTTAATCATCGATCACGCGCTGGGACAGCGGAACGACCGGTGGAGGCTCGGGGGCGGCCAGGAAGTTGAGGTGCTCCGCAAAGCTGCCTCTCCGATCGACGTCCATCTTCAGCCCGATACGCCCCGCCAACCTGTGGCGCCCGGTGGCGAACCAGCGAAAAACCTCGTAGAATATCGGGCAGTGGCTCTCATATCCAAAATGAGGGATCCCCACGAGACACGGTTGACCGAACCCCATTTCTTCATGATCACGCCTGGTGCCGTCGCCGTGTGAGACATTCCATCTGATGTCGGCGTTCTTCGACACCACAAGATCGCCAGCGAAGATCGAGATGTCGTGGACGATGTTGATGCCGTGATATGGACCGGTCCACGCCGGCTCGTAGTCATGAATGGCTGAAATGACTTCGCCGTCGCTCGGCAACAGGTGTCCGCCATATCTGAAGATCCAGCTGTCGAGTGTCGGCAGAAATCGGGTCCGATAGCGTCAGCTCGATCGAGAATGACCTCAGATAATCCGCCAATGCTTTGAGGCGGCTTTGCTTCTGCGCGAGAAAATAATCGGTTTGTCCTGATTTTGGCGTCTGACAGAACTGCCTCGCTGTCGTGAAATGGAGGCGAATAGATGGGGTAGTCGAAAAGTGCACGCCGGACTTTCCGATGATCGATCATGTTCGCAATGAAGCGCATGCTTCCTTGTCCAATCAAATGCCGTGAGCCAGGTTAGCAAGGAATTCCGGCGCCGTGTTGAACGCACCGGCTTGGATCAACCGCCTTGCTCTCCGCCCCGCACGACGGGCAATTCCCGCATCCCTCTCATGCGCCAACTGCCCGTCGAGCCAGTTTGTCGCATGTGTGCCGCCTTGCGGCGTCGGGCAAATCGCGACGATGATCCCGGCCATCCCGTTCGCGATGAGGAGGGGCGGCTCGGCCGATCGTCACGAGGCGTAGCAGCGGGGAGCGGTGGCCGTATCGGGCTTGGGGCTCTGCGCAAGCGGGCCGGCGAGCAAGCGTGGTACGGACGGTCAAGTCGTAGGGTCCTGGCATCCCGATGCCGATGCCAAGTTCGCATACAGGCTTCGCCTCGTGCGGATGACGGTGACCAGAAAGCCCGGCGCACCGGGGAGACTACGAAGCAGCCGTAACGCCATCGCGCAGGGAAGGCCGGGTGCCAGTCGGCACCCGGCCTTCCCTGCGCCCTCCGACTAATGAGGAGGGAATGATCGTCAAAGCTCGGGCGCAATCGCGCCGCGGGAGCGGCTCCGTTCGTTTCCGCGTCGACCGCGCTGCGCCGTGTGCCGAGCGAGCCTGCTGCCACCGGGCGAGGCCGCACAGAGCTGAATATTCGGGCACCGCCCGCCACATCTGCTCCACTTTGTCGGCGCAAATCCGCCCGGTATGAATCCCTAAAACTCAGGTAAGCCTTCCAAAAGTAAGATTTTGGCAATCAATCGAACGCTAACTAAGGTTACCAAGTGCTCAACGTCATGCGGAGACTCTGAACGTGAGCGACCAAAAGCCCGAACGGGCCAGCCTTGGCGTGGCCGATACGACTGGCATGGCCAGTGCGAGTGTCGACCTGATGCCGAAGACATCCGCGTTCCCCGATGCAGTCGACCTGGCCGTGCCTGCGATCGCGACCGTCGCCCCGCCCATGATCGCGCCGGATCACGAAGCGCCTGCGGCTGACCGTCCGGGCATCGACCCCAAGGCGGCGATCGTGGAAGCGGTGACCGCGCCCGAGCCGCAGGCCGAGGCCAACAAGTCTGAGATCAAGACCGAGATGACGGCCGACACCGAGATCGGGACGATCAGCGTCAAGCCGGTCAAGCCCGAGCAGGTCAAGGTCGAAGCCCTCACGGCCGAGCCGGAAAAGATCGAGCCCGCCAAGATCCAAGCGGCGAAGCCGGAGCGAGCCAAACCAGAGCCCGCGCGGCTCGACCTGGTCAAGTCCGACAAGGGCAAATCCGACAAGGTCAAGCCCGAGCTGACCAAGGCCCAGGCGGCGGGGGGCAACCTTGCGGCGACGGGCAAAGTCGAAGCCGCAGCGAGCTCGAGTGCTGCGAAATCTCCCTCGACGATCCTGGATCTGATCAGGACGGAGCCGGTCAAGTCGGAGCCGATCAAGACGGCTGCGGCCGGTGAGCTCCTCAAGGTCGAGATACCGAAGCTGTCGATGCTCGCGGCCAATGCGCCGAAAGTCGGCCCGATGGCGGCGGCTGCGCCGAAGCCGGAGACGGCCATCAAGCCGGACGCGCCGATCAAGTCCGTGGCTGCCACCAAGACAGAAGCCGTCGTCCGGCCAGAGCCGGCTGCCAAGCCGGAGACTGTTGCCAGGCCCGAGGCTGTCGCCAAGTCGGAGGCCAAGTCGGAGCCCGTTGCCAAGCAGGCATCCGCGGCCAAACCCGAGGTGTCCGCGACGCGCCCGGTCACGCCAGTCCAGGCGGATGCCGGACCGGCGACCAGGGCGGGTGCTTTTGCCGCGGTCGACAAGGCCGCGGCCTGGGCCAAAGCCAAGTTCAAGACCGAGCCCTTCAAGTTCGATGCAACGTCCAAGTCGGCGTCCGCTGCCGCAACGGCGGCCAGCAAGACCGCTGCCGGAGCGGCGCTGCCGCCTCCGCAGCCGGGCCAGGCCCCGCGGCCGCATGGCGTGAACGGCAGGCTCGGCCTTCCGGCCATGGCCGCGATCCTGCTGCTGTCGATGATTGTCGGCGGCGTTGCCGGTGGTCTGGTCACGGCTAAGTTCGTCACGCGCTCCGGCGGCGGTGACGTGGCCGATGCGGCGGCAGGCGAGGCTGCAGACGCCACGCTTGGCGCGACCGTGGCGCGGATCGACAATGATGTCGCCGCGCTGAAGGCGAGCCTCGACCAGACCAATCAGACCAGCCTCGTCGAGCTCAACAAATCCGCCGAGCGTCTCGACCGGCTCGAGAAGATCCTGGGTGACCTGTCGACGAAATCGTCGGCCAAGCCGAGCGAGCTGCAGCGTCTGAGCGAGGCCGTGGACCGGCTGCGCGCCGCGCAGGCGTCCGCGACCGCGCAGGCCCCCGCGCGAGACAGCGCCGCGTCCGTGCCGCAGGCGGTGGGCGCGATCAATGCGGCGGCGCCGCCCGCGGGCGTGGCGAGCCGGGCCGACGCGGCCAGGACCACCGAGGCAGCCAGGACCGAAGCAGCAAGGGCAGAGGCGAGCCGGGCCGAGCCGGCGAGGGCGGAGACCGCTCGCCCCGAGCCGAACCGCACGGAGGCCACCAAACCCAAGGTCGTCGAGGGCTGGGTGCTGCGCGACGTCGGTCGTGGCGGCGCGCTGATCGAGGGCCGCGGTGGCCTCTACGAAGTCTATGCCGGCGATCCCGTGCCGGGCCTCGGCAAGGTCGACGCGATCCGCAAGCAGGACGGCCGCTGGGTGGTCGTCACCACCAAGGGGCTTGTCGTCGCACGCTGACGGACCATCTGTTTTTGGAGACGAATCTGGACGAGGCGCCTCACCGCGACGTGAGGCGCCTCGTCGCACAATTGTCCGAAGCCGCCCGCCTTTCGGCTATCTTCGAGGACTAGCAGGCCCTCAATTGCATGTTCGTGGAAGCGAGGAGGCGCGTCTTGCGACTGTCGGTATTCGGCCTTGTCATGCTGTGCTGCGGCCAGCTCGCTCATGCGGACGAGAGCGCGCCGATCGAGCGCGGCGCCGCCATCCTCGAGCCGTTCGCGCTGCGTGAGCTCGACAACGGCGCGTTCGGCCTTGGGAAGATGCTTGCGCGCGCGAGCGATGCGCCGCTGACCGGCGCGGCATTGTTTGCGCTGCCGTCGATGATTCCCGTGCGCAAGGCGCTCGACGCGGAGTTCGACCGCTATGTCGACAAGCACAAGACCACGCTGCCGAACGAGAGCATTGGCGTCGGCACGTCCTACGCGTTCCAGCTGTTCGACCGCACCATGCTCGATTCGTCCGATGCCCGCTTCGTGCTGGCCGGCGTCGTCAATCGCATGGATCGCGCCTTCGTCGATCCCGACCATTGCGGCGAGGTGCGGCTGCTGTACCGCCTGACGCGGACCACGCCGCCCGAGGCCAAAGATGGCGAGGTCGCCTCGCCGCGGCTGCCGATGACGCTCAACATCGTGCTCAAGGCGCGCAGCGATGCGGAGGCCAAGAACAATTCGCCGAGCTGTGCCGAGATCGCCAAGCGCTGGCTGGCGACGTCCGATCTGCAACTGACCGGGCCGGAGCTTGCCGCGAAGCTGACGGCGCCGGACGGCCCGCTGGCGCTGATCAGGCCCGAGAACATCCACCGCATCGAGACCAACCTGCAGATCGCGCATGCGCCGAAATCGGCGATCCGCGATTTCCGCACCGACTACATGATGAAGGTGTTCGACTATCAGGCCGCGAGCGGGACGTTCGAGGAGGCGGTGCTGGAGGATCAGGTCGATCGCGACCGGCTGCTGGCGGATGCCGCTCTGGCGCGCGAGTTCAAGGCCTGGCTGCTCGACCCGGTCCATCTCGGCGAGCTCGACCGCGGCACCGCGGTGATCCCCGAGCAGTTCCTGGCCAAGGTTGCGGTGGCGCCGACCCCGGTCGGATTCGTCAATTCCGATCTGCTGCCGGCCTACGGGCTGGTGCAGGGGAGCGCGGCCGGGCAGGGCGCGGTGTTCACCGAGGCCGACGTGGTCGGTGCGCTGGAGAAGGCGGCCGCGCAGGGCATCGTGCTGGAGAACATCCGGTCGGTCGCGGGCTTCGAGCGCCGCCTCAACGATTCGAGCTGCGGCGGCTGCCATCAGACCCGCGGCATCGGCGGCTTTCACTTTCCCGGCGTCGACTGGATGGCGGAGAAGCCGTCCAACACCGTCGTGGTGCCGGGCTCGCCGCACTTCTTCGGCGACCAGGTCCGCCGGCGCGACATCCTCACCGCCTTTGCCGAGGGGCGGACTCCGGATTTCTCGCGCGGCTTCGCCAGCCGCCCGCAATTGCGCGGCAGCGATGAGCTCGCCGGCACGGTCTACAACGACGGCTGGGGCGGGCATTGCTACGCGAGCCACGCCGCGGCCGCGGACAATGACAGGAGCTTCTCGACCTGGACCTGCGCCGCGAACCTGTCCTGTCAGACCGGCCCGGCGACGCGGTTCGGCATGTGCTTCGTCGCGACCCGCTAGCTCAGGCCACCGCGCCGCGCGCGCGCAGGTCGCGGATGGTCTCGTCGTCGAAGCCGGCGCTGCGCAGGATCTCGTCGCTGTGTTGGCCTATGCCGGGCGGCTTGCGCGGGGTGACCTTGCGCTGGCCGTCGATGAAGATCGGGCTGTTGACCGTCAGCATGGTGTCGTTCTCGAACGGCACCAGCACCTCGTTCTCGATCATCTGCCTGTCGTTTGGAATGTCGTCGAGAATGCCGACCACCCCGAACACGAGCCCGTTGCCGTCGAGGATCCGGCGCCATTCGGCCAGCGGCCTGGTCGCGAACACCACGTCGAATTCGTGGATCAGCTCGACCGAGCGGGCGTGACGGTCGGCCTTGGTGACGAAGCGCGGATCGTCGATCAGCTCCTCCCGGCCGAGGCAGCGGGCGAGGATCGGCCACTGCTTCTCTTCATTGAGGAGCGACAGCATGATCCAGCGGCCGTCCTGGCACTTGTAATGATTGGCGACCGCGTTCAGCGCGCGTTCGCGTGGCCGCCGCTCGACGAAGGTCGCGCCGCAAAGCTTGGCCTGAGCAAGCACGGAGGCCGCCCAGACACCATTCGCCATCAGGTTGGAGGCGACGTGGCAGCCCTTGCCGGTCTTCTCGCGCTGGTAAAGCGCCGTGACGATCGCGCCATAGAACGCCATCGCGCAGGGGTGGTCGCCCATCCCGGCGACGGAGCGGGCGGGTGTCGTGCTCTCGTCGGCGCGGACCAGGTCCATCAGTCCGGAGCGCGCCCAATAGGCATTGCTGTCGAAGCCGGGTTTGTCGGCTTCCTCGCCCTTCTCGCCATACCCGGTGAACGACGCATAGATCAGCCGCGGATTGAGCGGCGCCAGCTTTTCGTGGGTGAGGCCGAGCTTGGCGCGGACCGACGGCGGGAAGTTGGTGATGAAGACATCGGCTTCACTCACCAGCCGCTGCAGCACGGCTTGAGCTTCGGATTTCGAAAGATCGAGCGCGAGGCTCCGCTTGTTGCGGGCTTCGAGATACCACGCGTAGTTATGCTCGCTGCGCGGATAGCCCGGCAGGTTCGGCAGGTTGCGGTAGGGATCGCCGGCGCCGGGCGGCTCGATCTTGATGACGTCAGCGCCGAAATCGGAAAGGACGGTGGCAGCTGCGGGAGCCGCGATGAAGCTCGCGCAGTCCAGCACCTTCAGGCCATGGAAAATGCCCTTGTCGTCCATGATGCGTCGCTCCCGTCGCTTGTTTCCGCGCGCTGGAATTCTGCTGACGGCGCGGTTCGAGGCGCATTTGACCCAGGTCGGGCGAGCGAGGCAATGGCGGGGAGGGAGCCGAAACTACAAACAAACGTAAAGATGTGATCAGGAGCGGGCACCGCTCCTGTCTATTTCGACGTGTCGACAATCATGCTGGCTTGGTGAGGGAAACGATCGCGCCGAAAAGCCGCGAGGCGGAATGGCGCGCCAATTGGTCCACTACACTTTCAGGTTCTCGGCCGAACTCCTGCCGCGGTTGGCGATCTCGTCGTACTCGATCGTCTGGCCCTCGTTGAGGGTCGTCAGCCCGGCCTTCTGCACTGCGGAGATGTGAACGAAAATGTCCTTGCCCCCGGCCGCGGGCTGGATGAAGCCATAGCCCTTGGTCGGGTTGAACCACTTGACCGTACCTTTAGCCATACGTCGCCTCCGCGGGACCAATCCGAGTACGAGCCGGCGGTCCCCGTAAACCGTCAGGCCCGGAATTCAAGACTACTGCGGTTGCGACAGGCGTGATAGCGCAAACCGCGGGCGGTTTTGGCCCGAAATGATCGATATCGTGGCGGCTTTGCGGCTTTTGACCGTAGCGCCACCGTTCCGCCAGTCACCGCGGACCCGCTGCAACCGTTCTCGGTATGACAGCGCAGGCTGCAAACAGGTTCAACGCAACGCGTCATGCCGCGGCCCCTTCGTCCGAGAGCATAGCGAGTTCGGCGGCATCCATGGCCGTCCTGACGCGCATCGGCTCAGCGCGGCCGCGAATCTCGACCTCGCGTTGCGGCAGCATGTCGGAGGCGAGTCGCGCCCGCGCGTAGACCTCGTCCGAGATGATCACCTGGCAGCCGAGGATCTTCGTCATGTCCTGCAGTCGTGATGCGACGTTGACGGCGTCGCCCAGCGCGGTGAACACCATGTGGTCGCGATAGCCGATCTCGCCGACGATCACCTCGCCGCCGTGAATGCCGATGCCGAAGCGGATCGGCTCATGCAGATCATGGCTGAGGAACGCGTTCAGCTCGGCGATGTTGGCCGCGATGTCACGCGCTGCCTGGATTGCCTGGCCGCAGGCGACATGTGAATCGGCGGCTAGTCCGAACAGCGCGAGCATACCGTCGCCGACGAACTGATTGGGCTGCCCGCCATTCGCCAGCACGGCCTGGGAGACGGCGCTGAGGAAGCGGTTGACGATGAACACCACGTCGAACGGCAGCCGTTTCTCAGCGAGGCCGGTCGATCCGCGCATGTCGACGAACAGGCTGACGAGATAGCGCTCCTGCCCGATTCCGGCACGCGAACTGCCGCGCTCGCCGGGTGTCGGGTTCGGCATGAACAGTTGAAAGAATGAGAGATCGTCAGTGGGGCGCAACTGGCAGGCCAGCCTGACCGACGGGTCCGCCGCGCCGATCTGCGCGAGCACGAAGGCCTCGCGAGGCGAGGGTGGCGGCAGCGCGCCGGGATCTCCGATCACCCTGATGCGGCAGGTCGAGCAGCGCGCGCGGCCGCCACACATGCTGGCATGCGGTACGTTGTTGCGCAGACTGGCCTCGAGCACGGACAAACCCTTTGGCACCCGGATGGAGCGGCCATTGTTGTAGGACAGCGTGACCATGCCGCCACGTCGCTCATGGACCGCTCGCACGCCGCGCGCGGCGAGCGCCAAGCCGATCAGGCCGCCATAGCCGACCAGGAAGCCGTTCATGATGCTCTCCAGCAGCGCCTGTTCAGATGGCGTGCCGGTCTGCTTCGGTGAAAGATTTTCGGCACGCCACTGCGGTGTTGCGCTTGCGGCGATGACGTCTCGGCCTCCACGGTAGAAGCCGAGCAGCGCCAGCGCCGGGAGCAGCACGGCGCAGGCGAGCAGCCACGGCGCCGCGCGCTTGTAGAACGGCTTGAGCCGCAGCCAGAAGTGCAGCCCGATGCAGCCATGCGCCCATGACGTCAGCAGGGCCGCCGACATCAACCAGATCCGCCAGGACGGGCCGGTCCAATACGAGTACAGAACCTGCGGGTACAGCTTCTCCTGTCCGTACAGGGTCTGTCCGATGCGGACGCCGGCGATGTGGCTGAAGATCAACGCGGGGATGCTGAGGCCGAGCAGCAGTTGCAGCGGCTCCATCGTGCTGCGGCTGAATTGCCGGCGCTGATAAAGCGCCCACACGCCGAGCCCGCCATGGGTAAGAGCCGCCCCATAGAACAGCACGGCGATCGGAAGAAACTGCCAGAACACCACATGATAGGACACGCCCTCGGCGAGCGCCTGCAGCGAGATGTTGCCGAGCGCATGGTTGAGAAAATGACTGAGCAGGTAGCTGAAGAGTATGAAGCCGCAGATCAGCCGCACCTGCCGCACACCGATGCCGCGACAGGCGGACTGCAAACGATGGTAAATCGAAATGGTCATGTGGTCCGTATGATCTGGAGCGGCAATGCTAGAGATTTATTCCCTGTTGTCCTAGAGGGCTGGTGACGGCGGTCATCCGGCGGCGCGAGCTGTGCGCGGGAACGTTGACTCGCCCGGCGGAGTCGGGGAAAAGCACCGCGTGACGGCCATTTCCCCAGGCATCGACAGCCCAGAGTCTCGGTCCATGCGCGCTGCGTGGCTGATGGCTGCGGCCGTGATCGCGAGCATGACGATCATCCGCATCGTCTATGCCGGGACGCTCGATCTGCGCACCGACGAGGCCTATTACTGGACCTGGTCGAAGGAGCTGCAGCTCTGCTTCCTCGATCATCCGCCCATGATCGCCTGGTTCATCCGGCTGGGCACTGCCCTGTTCGGCGATACCAATCTCGGTGTTCGCTTTGCCGGCATCCTCGCGATGGGGGTGACGCAGCTCCTGCTCGCCGACATCGTTCGCCGTACCACTCACGATATGCGGGCCGTGATCCTCGCGGTGCTGCTGCCCGAGGCGGCGCTCTACTATGGCCTGCTGATGGCCAAGGTGGCGCCGGATGTCGCGGCGATCCCGTTTGCGCTCGCGATGATCTGGGCGCTGGTTCGCCTCGCCGAGAGCGACGATGGCCGCTGGTGGCTCGCCGCCGGACTGTTCGGTGGACTGGCGCTGTTGTCCAAATTCACGGTGGTCATGCTGCTGCCGGGCGTGGCGGCGTTCCTGCTCGTTCCGGCCTGGCGCAGCCGTTGGCTTCTCAGTCCCTATCCATGGTGCGGGGCGCTGATCGCGCTCGCCGTGTTCTCGCCGGTGCTGATCTGGAACGTTCAGCACGACTGGGCCTCGTTCCGCTTCCAGTTCGTTCGCGCCACGGCGCCGCATGATTTTTCGTTGCGGACGCTGGGCGATTACATCGGACTGCAATTCGGACAGGTCGGCTTCGTCCTGCTGCCGGTCACGCTGTCGGCGCTGACGCTCACGGCCTGGCGCGGCTGTCGCACGCGTGAGCCGGTCGCGATTCTGCTGTCGACGGCGGTGCTGGTGCCGTTCCTCTACTTCCTCTGGAAGTCGCTCACTTTGCGGATCGGTGACACCTGGCCGATGTTCATGTGGCCGATCGGGTTTGCGGCGGTCGCGATCAACATCGTCAAGATGCCGCAGGACGGCGCGCCCGCCTGGTTCGTCCGATCGACGATGCGCTGGGCGCGCATCGCCGTCGTCAGCGGCATTGCCATGGTGGTCCTGATCTTCCTCTACTACGTCGCAGCGCCCTGGAATTTCCTCGGACGAGCCGATCCGATCGGCGCCGAGGCGGGCTATCAGCAGGTTGCGGCGCGCGTTGAGCAGGAACTGGCAAACACCGGCGCCACCTGGATCGCAACCTCCGACTACCGCACCTACGCAATGATGCGGTGGTTCTTCAGAGGCCGCGTGCCGGTGGTCCAGATCAACGAGCGTGCCCGCTTCATCGGCTTCCGTGATCCCGGCATGGACCTGATCGCAGGACATGCCGGCCTCTATGTCGTGCGCGAGCCGGACAATGCCGGCCCGCTGCTGGCGGACACGACCGCGCACCGCGAGCCGCTCGGACATGTCGAGCGGAGCTGGCGCGGCCACGTCATGGACACTTACGCGTTCGGCAAGCTGACGGGCTGGACGCCGGAGCTGGCGCCGCCACCGGACTCGCCATTGTACCCATGGCGCTGGCTCGCCGGTGACCCCGATCACACGCCGCGGGCCTGAGCTTCATGCCTGGTCCTCCTGCTTGCGCAGGAGATCCTTGGCGAGATCCGCCAGCGCCGGCCGCGGCAGCGCGGCGAACGGCATCGGCCGCGTCACGTCGATGGCCGCGAGGCCGAGCCGCGCCGTGAGCAGTCCGTTGAGCACGCCTTCGCCGAGCCGCTGCGACAGTTTGGCCGCGATGCCATGCCCCAGCACCTGCTGGATCAGGCTGTCGCTCGCGGCCATGCCGCCGGTGATGGCGAGATGCGCGACGACGTGGCGCAACAGGCTGATCATGCCGAGCGCGCCGGGACGGCCGCCATAGAGCCGCGCCAGCTGACGGATCATCCGCAAGCTTGCCACGAAGACGAACAGCACGTCGATCAGCGCGCGCGGGCTCACGGCCGTGACCACGGAAACCCGTTGCGCCGCGACCGACACCAGCCGCCGTGCCTCGATGTCGAGCGGCGCCATCAGCTCGCGCTCGGCGAGCTTGATCATGTCACCGCCGTCGATGATGTCGTCGGCGTGGCCGGCAAGCGCGGCACGCGGACGCGCCAGCCGGGGATTGGCATGTGCGATCCGCAGCAGCTCGGCGACCACCTCGCGGCTCTCGGCGCGATCGTCGGACAGCAGCACCGCGGCCGCGCGCTGATGCAGCTTCTCGATGGTGGCGAGACGCACCAGCCCGTAGGTCTCACGGGCAACGACGGCCGCCAATGCAATCGCGGCTGCGGCCGCGAACCCCGCGCCGACATAGCCGAGGGCTTCGCTGCGGGCGAACAGATCCTCGATCAGTCTGACGACGCCGAGGCCGAGTCCGAGCAGGACGAGGCCGGCGACCGAGCCCCAAAAAAGTGCGCCCCAGCCGAAGCTGCGCCGCGCCGGCAGTATGGTCTCGACCGGCACCGGCAATTGCGCCGGATCGGCCTCCGGCGTGATCTGGATGGTGCCGCGGCCCGGCCGGGTGGCCTCTTCGGCATCGACCACGACGACGTCGGGATCGTCGAGCCGGAAGGTCTGGGGACGACGTGGCTTGGCGCGTTCGCTCATTGCAGCCGGTCTCCGATCAGGAACTGAAGGGCGCGGTCCATGCGGATATGGGGCAAAGCGGGCTCGGCGCCAGCATCTGGGGTCAGCAAAGGCGGGCGGAAGCGAAGAAAGCGGAAATCGGTCCCGTCGGCGGCGGCGCTCGACAGGCCGCGATAGGCGCCCCCCTTGAACAGCTCCTCGGCGTCGGCTGGCAGCTCGCCCGGAAAAGTGGCGACCTCGGTGTTGCCGTCGAAGATCTCGCCATTGGCGCTTTCGCCGGCCGCCGGCGTGCCGAGCAGCGAGGGGAGCTTGTCGCGGCCGCGGGCGACCAGCGCCTCGCGCGTCGCCCTGACCGCGGCCAGCGCCACGACGTCGATCGCAGCGCCTGTGCTCTCGGCGCGCGCGACGGCACGGTTGACGGCACGCCGCAGCACCGCTTCGAGCCGGTCGTGGCTGGTGTGATGCAGATGGTCGGCCTTGGTCGCCGCGAACAGGATGCGGTCGATGCGCGGCCGGAACAGCGCCGTCAGCATGTTTCCGCGCCCGACGCGGAAGCAATCGAGAATGCCGGTCAGCGCGGCTTCGAGATCATGCAGCGCCTCGGGGCCGGCATTGAACGCCGCCAGCGCGTCGACCAGCACGATCTGGCGGTCGAGCCGGGCGAAGTGGTCGCGGAAGAACGGCCGCACCACGATGTCCTTGTAGGACTCGTAGCGCCGCGCCATCATCGCCCACAGCGATCCGCTCGGCGGCTGGCCCTCGGCCGGCACGTCGAGGGGCGCGAAGGTGAGCGCCGGCGAGCCCGCGAGATTGCCCGGCATCAGGAAGCGGCCGGGCGGCAGCAGGCTCATGGCGAAGCGCTCGTCGCGGCAGGCGCGCAGATATTCGGTGAACAGGCGCGCCGCCTCCAGGGTCGCCGGCTCGTCCTCCAGGCCTTCGGGGGCGAGCGTCGCCAGATGCGCGTGCCAGTCCTTGGCGACATGCGCGCGCGGCTCGCTGCGCGACAGCGCGAGGCTTTCTTGCGCCCACTGCTCATAGCTCTTGTTCAGTAGCGGCAGGTCGAGCAGCCATTCGCCGGGATAGTCGACGATGTCGAGCGTGAGCGTCCGCTCGGCGCCGTTGGCGCGCTGGAATTCGATCACCAGCCTGAGCTCGCTGATGTCGACGGTCGAACTCGGCCAGCGCCGCTCGGCGACCAGCGCCCGCAAATGACTCTCATAGGCAAAGCGCGGCACGCCGTCGTCGGGTTGCGGCGTCAGATAGGCGCGGGCGATGCGGCCCGATGCCAAGGCCTCGAACACCGGCATGCGCCCGCCGCGAACGAGGTCATGGATCAGCGCGGTGATGAACACGGTCTTGCCGGCCCGTGACAGCCCGGTGACGCCGAGGCGGATGGTCGGGTTGAGGAAGCTCTCGCCATAATCGAGCAGGGCACGGGCCGAGAGCCGCGCTTCCTCGACGAGTTCGGAAAAGGTCACCATGGGAGGAGGGGGAATTCGCAGTTGAAAAGGGCGTGAGCGATTTTTGACAGGTGGCGATGCAAAACGCCGGATTCAAGCTCACAATTCCGGCCCGTTTCCGGATAGAACCAGACTTTGAACGGAACGTTGACCACTGGAAACCATAATCCTTCCGGCACAATTGTCCCGGAAAACCGGCACCAGGTTCTGACATGACCGTATTTCAACTGAAGCAGTTCGCCTCGACCTCCGTCCATGCCGCCACCGGCGCGATGCGCTGGAACTACGACAAGGTCGAGATGATCGCGGACGGCGTCGTCCACGTCGTCGGCATCGCCGCCGGGCTGGTCGCCGCAACCGTGCTCGTCGTGCTGACCTCGATCTATGCCAGCGCCGTCGACATTGTGGTGGTGTCGATCTACGTCGCGGGGCTGCTCTCGATGCTGACGCTGTCGGCAACCTATAATCTGTGGCCGGTGTCGCCGACCAAATGGGTGCTGCGCCGCTTCGACCACTCCGCCATCTACGTCCTGATCGCAGCCACCTATACGCCGTTCATCGCCGCCCTGAAGGATACGGTATTCTCGGCCGCGCTGCTGCTCGGGGTCTGGGGCGTCGCCATCTTCGGCATCGTGCTGAAGCTGCGTTGGCCCGGGCGCTTCGATGCGCTCTCGATCGGCCTGTATCTCGCGCTCGGCTGGAGCGGCGTGATGATGTACGACCGGGTGATCTCGGTGATGCCGGCCTCGGTCCTGGCCTGCGTGCTCACCGGCGGCATCCTCTACAGCCTCGGCGTCATCTTCCACTCGTGGCGGCGCTTGCGCTTCCAGAACGCGATCTGGCATGGTTTCGTGTTGCTGGGCGCCGGCTTTCATTATACCGCGGTGCTCGATCTGGTCTTGACCTAGAAAATTCCACGAGGAGGGCTTTGCATGCAGGTGACCGGCAAGATTGTTGTGGTCACCGGCGGAGCCCGCGGCATCGGCAAGGCGCTGTGCGAGGCCTTTGCGAAGGCCGGTGCCGCCAAGGTGATCGTGGCCGATCTCGACGAAGCCGGAGCCAAGGCCGTCGCTGATGGCATCGGCGGCGCAGCCTTCAGATGCGACGTCTCCCAGGAAGCCGACATCCGGCACGTGATCGAGGAGACCGAGCGGCAGTTCGGACCCATTGCGCTGTTCTGCTCCAATGCCGGCATCGGCGGCGGCTTCGACCCGTTGTCGGTGAATGCCGGCGGCACCTCCGACGAGCCGTGGGCGCGCAGTTGGGCCATCCACGTGATGGCTCATGTCTATGCGGCGCGGCATCTGATCCCGCGCTACAAGGCGCGCGGCGGCGGCTATTTCCTCAACACGATCTCGGCGGCCGGCCTGTTGTCGCAGGTCGGCAGCGCGCCTTACTCCACCACCAAGCATGCCGCGGTGGGATTTGCCGAGAACCTCGCGATCTCGCACAAGGCTGACAACATCAAGGTCTCGATCCTGTGTCCGCAGGGCGTCGACACCGACATGCTGCGCGCGATCCCGAAGGGCCCGCAATCCGGCGACGGCGATCTGACGCCGGAGCAGGTCGCGCAGGACGTGCTGAAGGGCCTTGCCGAGGAGAGCTTCCTGATCCTGCCGCATCCGCAGGTGCTCGGCTACATGCGCAAGAAGACCGAGAACTACGACCGCTGGCTCGGCGGCATGGCCAAGATCCAGGCGAAGATGCGCGAGGAATTTAAGTAGGTCCAAGGGGAGAGGGCGCATTCACTTGCACCGCGCATAAGCTTGCGAATTCTAAGCGTGTAGGGTGGGCAAAGGCGCGCGGGCGATACTGTGTGCATCATGCCGCGCTCCCTCGCGCGCCGTGCCCACCATTTGCTCCGCGTGCGGAGATCGACGGTGGGCACGCGACCGCCCTGCGGGCGGCTGCTTTGCCCACCCTACGGCAGTGTCGCTCAGGCTCGCCCGATTCACATCTCAAACAGCTTCTGACACGACCTTACGGCCTCGCGGCGGATCACGCCCGAGTGGTTCGGTCGACACGACCCTCCAACACATGGGAGGGCGCAGGGAATGCCGGGTGAAGGCCTCACCCATGGCCCGCCTGCAGCAAAAAATGCAGGCGGCAGGTACCACAGGTGCAGCCGATCACCGGCATTCCCTGCGCGATGGTCTTCACGCTTATACGCAGTCTCCCTGGTGCGCCGGGCTGTTGGCCACCATTGTCCGCGCGGCGCATCAGCGCCATCGCGAACGTAACACCAGCATCGGGGTGTCAGGACGCTGCGACTTCACGTCCGCGGCCACGCCGTTCGTCCGCGTAGCAAGCTACGCTGCAGCATGGCCACGGCCATCGCATCCCGCCTCGCGTGTCGTGACGATCGCGCGCAACGCCCCTCCGTGGTGAGGCGGGATGCGCGGAAAGATCGTCCTGATTTGCCCGACGACGCAAGGCCGCATGCTGCGGCATTTCAACACGACGGGCAGTTTCGTCATGGTGCGTATGCGCAATCTGCCCGTCGGGCGCGCTCATGGCTCCGACGGCTGCATGTCCTGCTCTGCCGCGCGCCAGGCTTCGAGCGCGCGGGCGTACAGCAACAGGCCCTCGCACACCGTGCGCTGCTCGGCTTTCGACAGCGACGACAGGGCGCCGCGAACCTGCTGGCGGCCGAAGGCGTGCAGCGTGCCGAGCGTCTTCCGTCCCTTCGCGGTGAGGCAGAGCGGCTTGATGCGGGCGTCGCCGGAATCGATTGTCTCCTGCAACTCGCCGCTGTCGATCAGCTTGCGGACCATGCGGCTGATGCTGGATTTCTCGAGATGCAGGATCGTGCCGAGCTGCATCGCTGTCAGCGGGCCGCGCAGGCCGATCTCCAGGATGGTGTGGACCGCCGACGGCGGAAGGTCGGTGGCGGCCAGCGTCGATTCCATGAAGCCGAGCTCGCGCACCATCAGGCGCGAGGCGGCGCGGATGTCGTCGACGAGCGTGAGATCGGGATCCGGCATCTTGACTCCTGCCATATAGTTGTATCATACAACAAATAGCCGATGCAACGTGGCATCGACGACGCCATATCGCCGGAGGGTCGGAGATGGGTGATACGCAGCTCACGGCCGAGGCACGCTTGACCGCGGCGTCGCGCATGCAGGGGCAGGTCTGCCTCGTCACCGGGGGCGGCTCCGGCATCGGCCGCGCCGCCGCCTTGAAGCTCGCCGCCGACGGCGCGGAGGCGGTCGTCGTCGCCGGGCGGCGCGAGGCCGAGCTGGCCGATACGGCGGCACGATGCCGGGCGCTCGGGGCCGAGGCCCTCGCGGTGAAAGCCGACGTCACGCGCGAGGACGATGTGGCGAGCCTGGTACAGGCAGTGCTGGAGCGCTACGGCCGGTTGGATGCGGCCTTCAACAATGCCGGTGTCCAGGAGCGCCGGGCGCCGATCGAGCAGCAGGGCAACGGCGTCTATGCGGACGTGTTCGACGCCAATGTGCGCTCGGTTTTTCTGTGCCTGCGCGCGCAGTTGCCGATCATGTATGCGCGCGGCCGGGGACGCATCGTGATCAACGCCTCCGTCAGCGGCGTGCGCAATCCGAATGCGGGGCTTGCGCTCTATTCGGCCTCGAAAGCGGCCGTCATTTCGCTGACGCGATCGGCCGCGATGGAGGCGGCACCGCGCGGCGTCCGGATCAACGCGATTGCGCCCGGACGTGTCGTCACCGACATGATGCTGCGCGCCGGTGTCGGCGACGTCGCGACCGTCGCCGCCGGCCTGCCGCTGCGCCGGATGGGGCAGCCTGAGGACATCGCCGAGGCCGTGCTGTGGTTGTTGTCGGACGCGTCGTCCTACGTCGTCGGCCACGTTCTGGTGGCCGATGGCGGCTTCTTGGCTTCCTGAACGGCGGCAACGGCGCAAGACCCGCGATCGCCGAAGCCGGTCTCGGCCGAATGATCGTCGAAACGACATCATGCCGAAGTCCGAATTTCGCCGACTTTGGCGAAGCCCGCGCAACGATTGTCCTCATTTGAACTAATTAGTGCTGTCTGCGAACGCGGAGATGCGGCGGCGCCGCTTCGCGGCGGTTCATTGCGAACACCTCTCAATCTCGCCTGAAATCGTCCCAGCTCGGCAAAACTTCCGCCGACGTTTGCCGGCTATCTGCAAGGCAAGGGGAGCTCGTCGCGAGCATGCGCTGCGTAGTCGTTGCGGCGGCGCCCCGACCTGACGTCGTCGCGTGATATTGGCATACTCTCCGGCATTGCTTTGCAGGCTCATTCACGACAAAAGACCGGCGCGTTCGCGGTGCGGACCAAGCGGCTCATGGTGACGCGATCCCACCGCGGGGTCACGCTCGCGCTCGTCGAGGTGCTGCTCTTGACCGTGATGGTGGTGGATGCCGCGTCCGGACAGCAGACCATCAAGGCCAAGCCGACGGACGTCGTCCCGGGACGCGCCGATCGGCTGTTCTTCCGTCACGTGACGGCGCGCAGCATCTACTACAACGTTCCGCGGATCACCAACGACAGCCGGACGCTGATGATGCGCCAGGACCCGCGTGGCGTGAGCGCATTGTTGCGTCCGGTGCGGGAGGCCGGCGCGCCGTCGCTGGCCGCGCCGGGCAGGCCCGGCGCGTCGGTCGGCAGCTTCGGATTCTCCGCGTTTCAGCCCGCCCGTGGTGCGCGCGTGGCCACGGCCGAGCCGGCGCGAGACGCTCAACGCGCCGCGCCGCAACCGGCCGCACGGCAGATCGCGGCAAAGCCCGCGGCAGCCGCCGGGGCGCCGCCGGCCAAGCCGGACGAGACCGTGGCAGCCGCCCAGCCCGCGGCCGTGCTGCGCAACCGCGACGTTCTTCCGGATCGCAATCTGAACACGGTGAAGCCGCAGCCGGTGACCGCCGATGCGAAGCCCTACGATCCGACGGGGATGACGGTCGGGTCGTTCCTGGTGAAGCCGGCCGTCGAGATCCTGGCCGGCTATGACACCAATCCCACCCGGCGCAACGGCGGGCAGGGCTCACCGGTCGCGATCGTGGCGACGGAGGTCGCGGTCCGCTCGCAATGGGAGCGGCATCAGCTCAACGCCGATTTCCGCGGTGCCTATACCGAGGACACCAACGTCCGCTCCATCAGCCATCCGACCTTCGAGGCGCGCGCGCAAGGGCGCTACGACGTCACCGAGGGCACGGCCGTCACCGGCGAGGCGCGTTTCGTCAACGACGCCTTGACGCTTCCGGGCGCGCTCAAGCTGCCGCGGGCCACCAGCTTCGGCGGCAGCGCCGGCGTGCTGCAGAAGATCGGTCCGACCGAGATCGCGTTCAAGGGATCGGCGGACCGGGTCGTCTTCAACGATGCTGTCATCACGGCCAACGTGCCGCTGCGGACGCAGGACCGCAACTACACCCAGCCGGGCGCGCAGGTCCGCGTCACCTATGTGCTGACGCCGAACATCTCGCCGTTCGTCGACATGAGCTTCGATCGGCGCAACCACGATCTGCAGGTCGACTTCAACGGCCAGCGCCGCGATTCCAGCGGCATCACCGCGCGTGGCGGCGCCGTCGTCAATATGGGATCGCTGACCGGCGAAGCCTCGGTCGGCTATCTCACGCGCCGCATGGACTCGCCGCTGATGCCGAACGTCAGCGGCGTGATCGCGGATGCGACGCTCGCATGGGCCGCGACCGACACCACGACCTTCGTGCTGGTGGCGCGCTCGCAGGCCTCGGAGACGCCGGCGATGAACGTCTCGGGCATCCTGTCCCGCGACGTGATCCTGCAGATGGATCATCAGTTCGAGCCGTGGCTGATCGGAACGCTGCGCGGCGGCTACGGCCAGGATCAGTTCGTCGGCATCGGCCGCGTCGACCAGCGCATGTTCGTCGCCGCCGGCGGCACCTACAAGATGAACCGCAACGTTCAGTTGAAGAGCGAGGTCCGCACCGAATGGACCCGCTCCAACATCGCGCTCAACAATTTCATGGCGGTGGTCGGCGTCGTCGGCGTGCGTGTCCAGTACTGAGCGTGTGATGGGGGCCGTTTGGCTGACCGTCGTCGCCAACATCACCGCCGACCCGCAGGGCTATTGCAGATGGCCTTCCCATGGCGGCGCGCTCCGGGCCTCATGGTTCTCAGGGCGATGCAGAGCATCGCCTGAACGCGCCGAAGAGCGGCGCTCCTTACCATGAGGTCTGGCTCCGATACCGGCGCTCGAAGGATGGCCGCGACATGATCGCTCGGTCGCGCACAAAAAAAGCCCCGCAGGGGGGCGGGGCTCAAGGCATGGCATGCCGGGCGGTGGGGGGGACCGGGGCGCGTCTCACGCGGCGGGGTGAGGTCAGGTCGCCGACGCGTGCGCCGTCCCCGATCGGTTCGGCATGTGGCTGGTGATGGTCTTGTTGTTATGAGCGGGTCCGCGCTGCCGGTCGGCGACGCGGACCGCAATCGCGTTACTGCTCGAGCGCGGCCAGCGCAGCGTTGCCGATCTGCTGCGCCTCGGCCCAGGCGGCCTGGGTCGCCTGCTGAGCGGCGGTGTAGCCGGCCTGGATCTGCTGTTGAGCCGCCGCGCGCAGCGCCCCCTCCTGCTGCTCGCCGGTTTCGCGCGCCTGGGTCAGGGCCTGGTTGTCGGCGTTCAGCGTCGCATTGGCCTGGTTGAAGGCGTTGGCGGTGGTCTGCGCCTTGGCCTGGGCCGCCGCCAGCGCGGCCTGGTTGGCCGCATTGTTGGCACGCTCGAGGACCTCGGCGGCCTCCTGCGCATCCTGCTTGGCCTGCTGTGCCGCCTGACGCGCCTGTTCCAGGGCCTGCCGGTCGGCGTTCACCTTCTGCTCGGCCGCTTCCACCGTCGCATCGATCGTGCCGATCTTCTGGTTCAGCGCGGCCTCGACCGTCTTCTGGTTCTGGGTCGCAGCCGCCTGCGCGGCCTGGGTCTTCTGCTGGGCGACCGCGCGGGCCTGCTCGCCGGTCTTCAACGCCGCCTGCAGCGCGGCCTGCTCGGCGGCTTCCTGGGCCGCCTGGTTCTGCTGGTTGTTGTTATTGTTGTTGTTGCCGCCGTTGCCGGCCGCCGCTCCGCCATTGTTGGCATTGCCGCCATTGTTGGCGTTGCCACCATTGTTGGCGTTTCCGGCGGCCTGGCCGGCCTGCTGGGCCGCCTTCGCGGCGGCCTCGGCGGTCTCGCGCGCCGTGTCCTTGGCGGCGTTGGCGGCTTCCTTGGCCTCGTTGGAGACGTCGATGTCCTTGTCGAGCTTCTGGAAGGCGCTCTGCAGCGCGGCCGAGGCGGCCGTCAGCTTCGCGGCATTCGCCGTCGCCGCCGCCTGGTTGGCCGCGGTTGGGTTCTTCTCGGCCTGCTCCTGGGCCTCGATCGCGGCGCCTCGTGCGTTCTGCTCGGCCTGACGCGCGACATCGATCGCCTTGCGGTCGGCGGCGACCTGCGCCTCGGCGGCGGCGGCGGTCTGCGCGGCGGCCGCGGCCGCCGCGTTGGCCTTGGCGACGGCATCGGTGCTGCTCGACGCCGCGGCAGCCGCCTTGGCCGGGGTTGCTGCGGCGGCAGGCGTGGCGGTGGCCTTTGCGAGGGCGACAGTGGTGGTTGCCGTCGCTGCGGCAGCCGCGGCCGGCTTGGCAGCGCTCGTGCTCGTGCCCGTGGTGGTCGCGGTTGCAGTCTTGGCCGTGCCGGTCGTCGTCGTTGCCGCGGTGGCGGCCGCGGCGGGCTTGGCTGTGCTGGCCGCCGTAGTGGTGGCCGCGACGGGCTTGGCCGCGGTGCTGGCCGTCGCAACCGTGGCCGTCGGGGTTGCGGCGGCGGTCTTGGCTGCCGTGCTCGCTGCGGTGGCGGCTGCCGTTGCTGCGGCCGTGGTGGCCGCCTTGGCGGCGGCGCTGGTCGCGGCCTTTGCGGCGGCGTTGGCGGCGGCCTTTGAAGCGGCGTCGGCTGCGGCCTTGGTTGCAGCCTTTGCAGCGGCGTTAGCTGCCGCCTTTGCAGCGGCATCGCTCGCCGCCTTCGCCGCAGCCTTGGCAGCGGCGTCCTGCGCCGCCTTGGCAGCGGCAGCGGCCGCGGCCTTCGCCGCCGCATCCTGCGCCGCCTTCGCGGCGGCGTTGGTGGTGGCCGAAGTGGCAAGGGCGGTGGTCATGGCCTGCGCATTGGCCTGATGCGGCAGCGCCATCATCGTCAGGGCGGTCATCAGGGCCAGCACGCTGACATGGCGATAGAGATCGGTCCTCGACGCTGCGGTTTGAAGGTTCTTCTTGTCCGCCATCAGCTCAACTCCCTTGGTACGCTGGATTGGATGATGGAACCTTTTGAAAATGATTTTGGCTTGCAGCATGGTCGGACCTTGCAAGCAGCAAGGCGTCCGCCTGCAAGCTGACGGCAGGATTTCGCGATGTTTGCGGCGAGCCGGCCGTGACGAGATGGCGCAGGGGAACAGAAAGCTTTTGAAACAAGCGGTTGCCGGCGGTACGCCGGTTGCACGGTTGCGGCGGGCCGATGAGCATTTCGCGGCGAGCCATGCTGCCGCCATTGAAGATGCGACGCATTGTCGCATATGTCATGATTGACAAGTCGTCCGCTGTGCGAACGTCGGATCAGCCCTTCCGGGCGTAGAGCAGCGGGACCGCGGCGTCGACCATCACCTCGACGAGGCTCGTGCCGGCATGTGCGAGGGCTCGCGTCAGCGCACTGGCGAGCTCGGCGGCATTGCTCACGCGCACTGCATCGCAGCCCATGCCTTCCGCGAGCTTGACGAAATCGAGGCCGGGCAGCTCGAGCCCGGGCACGTTGCGCACCTGCATGACCTGGCTGAACGAGCGCATCGCGCCATAGCCGGAATTGTTGATGACGACGACCGTCAGCGGCAGCCTGCGCTGCGTGGCGGTCCACAGCGCCTGCAGCGAATACATCGCCGAGCCGTCGCCGATCAGGCACACCGTGCGGCCCGCGGTGCGCCCCAGCGCCATACCGACCGCCGCCGGCAGGCTGTAGCCGAGCCCGCCGCTCGCCATCGTGTAGAACGAATCCGCGCCGGGCATCGGCATGTACTTGTGCATCACCGGCCGATGCGAGGGGATCTCCTCGACCACGGCGCTGCCCGCCGGAAGCGCCTGCGCCAGCGTATGCAGGAGATAGTCGACCGGGATCGGATCGGCCGGCTCCGGCGCGGCCGGCAGCACGCGGCCCTTCGGCGCCGCGCGCCTGGTCTCCGGCAGCAACTCCAGCAACAGCTCCAGCGCCGGCCGCATGGTGGCAATGATGCTGGTGCCGATCGGCGGCACGGCGGCGCCTTCGGCATCGTCGGTGACCTGATAGAGCGTGGTGGCGCCGTCGAAGATCGCGGCATGGCCCTCGACATGGAAGGTGAACACCGGGGCGCCGAACACGACGACGAGGTCGTGTGGCTTCAGGGCGTCGGACAATTGTCCGGGCGAGGCGTGCAGAAAGCCCTGGAATTGCGGATGGCGCTCGGGAAACGAGCAGCGCGCCGAGAACGGGCTGACCCAGACCGCGGCCTTGGCCTTCTCGGCGACCTCGACCATCAGATCGACGCAGCCGGCGCGGTCGATGCCGGGGCCGACCACGAGTGCGGGATTCTTCGCGGCGGCAAGTGCGCTCACTAGTTCGTCCATGGCGGCGCGATCGGGGCCGAGCTCGCGGCTCACCTTGCGCGCGGTGATCGGTTGCGCCGGATGCATCCAGTCGTCGATCGGGATCGAGACGAAGGTCGGCCCGCAGGGCGGCTGCATCGCGGTGTAGTAGGCGCGGGCGATCGCGCCCGGCACGTCCTCGGGCCGCGCCGGCTCGACGCTGTATTTGACGTAAGGGCGCGGGAATTCGGACGGGCGTTCGGCATAGAGGAACGCCTGTAGAGGCAGGATCGAGCGCGCCTGCTGACCGGCGGTGATCACCAGCGGCGTCTGGTTGCGATGCGCGGTGTAGATGTTGCCGAGCGCGTTGCCGACGCCGGCCGCCGAATGCAGATTGACGAAGCCGGCATTGCGCGTCGCCTGGGCATAGCCGTCGGCCATGCCGACCACCGAGGCCTCCTGCAGGCCGAGCACGTAGTCGATGTCGTCGGGCCAGTCGCTGAGGAAGGGCAGCTCGGTCGAGCCGGGATTGCCGAAGACTTTTTTGATGCCGAACGCGCGCAGCAGTTCGAAGGTGGCCTGCTTGACGGTGACGGGCTTGGTTGTTGTTCCTGTGGTTTTTGGCACGGCGTTTCCTCGAATGACCGTCATTGCGAGGAGCGAAGCGACGAAGCAATCCAGAGTCGCGGGTGGAACTCTGGATTGCGTCGCTTCGCTCGCATTGACGAGACCGACTTCACCAATTCGCGGTGCCCTTCATCGTCGGCTGGCGCTCGGCGTTGGCGGTCCACAGCTCCAGGCCGGCATCGACGGGGTTGGCGTTGACCGAGAACTCGCTGCCCTCGAACAGCGGCTGTACGCCTCGATAGGCGAACTTCGCCGGCGGCTTGCCCTTCAGCCGGGCGGCGAACTCGACCAGCAGCGCGGCCTGCAGCGGGCCGTGGAAGATCAGTCCGGGATAGCCTTCGACCCTGGTGACGTAGTCGCGGTCGTAATGGATGCGATGGCCGTTGAAGGTCAGGGCGGAATAGCGAAACAGCAGCACGGCATCGGAGACACGAGTCTCGCTGTGCTGCGCGACCGGCGGAGGCGGCGGCGCTTTTGCCGGCGCAGCCTGCGCCCCGCCCATGTCGCGATAGACGATGTCCTGGCGCTCGCGGATCGCGACGCCGCGCGGCGTGGTCACGACGTGCTCGACGGCGACGAAGCAGAGCTGGCCGGTCGAACCGCTCTTCAGGGTGACGTCTGAGATCGTCGAGACGCGGGTGGCGACATCGCCGACGCGCAAGGGATCGATGAACTGCACCTCGCCGCCCGCCCACATGCGGCGCGGCAAGGGTACCGGCGGCAGGAAGCCGCCGCGGGTGGGATGGCCGTCGGGGCCGAGCTGATCGTGCGGAAACACGGGCTGGCCCAGGCACCAATGCACCGTGTAGGGCGCGATGTCGCCGGTTGTCGGCTCGCCGATGTCCTGGAACAGCGTCGCGCGCAGGCCCTTGGTGAGCTGCGCGGTGACGATGTCGGTCGCCTCGGCGCTGCGGCCGACCCATTGCCGGAGATGGTCGAGATCGAGCGGGTCCGTCATGATCATCCCTTGCGCTGATGGGGCGAGGCGGCCTCGCCGGTCGCGGGCACGGCGCCGTAGTGCCTGTCCTCGCCGACCACGATCGCCGCCGGCGCGGGATAGCTGACGACGCCGTTCGGCGTGTCCACCTCGATGCGCCGCAGATGCGGATGGACCGAGAGATCCGCCATGCTGTTGACCTCGGCGAAGGCGATGTCGGCCGCGGCGAGCTTGCCCAGCAGCTCATCGCGCGACAGCGCCGCGAAGCGCGCGGCGACGATGCCGTCGGTCAGCGCACGATTGCGCACGCGTTCGACCATGTTGGCGAAGCGCGGATCGTCGGGCAGCCCGGGCTGGTCCAGCACCTTGGCGCACAGCGTCTTCCACTCGCGCTCGCTCTGGATCGAGATCAGGATGTCCTTGCCGTCTTTCGAGGTGAACACGCCATAGGGCGCGATCGAGGGATGGGCGAGGCCGATGCGCTTCGGCGCGTTGCCGGCTTCCGCGTTGAGCAGCGGCACGGTGAGCCAGTCGGCCATCACGTCGAACATCGAGATCCTGATATCGGCGCCCTCATTGGTGCGGCCGCGCCTGATCAGCGCCTCGAGGATCGCGGCATGTGCCGTCGCGCCGGTGGCGACATCGACGATCGACATGCCGACGCGCGACGGACCGTCGGGGCCGCCGGTGATCGAGGCCAGTCCGCTCTCCGCCTGGATCAGCAGGTCATAGGCCTTGCGGTCGGCATAGGGACCGGAGTCGCCGTAGCCGGTGATGGTGCAGCAGATCAGCTTCGGATAGTCCTGGCGCAGCCGCTCGCGCGCAAAGCCCATTCTGTCCATCGAGCCGGGCTTGAGGTTCTGCAAGAGAACGTCGGCGCCGGCGATCAGCTTCTCCAGCTCGGCGCGACCTTCCGGTTTTGAAAGGTCGACGATGACGGAGTCCTTGCCGCGGTTGAGCCAGACGAAGTAGCTGCTCTGGCCCTTGGCGGCGGCGTCGTAGCCTCGGGCGAAATCGCCCTCGGGCCGTTCGATCTTGATGACATGGGCGCCGGCATCGGCGAGGCGCGACGAGCAGAACGGCGCGGCCACCGCCTGCTCGACGGCGACGACAATGATCCCTTCAAGCGGCAGCATGGCAGGACCTCAATACGACCTGGGCATGCCGAGCACGTGCTCGGCGACGTAGGACAGGATGAGGTTGGTCGAGATCGGCGCCACCTGATACAGCCGCGTCTCGCGGAATTTGCGCTCCACGTCGTATTCCTCGGCGAAGCCGAAGCCGCCATGGGTCTGGATGCAGGCATTGGCCGCCTCGAACGACGCATCGGCCGCCAGCATCTTGGCCATATTGGCCTCGGCGCCGCAATCGAGCCCCGCCTCGTATTTGCGGGTCGCTTCCTTGACCATCAGCTCGGCCGCGCGCATCGACGCATAGGCCTTGGCGATCGGGAACTGGATGCCCTGGTTCTGGCCGATCGGGCGGCCGAACACGACGCGCTCCTTGGCATAGGCGGTGGCCTTGGCGATGAACCATTTGGCATCGCCGACGCATTCGGCCGCGATCAGGATGCGCTCGGCGTTCATGCCGGAGAGGATGTAGCGGAAGCCCTTGCCTTCCTCGCCGATCAGGTTCTCCGCCGGCACCCGCATGTCGGTGAAGAAGACTTCCGTCGTGGCGTGGTTCATCATGGTCCGGATGGGGCGGATGGCGAGCCCGGCCTTCTTGGCCTCGCGCATGTCGACGATGAAGACGGAGAGACCGTCGGTGCGCTTCTGCGCCTGGTCCTTCGGCGTGGTGCGCGCCAGCAGGATCATCAGGTCGGAATATTCGGCGCGGCTGGTCCAGATCTTCTGGCCGTTGACGACGTAGCTGTCGCCGTCGCGCCTGGCGAAGGTCTTCAGCGACGATGTGTCGGTGCCTGACGTCGGCTCGGTGACGCCGAACGCCTGCAGCCGCAATTCGCCGCTCGCGACTTTTGGCAGCCACTTGGCCTTCTGCTCGGCATTGCCATGACGCAGTACCGTGCCCATCGTGTACATCTGGGCATGGCAGCCGCCGCCATTGCAGCCGGCGCGCTGGATCTCCTCGAGGATCGCCGCCGCGGCCGACAGCTTCAATCCGGCGCCGCCATATTCCTCGGGGATCAGCACGGAGAGATAGCCGGCCTGTGTCAGCGCATCCACGAAGGCGGACGGATAGGCCATCTCGCGATCGAGCTTGCGCCAATATTCACCGGGGAACTGGGCGCAGAGCTTTGCCACCGCGTCGCGGATGTCGGCGTAGTCGTCGGGCTGATGCTGTTCTGTCATGCGCTGCTCCGCCGACCGTGATCGCGCGGCCTCGCGGTCTCCCTATGCTTGTTCGTCATAGCCTATGACGAAGCATGCCAGCCTTGGCAAGCAGGGAATGACCACGCCGCGCGCGTCCGGCCCCGCCCCAGCGGCATGGCGCTTGCGCCCGCGTTCGCGTTCTAGCTGACGGGAAATCCGAGATGGCCGCGAAAACGGGTCTTCAGGAAAACACCGTCGCGCGGCGGCAAAGCGCGGTCGACATGATCGGTCGAGATCGCCACGCGGGCGAAATGCGGCCCCGCGCGATCATGCAGCTTTGGACGGAAGGCTTCGAGCGCGGCATGCGTTTCGATCGTGCTCACCGAGGGAAAGCCGGCGCCCGCGGCGATCAGCTCCAGCTTCGCGCCGAGCCCCGAATGGCTCATCTGCATGCCGGTCTCGCCGAAATGGGCGTTGTCGAGCACGACGACCGAGAGGTTCTTCGGCTGCTTCGCCGCCGAGGTCGCGAGGCTGCCGAGCCCCATCAGTTGCTCGCCGTCGCCGGTGATGACGACGACCGGGCGCGATGGCTGCGCCAGTGCGAGACCCAGGCCGATCATGGCCGCGCCGCCCATCGCGCCCCAGAGATAGAAGTTCGCGTCGTGATCGCCCGCGGCGAACACGTCGTAGGACGACGAGCCGAGGCCGCTGACGACCAGCAGATCGCCGCGATGATGGAGCAACGCCTTGACGGCGGTGCGGCGGTCGAGCGGTGCTCTCATCACTTCGCCTCCGTCCACTTCTTGGCGCCGATCATGCGCTGGGAGATCAGCACCGCGATCGGCTGGTCGCTGTCGAACGCGAGCCTCGCTGCAGCGGCCGCCATCTCGCCGGCGTCCTCGGGACGCTCCAGCCGGAACACCGTGACGCCCATGATCTCGAAGGCCGCCTGCGTCGCTTTGCCCATCGGCACCTGCCACGGATTGAACTCGGCCCATTCGCCGCGCATCGTCACGAAGCTGAGGAACGGGAAGCGGCAGCTCGCCAGCAGCGACAGCATGTTGACGCAATTGCCGACGCCGCTCGACTGCATCAGGAGCACTGCGCGCTGGCCGCCGAGCCAGGCGCCGGCGGAGAGCGCGATACCTTCCTCCTCGGTGGTGAGGACCGTGGTGGCGATCGCGGGATCGTCATGGGCGAGGCGGATCAGGCGGGAATGGCCGGCATCGGGGACGTAGCAGAGCTGCCGGACGTCAGCCGCCTTCAGCGCCTCGTAGATGGCGAGCGGCCAGTCGGTGGTGGGCGTGTCGGAAGCGGCCATGGCGTCCTGAGGTTATGGCGTCCTGAGGTTCATGAGCACCGATGGTGCAGCGGATGATTTAGCCAGAAACGACCGTCGAAGCCCATTGAATCTCGTTCACCCCGCATGCCGGATTCTCATAGGCAGCCGAGGGCCTCGTGGTTCGGCTGGGGAAGCCTCATGCGGCCGACCACGCGATCGTCATGTGGAGTGGCGGGAGTAACAGGAACTCACCCCGGGATCCGCACCGGCAGCGATTCATAGCCGCGGACGAAGCTGGAATAGACCCGCTTCGGCTCGCCGACGACCTCGATACGGTCGAAGCGCTTGAGGATCTCCTGCCAGACGATGCGCAGCTGCAACTCGGCGAGCCGCATGCCGACGCAGCGGTGGATGCCGAAGCCGAATGAGAGATGGATGCGCGGCCGCTTGCGGTCGATGATGAAGGCGTCCGGATTCTCGATCACCTCCCCGTCGCGGTTGCCCGAGACGTACCACATCACGACGCGGTCGCCCTTCTTGATCGTCTTCCCGCCGAGCTCGGTATCGACCAGCGCGGTGCGGCGCATGTGGGCGAGCGGCGTCTGCCAGCGGATCACCTCAGGCACCATGGTCTCGATCAGCGCCGGATTGTCGCGCAGCTTCTGATACTCGGCCGGGTTCTCGTTCAGCGCCAGCACCGAGGCCGTCATGGTGTTGCGCGTGGTGTCGTTGCCGCCGACGATGAGCAGGATCAGATTGCCCATCAGATTGTCCGGCGTCATGTGCCGCGTCGCCTCGCTATGCGCCATCATCGAGATCAGGTCGCGGCCGGGCTCGGCCTGGCGCGCCTTCCACATCCGGCCGAAGGTCTCGGCGCATTCGCCGAGTTCGCGGCGGCGCTCCTCCTCCGACGAGACGATGCCGCTTTTGGGCAGCGCGGTCGAGACGTCGGACCAGCGCGTCAGCTTGCGGCGTTCCTCGAACGGGAAATCGAACAGGGTCGCCAGCATCTGCGTGGTCAGCTCGATCGAGACCTTCTCGACCCAGTTGAAGGTCTCGTTGCGCGGCAGCGAATCCAGCACCTTGGCCGAGCGCTCGCGGATCAGCACCGCCATCTGGTCGAGATGGTCGGGCGTGAACATCGGCGACACCGTCTTGCGCTGCTCGCCATGAACAGGCTCGTCCATCGCGATGAAGCTCGGCCATTCGTATCCGGGCGGCACGTCTCGGATCATGATCCCGCCATTGCTGACGTCCGAGGAGAAGATCGCGTGGTTGGTGTCGACATGCATGATGTCGTGATAGCGCGTCACCGACCAATAGGGCTCGATCGGCGCCTTGGTGCAGTAGTGCACCGGCGCCTCCTTGCGCAGCCGCTCGAACCACGGCCAGATCGTGTCGTTCTGGAACAGCCGAGGCGCGCCGGGATGGAAGTCCTCGATCGGCGTCGCATAGGCCTCCAGCCGCGCTTCGCGCAGCAGATCGGCATGATCGGAACGGATCGCGGCCTGGGCGGTCATGGGGGTCGTCCTTTGCTGAACAGTCGCTCGACAATCGAGACAAGTCATAAGTCTGCTCGCCTGTCGTCGCGAGCAGGACGCGTAGGGTGGGCAAAGCGAAGCGTGCCCACCGCGTTTCGCGCCAATCGAAAGATGGTGGGCACAGCGTTCGCGCGATACGCGACCGCCTTTGCCCACCCTACGGGACCGTTCGTGTCGGACCCGATTCGTCTTCAATACAACTTAAGCCGCAATCCGCACCGGCAATGTCTCATATCCCTTCACGAAGCTCGAATAGACCCGCTTTGGCTCCTCCATCACGTCGATATGATCGAATCGCTTCAGGATTTCCTCCCAGATGATCTTGAGTTGCAGTTCGGCCAATCGCAAGCCGACGCAGCGGTGGATGCCGAAGCCGAACGACAGATGCTGGCGCGGCCTGACACGATCGATGATGAAGTCGTAGGGACGCTCGATGGCGGCCTCGTCGCGGTTGCCCGAGACATACCACATCACGACCTTGTCGCCTTTCTTGATCTGCTTGCCGCGGAACTCGATGTCGGAATGCGCGGTGCGGCGCATGTGGGCGAGCGGGGTCTGCCAGCGGATGACCTCGGGGACGAAGCTGTCGATCAGCGCGGGGTTATCCTTGAGCTTGCGGTACTGATCCGGGTTCTGGCTGAGCGCATAGATGCTGCCGGACATGGTGTTGCGCGTGGTGTCGTTGCCGCCGACGATCAGGAGCACGAGATTGCCGAGGAAGTTCTTCGGGTCCATGTTCCGCGTCGCCTCGCTGTGGGCCATCATCGACAGCAGGTCGCTCTTCGGCGGCTGGTTGACGCGCTCCTGCCAGAGCCGCGCGAAATAGCGGGCGCAGTCCATCAGCTCGGCCTGCCGTTCGTCCTCGGTCGCGACAAGCCCATCGGGGCCGGGGATCGTGGTCGCGATATCCGACCAGCGCGTCAGCTTGCGGCGGTCTTCCCAGGGGAAGTCGAACAGCACCGCCAGCATCTGCGTCGTCAGCTCGATCGAGACGCGATCGACCCAGTCGAACACCTCGCCGACAGGCAGATTGTCCAGGCATTCGGCGGAGCGCTTGCGGATGTTGATCGCGAGCTCGTCGAGATGTGTCGGCGTGAACATCGGCGCCACGGTCTTGCGCTGCGCGGCATGGCGCGGCGGATCCATCGCGATGAAGCTCTCGCGGCGCAGGTCGGGGTCGACGTCGCGAATGGTGATGCCGCCGAGCGCGGACACCGAGGAGAACACCGCGTGGTTGGTCTCGATCTCCATGATGTCGTCGTAGCGGGTGATCGACCAGTAGGGGCCGAACATCGACTCCTTGCAGTAGTGCACCGGATCCTCGCGACGCAGCCGGTCGAAATAGGGCCAGTGCGTGTCGGTACGGAACAACTCCGGATGACCGGGGTCGAATTCGGCGAGCGGCAACGATGCGGCGCGACTGGCGGCCGCGTCGTTGACGCGCTCGCCTGCTGCGGCGTGTCGCTGTGCCTCGGCCGTCGTGGTGGTCCCGTGCATGGACGTCTCCCTGATGGCCGGATTCTAGCTGTCCGGCGATGTCGGGCGCGATTACATCCTGCCCGGGAGCGCGGGGCAAGCGCGGAGTTTGGGCCGCCGGGCCGGTCTTGCGTCGCAACGCTGGTATTTGTCCGGACGTCGGGCGTGACAAGCGCCACGTCACGGAATATGGCTTTGAGCGATTGTTGCAAAGCAGAAGACTAGCAGGAGGCCGCCCCATGATCGCCAACGCGCAGCGCATGTTCAATTTCGATCTCGGCGAGACCGCGGACGCAATCCGCGAGACGGTGGCGAGCTTTTCGCAGGAGCAGATCGCGCCGCGCGCCGCCGAGATCGACCGCTCCAACCAGTTTCCGCGCGACCTCTGGCCCCGCATCGGCGAGCTCGGCCTGCACGGCATCACCGTCGAGGAGGAGTATGGCGGGGCGGGTCTCGGCTATCTCGAGCACTGCATCGCCATGGAGGAGATCTCGCGCGCCTCGGCCTCGGTCGGCCTGTCCTACGGCGCCCACTCCAATCTCTGCGTCAACCAGATCCGCCGCAACGGCAACGAGGCGCAGAAGCGCAAATATCTGCCCAAGCTGATCTCGGGCGAGCATGTCGGGTCGCTCGCGATGTCCGAGCCGCAGGCCGGCTCCGACGTGGTGTCGATGAAGACGCGCGCCGACAAAAAGGGTGATCGCTTCGTCCTCAACGGCAACAAGATGTGGATCACCAACGGTCCGATCGCGGAAACGCTGGTGGTCTATGCCAAGACTGATCCGCAGGGCGGGCCGCGCGGCATCACTGCCTTCATCATCGAGAAGGGCATGAAGGGCTTCTCGACCGCGCAGAAGCTCGACAAGCTCGGCATGCGCGGCTCGGACACCTGCGAGCTGGTGTTCGAGGATTGTGAGGTGCCGGAGGAGAATGTGCTGGGGCAGGCCGGCCGCGGCGTCAACGTGCTGATGAGTGGCCTCGACTACGAGCGCGCGGTGCTCGCCGCAGGTCCGCTCGGCATCATGCAGGCCTGCATGGACGCTGTGCTGCCTTACGTGCATGAGCGCAAGCAGTTCGGCCAGCCGATCGGCACCTTCCAGCTCGTGCAGGGCAAGGTCGCCGACATGTACACGACGATGAACGCCGCGCGCGCCTATGTCTATGCGGTGGCCAAGGCCTGCGATCGCGGCGAGACCACGCGCGAGGACGCGGCGGGCGCGATTCTGTTCGCCGCCGAAAAGGCGACGCAATGTGCGCTCGATGCGATCCAGCTGCTCGGCGGCAACGGCTACATCAACGACTATGCGACCGGGCGGCTGCTGCGCGACGCCAAGCTCTACGAGATCGGCGCCGGCACCAGCGAGATCCGGCGCATGCTGATCGGGCGGGAATTGTTCGACAAGACGTCTTGAGGTGCCGACCAAGCGGTTGGCGCATGCGGGACATGCGTTCGCCAACCGGCCGGATGCAGATATTTTAGTCATCCTCGTCGAGGTCGGTGTTTTTTTTCGGCCGACTTGCGTAGAAAATACGTCGAACCTCGGAGTCGTCCCGGCGACGAACAATCGAGGTATATTGTAGATCTTTTGCGTGTGTCGGAGGCCCTGAGCCGTGAACCAGATGAGTTACGTTCCGGAGCAGCTGCCGCCGCTTCCGCCTCTCACCGCCACCTTCTCAGGTGCGCGTGGCGAGTTCTTCCGGCTGGTCAGCCGCGGGGCGGCCATCGAACTGATCACACTGGGCTTCTACCGGTTCTGGCTCGCGACCGACATCCGCCGGCATCTCTGGGTCAACACGGCTGTCGACGGTGATGCCGCAGAATATACCGGGCGCGGCAAGGAGCTCCTGATCGGCTTCCTGTTCGCGATGGCGATCCTGGTCCCGATCTATCTCGCCTATTTCCTCATCGGCGTCGAGGCCGAGCGCTACCAGGGCTTCGCCAGCGTGCCGCTGGTGATCGCCTTCTACGCCTTCGGCCAGTTCGCCATCTTCCGCGCGCGCCGCTACCGGCTGACGCGCACGGTCTGGCGCGGCATCCGGTTCTGGATGACGGGTTCGGGCTGGGCCTATGCCGGGCGCGCCATGTTGTGGACCTTGTTGACGGTGGTCACGCTGGGGCTGGCCTGGCCGTGGCGCGCCGCCGCGCTCGAGCGCTACAAGATGCGACATTCGCACTATGGCGATCTCAGCGGCGACTTCGAGGGACGCGGCTGGGAGTTCTTCAAGCGCGCCTGGTATCTGTGGGTCATCGCGCCGTTTGCGCTGCTGCTGTTTCCGTTGTTTCCGTTCGTCTATGCGCAGTTCAAAGCGATCGAGTGGCGCTGGTGGCTGTCGGGCATTCGCTTCGGCGGCGTGCGTCTGGAATCGGACCTGCCCGGCAATGCGTTCTATGGTCTCTATTGGAAGGTGATCGGCTGGTGGTTTCTGCTGTCGATCGCCTCCAGCGCCTATTTCGGCGGTGTCGCCGCGCTGATGCTCAGATTGCTGGGGCCGGGGAGTGACGGCCGGCCTCAGGCGCAGGCGCTGTCCGACAACGTGCCGATGCTGGTGCTGGTCGGATTGGGCTACATCGCCTGGATCCTGGCGCTCAACGTCGTGATGCGGCTCTATCTGGTGCGCGACATGTGGGCGACCGTGCTGCAGTCGGTTCAAGTGCATGGCATCGAGGCCATGGCCAATGTCGCCGCCAGGGGCGATCTGGCCAGCGCGCTCGGCGAAGGATTTGCCGATGGACTCGACGTCGCCGGATTCTGATCCCGGGCAGGTGGCCGCTGCTGCGCCGGCCGCCGCCACGCCGGTCGAGCCGGCCGCTCCGCTCGGCGGCCCTGCGGTCTATTTCGACGGCCTGTCCAACCGGCGGCAGACGGTCACGATCGGCTTCGCCAATCAGCTCGTGATGCGCAGCGCCGACAATTTCGTCTCCTGGCCCTATGCCGACATCCGCCGCGTCGACGGCCCGAGCGGCACGCTGCGCGTGAGCTGCCTGTCGGCATCGCCGCTGGCACGGCTGGAGATCCGCGACGCGGCGTTGTCGGCCGAGCTGATCGCGCGCTGCAGCCATATCGACCAGAACAGGATGACCCGCGGCGCCATCGCGCGCATCGTCGGCTGGTCGCTGGCCGCCGTCGCCTCGATCGTCGCCGTCGTGCTGGTGGTGATTCCGTTCGCATCCGATCGGCTGACGCCCCTGGTGCCGCCGACCATGGAGCGGCATCTCGGCGAGGCCGCCGTGGTGCAGATCCAGACCGTGTTCGGTGACAAGCTTTGCGGCGAGGCGGCCGGGCAGGCCGCGTTCGCCAAGCTGGTGTCGGCGCTGCGCCGCCCCGCCGGCCTCGACGACAGCATCGCGTCGCAGGTGCTGGATACGCCGATCCCCAACGCCTTCGCGTTGCCGGGCGGGCAATTCTTCCTGTTCAGGGGGCTGCTCGACAAGGCCAATGACCCCGACGAGGTCGCCGGTGTGCTGGCGCATGAGCTCGGCCACCTCAAGCACCGCGACAACCTGCGGCAGCTGATCCACAATGGCGGCAGCTCATTCCTGATCGGCCTGCTGTTCGGCGACGTCACCGGCGCGGGCGCGGCGATCTTCGCCTCGCGGGCCATGATCAATGCGTCCTATTCGCGCGAGGCGGAGGCGGCGGCGGACGGTTTCGCGATCGACGTGATGCACAAGCTCGGACGGCCGACGCGCCCGATGGGCGAATTGCTGTTTCGCATCACCGGCAAGGAGGACGGCAAGCGCCCGTCGCTGTGGGCCAGCCATCCGCTCAGCGAGGACCGTCTCGCCCGCATGCGCGCCGAGGACCGGCCGCCGAGCGGCCCGCCGCTGCTGAGCGCGGAGGAGTGGCGGGCGCTGAAGGGGATCTGCCGATAGCGCCGAGTTGCCGCAGTCGCTTCGCCAAATGCGGTGTGGTCCCAGCGAACGCCGGGACCCATAGTCACCGGGCCCGGTAGTTGGAAGAAGAGCGTCGCTCAGCGTGCCCAATTGCACGGCCGCGGCGTATGGGTCCCGGCGTTCGCCGGGACGACACCTGTGTTCGAGGCGGCGTCTCGGCTCTCAAACCACGACGCTTAACCAAACGCCTGCGTCACTCCGCCAGATTGTTGGTCTTCCTCACCCAGGCCCGCACATCCGTCAGCACGTCCGGCAGCACGGCCTTGACCTCGGCGAGCGTCATGCCGGCCTTGACGCGCGGGTCGTAGAGCAGGTTGAGGATGTACTGATCGTAGACGTCGAAATAGCCCATCGAGACGTTGTCGTTGAACATGGTCCAAGGCACGCTCGAAGTGTCGTTGATCGGCCCGAGCGACTGCAGGAGCTCCTCATAGGCGCAGTCGAGAAAGACGAAATCGCCGTTGTCGACGGTGAGGATGACGTCGGAATGCTCGATCTCGAACGCCTCGTTCTTGCGGAAGCCGGACAGGCATTGCGGATCCAGCGAGGTCTTGATCTCGCGCGCGCGCTCGCTGCCATAGGACTGGCTGATGGTGTGGTAGAGATCGCGGTCGCGCACCAGCTTGACGCGGACATTGGCTTCGCCGTCGGCGTCGGTCATCGCAATGTCGAGGTTGCGGATGCGCGCGGCGATGTCGCTGACGACCTTGGCGAGCTGCGCCTTGCGATCGGCGCGGCGGCCATCGGCGAACACCCGCACCGGTGCGCTGTACTTCCGGATGCGGTCGACCCGGCCCGCCAGGTGATACTCGGCGCCGAACGCGGTCTTGAAGAAGCCGTCGGTGATCTCGGCGTCGGTGAAGCTCTTCTTCTCGATGCGCTGGCGGGCGGCGATCGCCGGAATTTCGGTGGTCGACGCCGGCAGCGGGACCATCACGGTCACAAGCGCAGCCAGCGCGGCCGCCGCCGCGCTCAGCAGGGGGCGCCAGGAGCACGGCTGCTCGTGGCGAGGATGCGCGCTGTGACATTGCCTCATCGTCGTGGTCGAGTGCGGCTCTCAGTTCTTGACGATCACGGTCGTGCCGACCGAGACGCGGTCGTAGAGGTCGGCGACGTCGTCATTGGTCATGCGGAAGCAGCCCGACGATACCGCCTGGCCGATCGTCTCGGGCTCATTCGAGCCGTGGATTCGGTACAGCGTTGAACCGAGATACATTGCGCGCGCGCCGAGCGGGTTCTCGATGCCGCCGGCCATGTGGCGCGGCAGGTCGGGCCGGCGCCGCAGCATCTGCGACGGCGGGGTCCAGGCCGGCCATTCCTTCTTGGCGGTGATGCGGTGCACGCCGCTCCAGCGGAACCCGTCACGGCCGACGCCGATGCCGTAGCGTAGCGCCTGGCCGCCCGGCAGGACCAGATAGAGCCGGCGCTCACTGGTGCTCACGACGATGGTGCCTGGCGCATACTGGCTCTGGAACATCACGGTCTGGCGCGGAATCGGGCTGATACCGCTCTGATAGAAGTTCGGCCCGCCGCCGAAGAGGTCCCTGGTGTCGAACATTTCCGCCCGCGCCATCCCGGCGCTTGCCACCGACGCGACCGCAGCAATTCCCAAAGCCAAACAGCGCTTCATTTCCATCCCCTGGCAAACATCAAATTCCGTTCGCAGACAGGCCATAAACGGTTGCACTTCGCAACCCACGGCGGCGTGAGGCCGGTATGTGGCGACGGTCCGTGACCCAAATCCCACGGAAGATCGCGCGCGTCCTGGACCAACATCCTGTTAGCCAAGCCCGCGCATGAGCACCGTGGCGATAGCAGCAATGCGGCCAGCCCCTTTGACGCCGCGGGCGAACAATGATTGATCTGCCCAACATTGCAAATAGCGCGCGGAATCAGCAGGAGAAGATGATGAACGGTGCGGAAAGCCTGGTACGGACCCTGGTCGCAGGGGGCGTTGACGTCTGCTTTACCAATCCGGGCACCTCCGAAATGCACTTTGTCGCCGCGCTCGATCGGGTCGAGGGCATGCGCTGCGTGCTCGGCCTGTTCGAGGGCGTGGTGACCGGCGCCGCCGACGGCTATTTCCGCATGAAGGGCACGCCGGCCTCGACGCTCCTCCATCTCGGCCCCGGCCTCGCCAACGGCCTTGCCAATTTGCACAACGCCAAGAAGGCCCGCTCGGGCATCGTCAACATCGTCGGCCAGCACGCCACCTACCACATCGGCTTCAACGCGCCGCTGACCTCGGACATCGAAGGCCTGGCGCGGCCGATGTCGGACTGGGTGCGGACCTCGCCGAGCGCCAAGGCCGTGGCCGCCGACGGCGCCGCCGCGATCGCCGCCGCCAAGAGCGCGCCGCCGCAGATCGCCACCCTGATCCTGCCCGCCGACACCGCCTGGAACGAGGCCGACGGCATCGCCCAGGTTCCCGCCGAGACGCAGCGCCCGAGCTATTCGGCTGAGGCGGTCGAGAAGGCGGCGAAGATCCTGCATGCCCACGGCCCCGAGACCCTGGTGCTGATGACGGCGGGCGCGCTGACCGAGCAGGCGCTGACCTTCGCCCAGCAGATTGCCGGCAAGACCGGCTGCCGCGTGATGGGCCAGACCTATCACCCGCGCATGGCGCGCGGCGCCGGCCGCTTCTCGATCGACCGCATCCCTTACGTGATCGAGCAGGCGCTGCCGATCCTGAAGAACTACAAGTACATCGTGCTGGTCGAGGCCAACGACCCCGTCGCCTTCTTCGCCTATCCGAACAAGCCGAGCATGCTGAAGGCCGAGGGCACCGAGGTGCACCGCATGACCGCCTGGGGCGAGAACTCGGCCGCGGCGCTCGAGGCGCTGGCCGGCCATCTCGGCGCCAAGCCGGCCGACGTGAAGCCGCAGCCGCTCGCCGAGCTGATCAAGCCCACCGGCGCGTTGAACCACACCACCATCGCCCAGGCGATCGCCTATGCGATCCCGGAGAATGCGATCGTGGTCGACGAATCCATCACCACCGGCCGCGGCTTCTTCCCGCCGACGGCGGCCGCCAAGCCGCATGACTGGCTGCAGAACATGGGCGGCTCGATCGGCTTCTCGACCCCGGTCGCGACCGGCGCCGCGGTGGCCTGCCCGGATCGCAAGGTCATGTGCCTCGTGGGCGACGGCAGCGCGATGTACACGATCCAGTCGCTGTGGACCCAGGCGCGCGAGAACCTCAACGTCGTCACGGTGGTGTTCGCCAACAGGATCTACCAGATCCTGCGCGGCGAGTTCGACGGCGTCGGCGCCGGCGAGCCGGGCCAGCGCGCCCAGGACATGCTCAAGATCGACCGCCCGACGCTCGACTTCGTCGCCATGGCGAAGGGCATGGGCGTCCCCGCCCGCGCGGTCACCTCGGCTGACGAGTTCAATGCCGCGCTGGCCGAGGCCAATGCCGAATATGGCCCGCGCCTGATCGAAGTGCAGATGTAAATCCGCAACGCTGGCGGCCGCAAAACGGCCGCGGGCCGAGGGAAGGCGCATCGCCTCATTTATGGGGTTGGCGACTCACGCCGATCGCGTGTTGATGGTGAGGTGTCCTTCTCTCCTGTATCTGAACGGCATGCACAGTGAATTGAACCGGCTGATCTCTGCGCTGCAGGAGTTCTATGCGCGCGAGCGCTTCATCCTCGACCGTGATCTCGGCGAGCGCGCCTTGACGCATCGGCTGGCGGTGCATCTCGAACGCAACTTCCTGGGGTGGGACGTCGATTGCGATTACAATCGGCTCGGCGACCGCGCCATGCTGCTGCCGCGTGGCACCATCGTCTCGACCGACGATGAGCTGGGAAAATCGGTCTACCCGGACATCGTCGTGCACAAGCGTGCCGTGCCCGACAATCTGCTGGCGATCGAGGTCCGCAAGGCCGGCAACCACCAGCCGCTGGCGCATGACCGCCACAAGCTGATGGCGCTGACCGATCCGCATCTGTGGTTCGCCTATTGGATCGGCGTGCTGGTGATTCTCGACCGCCGCAGCGTGATCACGCCGGAGGTCTATGTCGGCGCCCGGATCGATCCGGCATTGTCGGCCTGGTTCGCGGGGCGATTGCAGCAGATGGGACTCGCCGCCGGCTGAGACATCTCGCAGAAGAGGTGCGCGATCGCGGTCGACGCGAATGAACAAGGGCCGCCCCTGAGAGGAGCGGCCCGATCTCGTCGCGCATGTGGAGCCTGCGGACAGGCGCGCCCACGCCCTACTTCGACATGGCGTCGCCGGACGACTTCTTCGCCGACTTCTTCTTCGTCTTGCTCATCTTCATGTCGTCGCCCCCGCCCATGGCGTCGCCGCTCTTCGCCGACTGGCCGGTGGTCGTCATCGGCTTCTCCGTGGACTGGGCAAGAGCGGCCGTCGAGACGAACGCGAGGGCGGCGGTGGCGATGATCAGTTTACGCATGCGGAAAACCTCCGAGGGTTGGAAACGCGCCGGACCATAGGCGAATTCGAGCGCGGCGTTCTGACGCAGGAATCAGGAAAACGTGAGAGTTCCGCCCCGCAAAAGCCGCCTTGCGCCGTCCCCGCGGAGGTAGCAGGTGCATTCTGTGACTGATGTGCTGGATGCAGGGCGCCCATGCGGGGACGAGCGAGGTCAAAATGGCCGGGTGCGGCGATCCAAATGCCTCGATGCACATTCGATGCGTAGCCGCGGCCGTTGCTGCGACGTCGGCCACTGGTCCAAATGGAATAGCTTCGGGCTTCATGGAGGAAGAACGGAATGTCGAACAACCTGAGCGCGGTCCGCTCTTCCGAGGAGATCGAGACGCTCGCGCGCGATGCAGTCGCCGACGCTCGGGCGGAGCGTCGCGAGCAGGCGTTGCAGAAGCTCGCGCCGTTGCGGAAGGCGCAGACCTGTCAGCGCGCAGCAGGCGCTGCTGTGGGTGGTCGATCATATCTGCCTGCCGCGGGACGTCGCGGCCGGGATTCTCATGGAGATCGTGCGATCTCACGACGAGGACGCCGACATTCTCGCCAGGGAAGCAGCTCGGACTACCGGTCGACATCGGCCGCTTCGGCCTGCCGGAATGTGAACTCGGCCAACGCAAGGTCAAGCTCGCCGAGCGTCCGCTGGCGGTGCCCCGATCGTCATCATGCGATGGCGGCCAGATGGACGGTAGTAAACACGGAACGGACGCGCAAATTCAGAGGTCAATGGTGGGCGCACAAGGGATCGAACCTTGGACCTCTCCCGTGTGAAGGGAACGCTCTCCCGCTGAGCTATGCGCCCGGATCCTGGTGGCTGCCGGCCGTGGGGCCGTAAGAGGCAGCTGCCGAAGCAGTCCGTCGGAGCCCGCGATTTACGAAGCGCGGGCAGGGGGTGTCAAGGATTTGCGGCGCCGCTGGCGAGGAAAACTGCCGGGGTGCGGTGGCCCGTCCTCGATAGGGGCCGAAACCGGCCCTCTCGCGGGGCCTGCCTCCATACCGAAGCGAGGGGCGGATATCCGCCGCACTCGGCGCCGATCCGGCGGCCTCAGGCCCCGAGCTGCCGTGCTCGCGAGGCATGAGACTGCAGCGCGCGGATGCGGTCGGCCAGGGTGCCGCCTTGCGGACCGCCTGCGCCGGCTGCAGCGGCCGGAGCCGCGGCGACGCCATTGGCGTTGGCCGGCTTGGCGGGGGCCGGCTCGGCGGCCAGCATGGCTTCGATGGTCGAGTTCGGGCCCTCGATCTGCATCGCGAGCTTGGCCACTTCGGCGGCGATGTCGTTGATGCGCTCACGCAAGAGCGCGTTCTCCATCCGCTCCTGGGCCCAGGTGCTCTCGGCCTGCTGCTGGATCGCGTTCATCTCGCGCTGCAGCTTGGTGCGCTCGTCGCGGGCGGCCTGCAATTGCTCTTCGAGGGCGGCCTTCTCGGATTTGAGCCGCTCGAATGCGGCCGACTTGCCGCTACCGAAGCCGGCCAGCTCCTCTCGCAGCTCCTTCAAGGCGCGGTCGGCGGCCACGTTGGCCTCGCGCAACTGGTTGTTCTCGAAATCACGTTCGGCAAGCAGCTTGCCCTGGGTCGACAGCCGGCCTTCGAGGTCGGCGACGCGGGTCGCCAGCATCTCGGCTTCCTTGACCTGGACGATCAGCTGGCGGTCGAGCTCGGTGACGCGCTGGCTGAGATTCTCGACCCGCGCGCGGGCGTCGTTGAGCGCCTTGGTCGCGGTGTCGGATTCGTCGCGCTCCAGCGCCAGCCGCGTCTGGGTCGCGGAGAATTCCTTCTCGGCGTCGGCCACGCGGCTGCGCAGCTCCTCGACCTGGGTCCTGACCGACACCAACTCGACCTGGCGGCTGTCCGCCAGCAGCGCCTTGTCGTTGAGCTCGGTGCTCAGCCGGACCAGCTCGGCCTGCTTCTCCTTCAGCGCCTGCTCGGCGGCGCGCAGCGCCTCGGTCTTGGCGGCGAACTCCTCTTCCGTGGCGCGGAGCTGGTCCTTGAGCGCCTTCTCGCGCGCCTCCAGCGCGAAGATCGCAGCGTTCTTCTCGCCGAGCTCGATCTTCATGCGGTTGATGGCGTCGGTCTTCTTGCCGAGGTCGGCGAGCTGGCCGGTGGCCTTGTTCTTGAGCGCGTCGACGCTCATCTCCAGCCGCCGCGCCGACATCGCGAACTCCGCGCGCAGCTGGTCCTTGTCGGCCTGGATCTCGGCCATCGACAGCGGCGTCGCCGCCTCGAGCCGGCGCGTCGTCAGCCGCACCGCACGATTGTGCACCAGCGGCACGATCATCAGCGCACAGAGCATGGCGATCAGAAAACCGATCGCAAAATACATGATCGGCTCGACCATGACGCACAACTCCCGGTCCAAAATGATTAACGGAATCACAATGCACGGCGGGCTGATTCAACGCCAGCCCAATGCCGTGTTAACCTTGATCCGTCGCGGGAGAACGTGTCCTAGCGGTACCAGCCGGCGACCTCAGAACGGGTTCCAGGTCGCACTTGGGGTGAACTTGAGGTAGCCGACATTGGCGCCGAGCCGCAGGCCGATCCCGGACCGGATCGGCACCAGCACGATGTTGTTGGCGGTGAGCGCCGTCATGCCGAAGCCGCCGACGATATAGGCCGAGCCATCGATGCCGACGAAGCGCTGATAGATCGCGCTGGTCGCCGGCAGATTGTAGACCAGCGTCATGGTGCGGGCGCCGTCGCCGCCCCAGTCGAAGCCGAGCGAGGGGCCCTGCCAGTAGACGCGGAGGTCGCCGGCGTTCTTGGTGTAGAGCGTGCCCTCGCCGTAACGGAGACCGGCGACGAAAGCACCGGCGCCTTCCTCGCCCAGGATATAGCCGTTCGGCAGGCCCCATTGGCTGACGGCGCGCTCGATCACCGAGGCGAGGCCGCGCGAGACGTTGCCGAAGAAGCGGTGGCCGGCATTGACGAGCTCGTCCGGATTGAAGCTGTCCGGGCTCGGCGCAGGGCGCGGCGGCGGTGCGGGCTGCTGATACGGCGGCGCAGCCTGGTAGGGCGGCGCAGCAGGCGGGGGCGCCTGCTGCGCGGCGACCGACGCGGTCATGGCCAGCACGGCCGCTAGCGTGGCGGCGGCAAGGCGTGATGCGAAACTCATCGATGGAAATCCCCTGCTATCGGCTGCCCGAGCCTCGCCTTAACCTGACGCCAACCCCATCGGGCGATTGTCGGGCGAGGGGCGATGCCCCTGCGACTCCCATGTTATCGGCACCAACTATGACCGCACAACGGCAACAACCGAACCAGACCGGATCAAAGTCGCTGTTTCGCCTTATAATTGCCGCTATCGCGCTCGCTGCGCTGCTGCTGCCGGTCGGCGCGCCGGCGGCCACGACGCAGCGCATCATCTCCGACCGCTTCAGCGGGCTGGCGATCGACGGCTTCGACCCCGTTTCCTATTTCGTGGATGGCAAGGCCCTGCTGGGACTGCCGGATTTCGAGGCGTCCCAGGGTGGGGTGGTCTGGCGGTTTCGCAACGAGGGCAATCGCGCCTCCTTCCTGGCCCATCCGGAGGTCTACGGCCCGCAATTCGGCGGCTACGACCCGACCGATGTGGCTCGCGGCGTGACGGTGGCCGGCAACCCGCGCTTTTTCGTCGTGGTCGAGGAACGGCTGTTCCTGTTCAACCGCGAGGAAAGCCGCGACGCCTTCGCGGCCGACCCGAGCCGCTATCTGCCGCGGGCGGAAGCCCGCTGGCCGGCGCTGGAGGAGGATCTGCCGCAGTAGGGCGGCAGGGCTGTCTCAAACCTTCACCGCAGCCGGGTCACCCCAGGCGATGAAGGACGGCACGATGAAGCCGTCAGGGCGCTCGCCATAGCGCAACGGCGCGCCAGTCTCACTGGTGACGGCGCCGCCGGCGGCTGCGACCACGGCATGGCCTGCCGCCACGTCCCATTCCGAGGTTGGGCCGAGCCGCGGATAGATGTCGGCCAGACCTTCGGCGAGCCGGCCGAACTTCACGGCCGAGCCGAGCGGCAGGCGCACCGCGCCCGGACGGGCCGCAATGAAGGCTTCGGTGCGGGCATCGCCATGCGACCGGCTGACCGCGGCGACCCATGCCGCGCCCTGCGGCGGCATCGGCCGGGTGCGGATCGGCTCGGCGGCCGCCAAACCCGCCTCCGTGAACGACAGCCGCTCGGCGCCACGGCCGACCAGGCCGCGCCAGATCTGGCCGATGGCCGGCGCGCAGACGATGCCGAGCAGCGGGCTGCCGCCGGTGACCAGCGCCAGATTGACCGTGAACTCGCCGCGCCCGGCGACGAACTCCTTGGTGCCGTCGAGCGGATCGATCAGGAAGAAGCTGCCATTGAACGGTCCTGCGCTCGCCCCGACCCGCTCCTCCGACAGCGCGGGAATCGCGGGCGCCAGCCGTGCCAGCCCTTCGGCAATGACCCTGTCGGCGGCAAGATCGGCCTCGGTGACCGGCGAGCCGTCGGATTTGTCGGTGACAGCCATGGCGCGGCGGTTGACGGCGAGGATCGCGTAGGCCGCCTCGACAACGAGCTCCGTCAGGGGCGTCATCAGCGCGGCGGCGGCCTCGACCTCGACGGTTCCTGCAGTCGGTGCCGTCGTCATTGCGCGGTGCTCCTTCCGGCCGTTCCGTACGCAGCTTGCATCATCGTATCCTTGTTCTGGCGCCGGCGCATCCGGGTACGGCCGTTCGCACGTTCATTGAGCTGCGGCTGCCGGGAAAACCGCTACGTACTTTCCCGTGTCCCGCCCTCAGTCCGGTGGCGGTCCATGCTTTCGCAGTGTATCAAGCGTTAACGCAAGCATGATTCGCCCAGGTTCGCGGATTTCAGGAACATCGAATGTCCGGCACGTCCTCTCCCGAGATCGCCAATCCGATTCCCGCTCCCGATACGCTCGAACTTGCCGCTCTGCTCTGCTCGAAGGTCTGCCACGACCTGATTAGTCCGGTCGGCGCCATCGTCAATGGGCTCGAGGTGCTCGACGACAATCCGAAGCCGGAGGATCGCGACTTCGCGCTGGAGCTGATCCGCAAGAGCGCCAAGACGGCGTCGGCGCGGCTGCAGTTCTGCCGCCTCGCCTTTGGTGCGGCCGGCTCTGCGGGCGCGCAGATCGATCTCGGCGACGCCCAGACCATGGCGCGCGGCCACATCGAGGACGCCAAGACCTCGATCACCTGGAATCTGCCGCGGCTGCTGTTGCCCAAGAACCGGGTCAAGCTGCTGCTCAACATGATGGTGGTGGCGCAGCAGACGATCCCGCGCGGCGGCATGCTGACCGTCGACCCGATCGGCGACGGCGAGTCCATGAGCTTCCGCGTCGCTGCCACCGGGCTCAATGCCCGCCTGCCGCAGAACATCGTCAATCTGCTTGGCGGCGAATTGCAGTCGACCATCGATGCCCACGCGGTGCAGCCCTACTACACCCGTCTGCTTGCCGATGCCTGCGGCCTCAAGGTGACGCTCACCGCCGACGGCAACGCGATGGTCGTGCAGGCGGCCTGATCGGGCAGACGTCCTGCCGCGTCAGTCCTGCGACCTCGTGCCGTGGGACAGACGCAACAATCCGTTCACCATGGTTAATCAAGCCTTGCCGATGTGTCCGAATTTGTCCGGATGCATCTTATCTCTTTGTTGAGTCCGTTCATTTGCGCTTACTCAACTAATATTAAACGCTTTGCACCGAAACTGGCCACGGTTTGAAGGGCGCGTCATGTCGCGTTCCGTTGCGTGCGAAGGCCAGTTTCATGGATGACCTGTTGCGTGAGTTTCTGACGGAGACCAGCGAGAGCCTGGACACCGTCGATAATCAATTGGTGCGGTTCGAGCAGGAGCCGAACAACGCCAAGATCCTCGATAACATCTTCCGGCTGGTGCACACGATCAAGGGGACCTGCGGCTTCCTCGGCCTGCCGCGGCTCGAAGCGCTGGCGCATGCCGCCGAGACCCTGATGGGCAAGTTCCGCGACGGCATGCCGGTCACCGGCGAGGCCGTGACGCTGATCCTCACCACCATCGACCGCATCAAGGACATCCTTGGACAGCTCGAGGCCAACGAGGCCGAGCCCGAGGGCGAGGACCGCGACCTCATCAGCGAGCTCGAAGCCATGGTCGAGCGCGGCATGGCGGCAATGGCCGCGTCGGCGGAGCCGATCGCGATGGCTGGCGAGACCGCGCCACCGCTTGCGCCTGCAGCGCCGGCCGCGCCCGCGGTCACGCACGGCTCGCTGATCGACCAGACGCTGGAGCGTCCGCTGCGTCCGGGCGAAGTGTCGCTCGACGAGCTCGAGCGCGCCTTCCGCGAGACCGCGATCGAGTTGCCGCCCGCGCATGAGAAGGCGCCTGAGCCCAAGGCCGCTGCCCCGGCGCCGGTCGCCAAGGCCGGGCCTGCCAAGGCGGAAGCAGAGGCCAAGGCCGAGGCGCCGAAGAAGGCGGCGCGCGCCAAGGCCAATGCCGATGGCGAGGTGCACGAGAACGACAAGGTCGCCAACCAGTCGATCCGCGTCAACGTCGACACGCTCGAACATCTGATGACGATGGTCTCGGAGCTGGTGCTGACGCGCAACCAGCTGCTCGAGATCGCCCGCCGCAACGAGGACACCGAGTTCAAGGTGCCGCTGCAGCGGCTGTCGAACGTCACCGCCGAGCTGCAGGAGGGCGTCATGAAGACGCGCATGCAGCCGATCGGCAATGCCTGGCAGAAGCTGCCGCGCATCGTCCGCGACCTCGCCACCGAGCTCGGCAAGCAGATCGAGCTCGAGATGCACGGCGCCGACACCGAGCTCGACCGCCAGGTGCTCGACCTGATCAAGGACCCGCTCACCCACATGGTGCGCAACTCCGCCGATCACGGCCTGGAGACGATGGCCGAGCGCGCCGCGGCCGGCAAGGCCGAGCAGGGCACCATCCGGCTGTCCGCCTATCATGAAGGCGGCCACATCATCATCTGCATCGCCGACAACGGCCGCGGCCTCAACACCGAGCGCATCAAGGCCAAGGCCTTGGCGAACGGCCTCGTCACCGAGGCCGAGCTCGAGAAGATGACGGAAGCGCAGATCCACAAGTTCATCTTCGAGCCGGGCTTCTCGACCGCGGCCGCCGTCACCTCGGTCTCGGGCCGCGGCGTCGGCATGGACGTGGTGCGCACCAACATCGACCAGATCGGCGGCACCATCGACATCAAGTCGGTGCTCGGCGAGGGCACCTCGGTCACCATCAAGATCCCGCTGACGCTCGCGATCGTCTCGGCGCTGATCGTCGAAGCCGGCGGCGACCGCTTCGCGATCCCGCAATTGTCGGTCGTCGAGCTGGTGCGCGCGCGCGCCAACTCCGAGCACCGCATCGAGCGCATCAAGGACACCGCGGTGCTGCGCTTGCGCAACAAGCTGCTGCCGCTGATGCATCTGAAGAAGCTCTTGAAGATCGACGACGGCTCGTCGACCGATCCGGAGAACGGCTTCATCGTGGTGACGCAGGTCGGCAACCAGACCTTCGGCATCGTGGTTGACTGCGTGTTCCACACCGAGGAAATCGTGGTCAAGCCGATGTCGACCAAGCTGCGTCACATCGACATGTTCTCGGGCAACACCATCCTGGGCGACGGCGCCGTGATCATGATCATCGATCCGAACGGCATTGCGAAAGCGCTCGGCGCCGCCGGCTCGGCCTCGCAGGCGGTGTCGGACGAGCACGCCGCGCATCACGCGATCGGCGGCGAGCAGCTCACCTCGCTGCTGGTGTTCCGCGCCGGCACGGCGCAGCCCAAGGCGGTGCCGCTGGCGCTGGTCACGCGCCTGGAGGAGATCGCGGCCGACAAGATCGAGATCTCCAACGGCCGCTACATGGTGCAGTACCGCGACCAGCTGATGCCCTTGGTGCAGATGGAAGGCGTGTCGGTGCAGACGTCGGGCTCGCAGCCGATCCTGGTGTTCGCCGACGAGACCCGGGCGATGGGCCTCGTGGTCGACGAGATCATCGACATCGTCGAGGAGCGGCTCAACATCCAGGTCTCCGGCGCCAAGGACGGCATCCTCGGCTCGGCGGTGATCAAGGGCCAGGCGACGGAAGTGATCGACGTCGGCCACTTCCTGCCGATGGCGTTCGCCGACTGGTTCATCCGCAAGGAGATGGCGACCGAGTCGCAGACGCAGTCGGTGCTCTTGGTCGACGACTCGCCGTTCTTCCGCAACATGCTGGCGCCGGTGTTGAAGTCGGCCGGCTACAAGGTGCGCACGGCGGCGTCGGCGATCGAGGGCCTCGCCACGCTGCGTTCCGGGCACAGCTTCGACATCGTCGTCACCGACATCGAGATGCCGGAGATGAACGGCTTCGAGTTCACCGAGGCGATCCGCGCCGACCAGAACCTGAACCAGATGCCGGTCATCGCAGTGTCATCGCTGGTGTCGCCGGCGGCGATCGAGCGCGGCCGCCAGGCCGGGCTCTACGACTACATCGCCAAGTTCGACCGGCCCGGCCTGATCGCGGCGCTGAAGGAACAGATCGAGGAACGGGCGCGCGCCGAAGCCAACCGGCGGGCCGCGTGACAGCAAGCGGACAGGAGTAGCGTGCGATGAGCAGCAAGATCGAAACCACCGAAGGCGCCGCCGTCGAATACGTCACTGCGATGATCGGCGGTCAGCTGTTCGGCCTGCCCATCTCGCGGGTGCAGGACGTGTTCATGCCGGAGCGGGTGACGCGGGTGCCGCTGTCGTCGGCGGAGATCGCCGGCGTCCTCAACCTGCGCGGCCGCATCGTGACCGTCGTCGACATGCGGGCGCGGCTCGGCCTCGCCCGCGCCGAGGACGGCAAGCCGCCGATGGCGGTCGGCGTCGATCTGCGTGGCGAGTCCTATGGTCTCCTGATCGATCAGATCGGCGAGGTGCTGCGGCTGCCCGAGGAGAGCCGGGAGGAGAACCCGGTCAATCTCGACCCGCGCATGGCGAAGCTCGCCGGCGGCGTGCACCGCCTCGACGGTCAGCTGATGGTCATCCTCGATGTCGATCGCGTGCTCGAGCTCGCAGCAGACAAGATGGCGGCCTGAACACTGCAATTTGAGGGCGGCGGCGCATCAGGCGTCGTTGCATTGGGATCCTGATCTCGTGAGGCTGATATGAGAACGTGTCTGGTAGTTGACGATTCCAGCGTCATTCGAAAGGTGGCGCGACGCATTCTGGAAGGTCTGGATTTCCAGATCGTGGAAGCGGAGGACGGCGAGCAGGCTCTGGAGATCTGCAAGCGGGGCCTTCCCGATGCGGTGTTGCTCGACTGGAACATGCCCGTCATGGACGGCTATGAGTTTCTCGGCAATCTCCGGCGCATGCCCGGTGGCGACGCGCCGAAGGTGGTGTTCTGCACGACCGAGAACGATGTCGCGCACATCGCGCGCGCGCTGCACGCCGGCGCCAACGAGTACATCATGAAGCCCTTCGACAAGGACATCGTGACCGCGAAGTTTCAGGAAGTCGGGCTGATCTGATCTCCGTTGCGTGCGGCGGTCCCGTGGTCGTCCGGGCTTGCCGTCACCCCGTGCCTCTGTCCTGTTGGTGAACTATGAGCGTCGCGTTGGCCAGTTCTTCGATCCCGAGTTCGATCAGGCAGGAACCTCTCCGGGTGATGGTCGTGGACGACTCCGTCGTCATCCGCGGCATGATCTCGCGTTGGATCGCGTCTGAGCCCGACATGGTCGTGGCGGCGTCGCTGCGCACCGGCCTGGAAGCCGTGAACCAGATCGATCGCGTCAATCCCGACGTCGCCGTGCTCGACATCGAGATGCCCGAGCTCGACGGCATTGCCGCCCTGCCGAAGCTGCTTGCCAAGAAGAAGAACCTCGCCGTCATCATGGCGTCGACGCTGACCCGCCGCAACGCGGAGATCAGCTTCAAGGCGCTGTCGCTCGGCGCGGCCGACTACATCCCGAAGCCCGAGAGCACGCGCGAGGCCTCGGCGGCCGACAATTTCCACTACGATTTGATTCAGAAGATCCGCAATCTTGGCGCCAAGGCGCGCCGCGCCGCTCCTGCTCCGCATGCGCCGGCCGCATCGCCGATCGTTCCGCAAGTCCAGGGGCTCCGGCCTGCGCTTGCATCGCGGCCGATGGTCGCCCCCGTGGCGCCCGCCGTGCCGACCCAGCTGGCGCGCCGCTCCTTCAGCACGCAGATGCCGAAGGTGCTGCTGATCGGATCGTCGACCGGCGGCCCGCAGGCGCTGATGTCGCTGGTGACCGAGCTCGGTCCCGTGATCGACCGCTTTCCGGTGCTGATCACCCAGCATATGCCGCCGACCTTCACCACCATCCTCGCCGAGCATCTGGCGCGCTCGAGCCGCCGACCGGCCCACGAGGCCGTCGACGGTGAGGTGGTGAGGCCGGGTCAGATCTACCTTGCCCCCGGCGGCCGCCACATGCGTGTGGCGCGCCATGGCGCCGATGTGGTGATCGCGCTCGACAACGGTCCTCCGATCAATTTCTGCAAGCCCGCCGTCGATCCCTTGTTCATGTCGGCGATCGAGGTCTGGCAGGGCTCGACCCTGGCCGTGATCCTGACGGGCATGGGTTCCGACGGCATGCGCGGCGGCAAGGACATCGTCGCCGCCGGTGGCAGCGTGATCGCGCAGGACGAGGCGACCAGCGTGGTCTGGGGCATGCCGGGCTCAGCCGCCAATGCCGGCATCTGCGCGGCCGTCCTTCCCTTAAACCAGATCGGACCGAAGCTGGTCCGTCTGTTTGCTGGAGACCGTTCGTGACACCCCTGGACTATGAGTTCTTGCGTAAGGTCCTGAAGGATCGCTCCGGCCTCGATCTGTCGGCCGACAAGCAGTACCTGGTCGAAAGCCGGTTGCTGCCGCTGGCCCGCCGCGCCAACCTGCCGGGCATCCCGGAGCTGGTGCAGAAGATCAGGAGCGGCGCGGAGCAGCTCACGACCCAGGTGGTCGAGGCGATGACCACCAACGAGACGTTCTTCTTCCGCGACAAGATTCCGTTCGATCATCTCCGTGAGGGCATCCTGCCGGCGCTGATCCAGTCGCGCGCCAATCGTCGTTCCCTGCGCATCTGGTCGGCCGCCTGCTCGACCGGACAGGAGCCGTATTCGATCGCGATGTGCCTGCGCGAATTCGGTCCCGCTCTGGCGGGCTGGCGCATCGAGATCATTGCCACCGACCTGTCGCAGGAGGTACTGGAGAAATCGAAGGCCGGCCTCTACAGCCAGTTCGAGGTGCAGCGCGGATTGCCGATCCAGCTGCTGGTGAAATATTTCACGCAGCTCGGCGAGCTCTGGCAGCTCAGCGCCGACATCCGCGGCATGGTCCAGCATCGCCAGCTCAATCTGCTGCAGGACTTCTCGCATCTCGGCAAGTTCGACATCATCTTCTGCCGCAACGTGCTGATCTATTTCGACCAGGAGACCAAGGCCTCGATCTTCGAGCGGATGGCCAAGGTGATGGAGCCGGACGGCACGCTGTTGCTGGGAGCCGCCGAATCGGTCGTCGGCATCACCGACGCGTTCAGGCCCAACCAGGAGCGGCGGGGTCTGTACCAGATCAATCCGGTGCGCAGTCCGCGCGGTGGCGCTGCGCTGCTGCCCGGCCTCAAGGTGGTCGCGGCTCGCTGACGTTTGCGCTGAGCGCGGAGACATCGTCGGAACATCGGCCGGCGTCGGCCGTGCGGCCGGACTGACCGGTGTGTGATGAAGGTCGGGCTCCGGTCGGTGCTTCCTCGTCCTCGCCGTATCGGTCCTCACGTCGAGCGCTGAACTCAGGCCCGTCGGCACCACACGTCGTAGTCCCTCTCCGTCGCCTCGCGTGCGGCGCGGGAAGCTCTGCGCAGCCAGCCCGAACCGCGTTTCCTGAGATCCGCCGCGATGGTGCTGCTGACGCGACCGTCAGCCGCATGGACGGAGGCGAGCTCCGCGCCCATGCCGCGTAGAAGGACGAGCTTGAGGTCGGCGCCGGCCTCCTTGCCGAGGTCGATCTTGCGCGCATCGGCCGACAATCGCCGAACGACGTAGTCCCCCTCGTCGGTCCGGTAAACGCGGAGGAATGGATCGGGCGCGCGATGGGCTCCATTCGAGAGTTCAATGAACCTGTGCTGAGGCGCCGGCTTCCGTTGCGGCTTGTCCTTCGCCCAGGTCCAGGCCGAAGGGACCAACGCCTTCGCTTCGCGCACGACGCGGCCGCCGCGCCATGTTGCGACGACGACGAAGCGTGGACGTCCCAGGCTGCCGCCGCCGGCGGCGCGGCGGAAGAATCTCGGTGTCTCGCCCGTCCCGGGAAGGCTGCCGAGGAGCAACTTATGGACGGCGGAAGGAATTGCATCCGCCGGCGTCAATCCGTCGATCTCGTCCCAGAATTTTCGCCGGCACTGATCCGAGCATTTGACGTAGGAGCGGATCCACATCTCATGGTCGTCGAGCAGCGCCGGCCCTGGCCTTTGAAGTCCGTGGCGATAGCCTTCCAGGATCGCGTCTGCCGCATCGCGGTTGCCGATCTCCATTTTCGGCGCGAGCTCGACGCTGGTCGTGAGTCGGACCAGATCGAGGACGTAGGGCATCACCGCGGCCTCGTCGAAATCATTGACGCCCCACACCCAGCGCCCGTCGGCGTCGCGCCACGTGCCGAAATTCTCCAGATGGATGTCGCCGACGCAGAGCGCAGCTGGTGCGTCGGTGAGCTCGGGGCTGGTCTCGGCGATGCGCCGCGCCCAGCGGTAGTACGTCGCCCGCAGGAAGATGAAGGGGCTCTTTCGCATCCGCTCGTGCTTGGTGAGGAGGTCGTCCTCGACCACTGCGCATTGGCTGCGAAGCCAGGCCTCGTAGGCCGCGGTATCTTCGATGATGGACACGCGATGCCTCCCGATGCGCCGGGCCCGAGCGAAGCCTTATGAGTTGCGTTGATGCCGAACGAACGTGGTCTCGCCCATCGCGCGCAGCGCGCGCTTGTCGAACGGCTTGGCGAGCCGGGGCAGGCCGCGGATATCCGGCGGAAACAGCGTCGCATCGTCATGGCCCGAGGTAGTGACGATCTTCAGCTCGAGCGCAATCAGGCCCTCGTCCTCGGCGACCAGGATCCGCAGGCCTTCGAGTTCGGAGTTGTCCGTCGCCATGCCTCATCCCGACTATGCGCGCCGATCCGGCAGGGAATTCCCCTCGGTCCTATCTAGTGCTCCGGAACCGCGTGTCGAGGCGCTTTCGCTGGCTGTCGTCAAGATCCTACAGGATTGCATGCGGCAAAAAGCGCGAGCGGTTGCCGGTGATCGGGCTCGTGTCCTCGCGGATCGACAGGCCGCATGGCTCGTGGTCGACGAGCCAGCTGCCGATCACCGGGAACGCGCCGCCGAAATCCGGCAGCGGCGCCACCGCCTGGCGGATGTAGCCCTCGGCGCCGTAGGGCCCGTCCTGCACGGAGACGGCGACGCCGTCGGACACCAGGCTGACATTGGCGCCCTCGCGCGAGTAGATCGGCTTGCGCACGAAGCTCGAGCCGAGGCTGGCGGCTTTCGGATCGTCCTCGAAATAGGCCGGCAACAGGTTCGGATGGCCTTCGTGCATCTGCCAGAGCAGCGGCAGGATGCCCTTGTTGGACAGGATGGCCTTCCAGGGCGGCTCGATCCATTGCGTCGGCGCTTGCGCGAGCTTGGCGCCGAACGCATCGCGGAACATCCATTCCCAGGGATAGAGCTTGAAGGCGAGCGCGATGTCGCCGTCGTCGAGATCGACGAAGCCGCCGCCGGTCTCGCGCCAGCCGATGTCGGCGACATCAAGGATGGTTGTCGACAGGCCCGCTTGGGCTGCCGTGTCGGCCAGATAGACCAGGGGCGCGGCGTCCTCGGCGTTGCCGGTGAGGCCGGCCAGATGCACGCGGCGCTGCCTGCCCAGGGCGCGCCAGCGCTCGATCAGGCGCTCATGGATCGAGTTGTACTGGTCCGCACGCCCCGGCAGGATGCGACGTTCGATCGCCTGCTCGAGCCAGGTCCATTGGAACACCGCAGCCTCGAAGATCGAGGTCGGCGTGTCCGCGTTGTATTCGAGCAGCTTCGCCGGCGCGCGGCCGCCCTGATAGCTGAGGTCGAACCGTCCGTAGAGGCTGCCGTCCCTTCGCTGCCAGCTCTCCGCCAGCAGCGGCCAGACCGCTTGCGGGATCTTCAGCCGGCGCAGCAGCGCCTCGTCGCCGATGACGCGTGCGACCAGCGCGAGGCACATCTGCTCTATCTCGGCCGTCGGCTCCTCGATGCCGAGCTCGATCTCGGCAATCGTGAACGCGTAGTAGGCGCGCTCGTCCCAATAGCGCTCGCCGTCGAGCTCGTAGAAGTCGAAGCCGCATCGTGCCGCGGTCTCGCGCCAGTCGTCACGTTCGGGGCATGGGATGCGCTGCATCGGCGTCAGCCTAAGGCAGCGGCGATCATGCCGTGCCCGTGGCAACGGGGCGCAGCACGGCCGAGGCCGTCATCGCTGATGCGGCCATGACATCGTCCGCGCGGTCCAGGCGCAAGCTCGCGCCCGGCACCGTACGATTGTTTGCTACCAAAGCGCGGCGAGGTGGCGGCGGCCACCGCAGCCGTCATAGTCGTCGGCACCCCAGGGTGCGGACGTTGCATCGGATCGCTTCCGATGAGTCGGTAGGCCAGTTTTTTATGATTTTGAGTCTGTGTCAAAGATCCGAATCCAAGGAAACATCACAAACGCGGTGTTTTCACGGCGCCGGCGCGACGAAAATCAGCCGCCGCCTCCGAAGCCGTGTCCGAACGAGCCGAAGCCGCCGCGCGAGACATGCGCGGAGGACGCCTCGGCGACATGGCTCGAGCCGCTGCTTCTGGAATCGCTGTCGCCGCTGGAAAGTCCCCAGCGGCCGGAGCCGCTGCCGCCGCCACCGCCGCTCGAGCGGCGCGTCGTGCATTCGCTCGTCTGCGGCTGGCCGGCCATCGTCGGCGTCTCGGTGCCCTGCTGCGGGCAGCTTTGCTGCCGCGGCATCAGCGCATAGGCGGTGCCGCCGACCGCGAGCGTGCCCATCAGTAGCAGCGCGACGTGGCCGGAGCGCTTCACCGGCGGCGTCGCGGGCGGGGGCGGCATCGGCCGGCGCTTGCCGAATTCGCGGCGTTGCTTGGACATGGTCAGATGATCATCGAGGCGGCGTTGAGTGCGCCGGCGGAGAGCGACGCGAGACCGAGCCAGATTGCGGAGGCCAGCTCGCCGGCGACGATGCGCTGGGCGAGATCCGGCACCGGGATGCGGACGAGGTAATAGACGATCACCTGGACGATCAGCGCGACCAGCGCCCAGATCAGGCAGTCAAGCACGTTGGCGGAATGGGCGATGGCGCTGACCAGCGGCAGGGTGAAGCCGAGCAGGCTGAGACCGAGCGCGATCGCAGCCGACGGATGGTTGTCCCGGATCAGCTGGAATTCATTGTAGGGCGTGACGCGGGTGTAGATGAACAGGTAGGCCGTCACCGCGACCAGCGCGGTACAGAAGTACACCAGAAAGGCCGGCAGGCCGGCGAGCGATTGCAGGATCATGGATCAGGCCCGACGCGTGGAAGCTCTCATCTGTCGCGATGCCAGCATGCCCGGTTCGACGTGAACAAAGTCTATCCGTCTTTCGCCGGATCCAGCCTGGCCTGGTCCAGCATCTGCAGCACGGAATCGCCCGTCTTGCGGGTGTGCTCGGAGAGCGCCTCGGCGAAGCCGTCGCCGTCTCGGGCCCGCAGCAACGCCATGAAGGCCTCGTGCTCGCCGATCGACTCGTCCCAGCGCCGCGCGTCGTAATTGGCGACCGCCCGCGCGCGGAACACGCTCGCATGCAGGGTGCTCCACATGTTGAGCAGCACGGCGTTGCCGGCGAGCTTGGTGATCTCGGCATGGATCTGCTGGTTGAGCCGGAAATAGGCGGCGCGCTCGGCGACGCGATGCAGCGCCACCAGCTCGGCATGCATGGCGTCGAGCCTGGCGAGGTCGTCCGCCGTCGCACGCGCGGCCGCGGCGCGGCCCGCGGTGGCATCGAGCGACACCATCACGTCGAAGATCTCGGCGATCTCGCGGGCGTCGATCGGCGTCACCACGGGCGTGCGATGCGGCCGCAGCTCGATCAGGCCCTCGGCGGCGAGGATCTTGAAGGCCTCGCGCAGCGGCGTGCGCGAGACGCCGAAGGTCTCGCACAGCATGCGCTCGGGCAAGGCAGCGCCGGCGGCGAGCTCGCCGTCCACGATCATCTCGCGCACCCTGGCGACGAGCTGATCGTGCAGCGACAGCCGATCGAGCGGCCGCTTGGAGTGGTCGGACGACAGCTTCAGCCGCGCCGGCTTGAAGCGCGTCTTCAGTCTGGGCCGGGGTGCCGGTGGGGTCATGTCGGGCGCGGCTGCTCCGCTGCGAGATGCCTGAAATTCGGGCGATGCGCCCGCGGATCAGGCAGGTTCTCCGAGTTTGATGTGCTATTTCATATTGATTTTATTGTATAAAATCAACATTGCATATCGCATCCAGTTGGCATGTCGTTTGCTGATGAGAGGACAAGCCGTGACAATCCCGTGGATCGACCTGCCCTGGAGATGGATGTGAAACGTTTCGTGCTGCCCATGCTCGCCCTGCTCGCGCTCGCGCTGCCCTCGCTCAGCTTCGCCGACGACGCCGCCAAGATCAAACTCGGCTACGCCAAATGCGCGCATTGCACGCCGATGTCGCTGACGCCGCAATTCGCGGAGGGCGTCGCGATCGACGCCGTCAGCTTCAACACCGGCACTGATGCGCTGACCGCGCTGGTGTCGAAGAACATCGACGTCGCGCAAGTCACTTATCTGCATTACGCCATCGCGCTCGACAAAGGCTTCGATGTCGTCGCCATCTCCGGCCAGGTCAATGGCGGCTCGGCGATCCTGCTCGGCAACGATCTTGAGATCGCGCCGGGCGACTGGGCCGCGCTGAAGGCGCTGATCGCCAAATACAAGACCGACGGCAAGCCGTTCCGCGTCGCCGCCTCGCGCGGCAATGCGCAGGACATCCACATGCGCGGTGCCTTCGCCAAGCAGGGCATCGACATCAATAAGGACGTGCAGTTCATCAACATCCCGAACCCGTCGGATCATCTGCAGGCGCTGCGCCGTGGCGAGGTCGAGCTGATCTGCACCGTCGAGCCGTTCGCGACCCAGATCATGCAGGCCAAGGCGGCGAAGTTCTTCGGCTTCCCCTATGACCAGGCCGCCGGCAAGCTGACCAATCTGATCCTGACCCGCTCCGACGTCATCGCATCCAACCCGAAGGCGCTGGAGGGCGTGGTGCGCGCGGTCGTGAAGGTCGACGCGCACATCGCGGCCGACAAGCCGGCGCTGATCGAGGTGATCTCGAAGGTCACCGGGCTCGACAAGGCGATCGCCACCGGCGCGGTCGAGAATCTCGATCCCGATCCGAAGATGTACCGCGCTTCCGCGCTCGCCATCGCCACGATGATGCGCGACCTCAAATACATCAACTCGGACGTCTCGGCGGCGGTCGAGAAGAATCTCGACTACCGCTTCCTGGAAGCGGCGACCGGCAAGCCGAAGACCGAGCTCGGCTACTGAGATGGCCGCGCTCGCCCAGCTCAGGAAGCTCGACCGCACCATCGTGCCCGTGCTGGTGCTCGCGGGCTGGGAGGCGTTCTCGCGCTCCGGCGCGCTGCCGGCGGCGCTGCTGCCCGCGCCGTCGACGGTGCTGTGGGCGTGGGCGGACTGGCTGGTCGGCACCGACGGCAACACCCAGACCTACAGCGCGCATTGGCTCGCCGACATGCTGGCGAGCCTGTCGCGCGTCGCGGCGGGCTTTGCCATCGCCACTTTGCTCGGCGTCGGCCTCGGGGTCGCGATCGGCTGGTCGCGCAAGACCGAGATCGTGATCGAGCCGACCTTGCAGATGCTCAGGCCGATCCCGCCGGTGTCGTGGATCCCGCTCGCCATCATCTGGTTCGGCATCGCCAACAAGCCGGCGATCTTCCTGGTGTTTCTCGGCGCCTTCTTCCCGATCCTGCTCAACACCATCCACGGCGTGAAGACCTGCGACCGCAATCTCATTCGCGCCGGCGCCATGGTCGGCGGCAGCGAGCGCAAGCTGTTGCGCTACATCGTCGTGCCCGCGGCGATGCCGAGCATCTTTGCCGGGCTTCGCATCGGCATCGGCTCGGCGTGGATGCTGACGGTGACGGCCGAAATGGTCGCCGTGAAGAGCGGGCTCGGCTACGTGCTGTGGGATTCCTACTACTTCCTGCGCTACGATCTGGTGCTGGCGGCGATGGCGAGCATCGGCCTGCTCGGCTTCTGCAGCGATCTCGCCATTCGCTTCGTGATGGCGCGCGTGCTGCACTGGCAGCGCAACACCACCTTGGGCGGCGGGGAATGAGCATGGTCGCGATCGAGATCGCCAGCGTCTCCAAGATCTTCACCGACAGGAAGCGCAACGCCGAGGTGACGGCGCTCGCCGACATCAGCCTCAGCATCGCGCGCAACGAGTTCGTCTGCCTGCTCGGCCCGTCCGGCTGCGGCAAGTCGACCCTTCTCAACATGATCGCCGGATTCGAGCAGCCGAGCGCGGGCAGCATCGCCGTCGACGGCGAGACGGTGACGGCGCCCGGCGCCGATCGCGGCGTCGTGTTCCAGCACGCCAATCTGATGCCGTGGCTGCCGGTGTGGGAGAACGTCGCCTTTCATCTGCTGCTAGGCGGCGGCCAGAAGGCCGAGCGCCGCGCGCGGGCGCAGGTCTATATCGACATGGTCGGGCTGACCGGCTTCGAGAACCACTATCCGTCGGAGCTGTCGGGCGGCATGAACCAGCGCGTCGGCATCGCGCGGGCGCTGCTGATGAATCCTCAAGTGATTCTGATGGACGAGCCGTTCGGCGCGCTCGACGAGCAGACCCGCATGGACATGCAGACCGAGCTTGTCAGGATCTGGCAGCAGCACCAGGGCACGATCGTGTTCGTCACCCATGGCATCGACGAGGCGTTGACGCTCGGCACCCATGTCGCGGTGATGAGCGCACGTCCCGGCCGCATCGTCGAGATCATCCCGATCGATCTGCCGCGGCCACGGGATATTACCTCGCCGCAGTTCAACGCACTGAAGCGCCACATCCTGGCGCTGCTGCGCGGCGAGCGGGCGGAGCAGGGGGAGCGGGTGTGAGGATGGCCCGATTGCTCCCGCACAAACGATGCATGTTGAAGCCGAGACAGCTCGATATGCGCAGTGCGCCCCCTCTCCCGCTTGCGGGGGAGGGCTGGGGTGGGGGCGCTCCACGGCACGCTGCCCGTGAGGAGAGAGTTCCCCCACCCGGATCGCATCTGCGATGCGATCCGACCTCCCCCGCAAGCGGGAGAGGTCTTCCCGCCGACCACCTCCAACTGCCCGCGCCGAGAGAGGCAAACCACCAATGACCAAACGCACTCTCCTCGGCATGCTGACGCCGTCGTCGAACACCGCGCTGGAGCCGATCACCTCGGCCATGGTCGCCGGGCTGCCGAACGTGTCAGCGCATTTCTCGCGCTTCAAGGTCACCGAGATCGCGTTGTCGACCGACGCGCTGGCGCAGTTCGACACATCGAACATCCTGCGCGCGGCCGAATTGCTCGCGCATGCCAGGGTCGACGTCATCGGCTGGAACGGCACCTCGTCCGGCTGGCTCGGCTTCGAGGCCGACGTCAAGCTGTGCGAGCAGATCACCGCGGCGACCGGCATTCCCGCGACCACCTCGATGCTGGCGCTGAACGAGATTCTGACGAGATCCGGCGTGAAGCGGCTCGGCTATGTCACACCCTATCGCGACGACGTGCAGGCGCGGATCATCGCCAACTACGAGACGCTCGGCATCGGTTGCGGCGGCGACCGCCATCTCGGCCTGCAGGACAATTTCTCCTTCGCCGAGGTCACCGAGGCGCAGCTCGAGCGCATGATCCGCGAGGTCGCGGCCGAGAAGCCCGATGCGATCGCCGTCGTCTGCACCAACCTGCGCGCCGCGCCGCTGGTCGACAGGATGGAGCAGGAGACGGGCATTCCAATTCTCGACACCATCGCCACCGTGGTATGGAAGAGCCTGAAGGTCGCCGGCGTCGATCCGGCCGCCGTGACCGGCTGGGGCTCGCTGTTCAAGAACTTCGCCTGAGAAGGACGTCACATGGCTGCATTCGACACCGCCATCCGCAACGGCACCGTCGCCACCGCGAGCGATACGTTCAAGGCCGATGTCGCCATCAAGAGCGGCCGCATCGTCGCGATCGGCGAGGCCATCACCGATGCCGACGAGATCGTCGATGCCACGGGCCTGCTGGTGCTGCCGGGCGGCATCGACAGCCATGTCCATATCAGCCAGCCCTCCGGCCCCGGCATCGTCATGGCCGACGATTTCGAGAGTGCGACGCGCGCCGCCGCCTTCGGCGGCAACACGTTCGTCATGCCCTACTGCCTGCAGGAGAAGGGCCAGCCGCTGCGATCAGCGCTGAAGGACTATCATGCCCTCGCCGACAACACCTGCTACGTCGACCACTCCTTCCACCTCATCATCGCCGACCCCTCCGACGCCGTGCTCGGCCAGGAGCTGCCGGCGCTGGTCGCCGACGGTTATTCGTCGCTGAAGATCTTCATGACCTATGAGGGCCTCGCGCTCAGCGACTACGAGATTTTGGGCGTGCTGCAGGTCGCGCGCGAACGCGGGGCCTTGGTGCAGATTCACGCCGAAAACTACGACGCCATCCGCTTCCTCACCGACCGCCTGGAGCGCGCCGGCAACATCGCGCCGTATTATCACGGCAAGTCGCGGCCGATTCCGGTCGAGCGCGAGGCGACCCATCGCGCGATCTCGCTGGCCGAGCTGATCGACGTGCCGATCGTCATCGTCCACGTCTCCAACCGCGAGGCGATGGAGGAGATCCGCCGCGCGCAGGCGCGCGGCCTGAAGATCCACGGCGAGACCTGCCCGCAATATCTGGTGCTGACCGAAGAGGACATGCAGGGCCTCAACATGGAAGGCGCCAAATATGTCTGCTCGCCGCCGCCGCGTGACAAGGCCAGCCAGGAGGCGTGCTGGGAGGGCCTGCAGCAGGGCGTGTTCTCGCTGTTCTCGTCGGATCACTGCCCGTTCCGCTATGACGACGAGGCCGGCAAGCTGACGCCGAAGGGCCGCACCAGCTTTCGCTGGGTGCCGAACGGCATCCCCGGCGTCGAGACGCGGCTGCCGATCCTGTTCTCCGAAGGCGTCAACAAGGGCCGCATCACCCTGAACCAGTTCGTCGCCTTCACCGCCACCAACCACGCCAAGACGTATGGGCTGAGGGCTAAGGGCTCCATCGCGATCGGCTACGATGCCGACATCGCGCTGTGGGACCCGACCAAGACGGCCAAGATCAGCCAGTCCGGCCTGCACCACGGCTCCGACTACACGCCCTATGAAGGCATCGAGATCACCGGCTGGCCGGTCGCGACGATGCTGCGCGGAAAATTTGTCGTGCGCGACGGCCAGCTGGTCGGCGCCAAGGGCGACGGCCGCTACGTTACGCGCGGCAAGCCGGGTGCAGTGGCCTGAGTGGCCTAAGCACGCTCTTCCCATCCGTTATTGCGAGCGCAGCGAAGCAATCCAGAGTCGAGCTCGCGACTCTGGATTGCGTCGTCGCTTCGCCCTTCGCAATGAAGGCCAATTGCGATATCGCTCCTGTGAACAACCGTCAGACAAGGAGTGCCGCTAGGTCCGCGGCTCTTCCGAGACCCTGATCATGATGCGGGTCCGCGGGATCGCATCATGATCTCGTCTCTTTGCTCGAAGCTGATCGTGGGTGAACGATCGTTCCAGTCCTCAGCGGACTGGAAGCGGGTTCAATAGGCCGTCCATCCGCCGTCCGTCGCGTAGAATGCGCCGGTCAGGTTCGACGCCTCGGGCAACAGCAGGAACAGTATCTCCGCGACGAGCTCCTACATGGCGTCCGCGCGTACGGTGCCGCCAGCGCGACCGGCCAGACTCATGGGCCCGCCGTTACAGAACAGCCGACATGAAATCGCTGTCGGTCAATGCAAGGACAGCTAGTTTTCGTGGACGTGAAAGCCCGGTGCGCGGAACGCTCCGGGCTCATCACGTGGTCGCAAGAAACGACTAATGATGCACCCGCAGGGTCCCGTCCGCGTTGTAGTCACTCTTGGGATTGTAGCCGGAATCGCGGTGCGTTCTACGATGTAGGGCAGCGTTGCTGCCGCTTGCGCCCGGAGTTCCGCTGTCAACCCGCAGGGTCCCGTCTGCATTGTAGTCACTCTTCGGCCTGTAGCCGGAATCGCGATGCGTTTTTGCATGTAGGTCAGCGTTGCTGCCGCTCAGGCCCGGAGTTCCGGGATTGACCTGCATATTTCCATATTGGTCGCGATCACTTTTGCCCGCCCCGACCTGCTGAGCCGCACTGGCTTTTGCATGAGTACCTCTTGCATGATGAGTACGATGTCCGGCCAAGGCCGCAGATGTAGAGACGGCGAGAATAACAAGACCAACAGCAATGCTTCTAGCCATAGTGAACTCCTCACGTTGAAGGACCATTGATGACGGATACGCCGTCAATGTTAGCCTGCCACGAAAATTGCTGACCATCTTTGATGCAACTCAAGGTACCAAAAGCGGGTGCGACGTCACGATCCGCACGACTTTTGGCATCATTTCTTCGGCTTTGGCGCGGTGCCCGGCGGAGCCGATGTCGCTCCGCAACATGCCACTGAGGACGGGTTTGACCGATGCCTTCACCGTACCGCTATCGACTTCGACTTGCGAAACGCCGGTCGTCATGTCGACCAGAAGCCGATCGCCGCTCAGCACGTTCTGGCAACTGGTCGACACCACCCCGCCGAGCGTGGTGATCGGAATTGGGACCGAGCTCTGCGCCGCATGGGCATCGCAGGTGACTTGCGCGAAGCCGCTCATGGCAGATCGCCGATCCGAAACAGGAGCGTTCGACAGGGTCTCGATCGGGAACGCAAGCCTTGGCGGTGACCGTTCGAACGCCTGAAAGGAATATGATTTCTGTTTATCGAAATTCTATTTTGTTTTTCCGAAAATTGTGCTTTACTGCGCGCTGTCCCGCCCCAACGAGGGGACGCTTCGCGGTCGTCACGGACGTCGGGTGTGGGATGCGATGGGCGCTGTGGGGTCGCAGCATGGCTTGGCCGTGCCGACGAACGATCCCCGGCGCACGGTGAAGTCGCGTGGTCCTGGCCTCCCGGTGCTGAGGTCAAGCTTGTGGGCGTTGCTGATGAGCTGCCTGCGGGTGATGGGGGCAAGACAGCCGGTCCCCAGGGAGATCGCGTATAAATCGTAAA
>NZ_JAUEUE010000024.1:0-107708 GCF_032485055.1 Bradyrhizobium sp. SZCCHNRI20481
AACGGGGCAGTTGCAAACGCTCAAGCCACCGCGCTCTTCCTCGACTCTACTCCTGGCCTCCCGATGCTGAGGTCAAGCCGGTTGATGATGCCACGAGCATCTCGCCGGTGATGGGGGCAAGACAGCCCGGTCCCCAGGGAGATCGCGAAGCAGCCGTTAAAACCAGCGCGCGGGGAAGGCCGGGTCGTCCGGCTGAACCGTGGTACCTGCCGCCTGCATTTTTTTCCGCAGGCGAGCCACGGACCTCAGTCGAGGTCCGGTCTTCCCCGCGCCCTCTCGTTTCTCGAGGGCGATGTCGGCAGCATGACCTGGGCGCGATCTGCGCCGCGGGGCTGCGGCGTGCTGTTTGGAAAAATCGTGTAGTGGATGTGGTGCGTGGGCGTGGATACGTCGCGCTCGCGATGCTCATCACGCCTGTGAGGTGGAACGGCCATGCGACACACTCAGTGTCGTCCCGGCCTTGAGCCGGGACCCATCACCACCGGCGGATGTGTGAGGCACGCTGGCGGCTCAGGATGTGCCCAACACGTCTCCCTGTGGTTATGGATCCCGGATCTTCGCGCGCGATGCGCGCTCGTCCGGGACGACGGGGGAGTGTGGGGCGCGGGCTTGCCCTTGACGCCGAGATCGGAGGTCGTCCAGCGCGGACTACTTCCTGATCCGCACACCCTTCGTCGTGAAACGCTGCGGTCGCTGCTCCGGGCGCACCGGCCGCCGTGTCGTTGCGGCCTTGCCGGTGCCCGGCGGCTGATGCGCGGGGACCAATTGCTCGGGACGCGAGCCGATCAGATCGGCGCGGCCCATCGCCCTGAGCGCATCGCGCAGCACCGGCCAATTGTCGGGGTCGTGATAGCGCAGGAATGCCTTGTGCAGCCTTCGCTGCCGCAGGCCCTTGATGGCTTCGACCTTGTCACTACCGCCGTGACGCACGCCGCGCAGCGGGTTGACGCCGGTGTGGTACATCGCGGTCGCCGTGGCCATCGGCGACGGCAGGAAGGTCTGGACCTGATCGGCGCGGTAGCGGTTGCGCTTGAGCCACAGCGCGAGGTTCATCATGTCCTCGTCTGACGTGCCGGGATGGGCGGCGATGAAATACGGGATCAGGTAGTACTTCTTGCCGGCCTCCTTGGCGGCGGCGTCGAACATCTGCTTGAAGCGGTCATAGCTGCCGATGCCCGGCTTCATCATCTTGTCGAGCGGGCCGCGCTCGGTATGCTCCGGCGCGATCTTCAGATAGCCGCCGACGTGATGCGTGACCAGCTCCTTGATGTAGGCCGGGCTCTCGACCGCGAGATCGTAGCGCACGCCGGAGGCGACCATCACGCGCTTGATGCCCTTGACCTCGCGCACCTTGCGATAGAGCCGGATGAGATCGTCATGCGAGGTGTTGAGGTTCGGACAGATCTCCGGAAACACGCAGCTCGGCCGGCGGCAGGCGGCTTCGACCTTGGGGTCCTTGCAGGCCATCCGGTACATGTTGGCGGTCGGGCCGCCGATGTCGGAGATCACGCCGGTGAAGCCCGGCGTCTTGTCCCTGATGCGCTCGATTTCCTGCAGGATCGAGCCTTCCGAACGGCTCTGGATGATGCGGCCCTCATGCTCGGTGATCGAGCAGAAGGTGCAGCCGCCGAAGCAGCCGCGCATGATCGTCACCGAGAACTTGATCATGTCCCAGGCCGGGATCTTGGCGTCGCCATAGGACGGATGCGGCGCGCGGGCATAGGGCAGATCGTAGACGCTATCCATCTCCGCCATGGTCAGCGGGATCGGCGGCGGGTTGAGCCAGAGGTCGCGGTCGCCATGACGCTGCACCAGGGGACGCGCATTGCCCGGATTGCTCTCTCGGTGCAGCACGCGCGAGGCGCGGGCATAGGCTTCCTTGTCGGCCTCGACCTGCTCGCAGGACGGCAGCCGGACCACGACGTCGCCCTTCTCGCGCGCAGCGCCTTCGTCGGCGGAGTCGAGATCGTCGGCATACAGCTCGACAAAGCCCTCGGGCACTTTCCGGAACAGCGCGGTGCCGCGCACCGACTGGATGTCCTTCGGCGCTTCGCCGCCGGCGATCCGGTGCGCGACCTCGATCACGGCGCGTTCGGCATTGCCGTAGATCAGGATGTCGGCCTTTGCGTCGGCCAGCACCGAGCGGCGAACCTTGTCGGACCAGTAGTCGTAATGCGCGATGCGGCGCAGCGACGCCTCGATGCCGCCGAGCACGACCGGCACGTCCTTGAACGCCTCGCGGCAGCGCTGCGCATAGACCAGCGTGCAGCGGTCCGGCCGCCTGCCGCCTTCGCCATTGGGCGTATAGGCGTCGTCGCTGCGGATGCGGCGGTCGGCGGTGTAGCGGTTGACCATGGAGTCCATGTTGCCGCCGGTGACGCCGAAGAACACGCGCGGCCTACCGAGCGCCTTGAACGGCTCGGCGGAGTGCCAGTCGGGCTGCGAGATGATGCCGACGCGAAAGCCCTGGGCCTCGAGCAGCCGGCCGATGATCGCCATGCCGAACGAGGGATGGTCGACATAGGCGTCGCCGGTCACCAGCACGATGTCGCACGCGTCCCAGCCGAGCGCGTCCATCTCCTTGCGGCTCATCGGCAGGAACGGCGCAGGCTTCAGGTCCGCGCGATGGCGCGGCCAGGAACTCAGCGGTGGGGCGGTGAGGGCGATGTTCATCGCCCACGCATAGAGCCGCGGCGCTGCGAGTTCAACCGAAGCCCCGGTCGCAGACGAGGGCAGGTGGTCAATTTGTCCGGAATGGTTCCCGCGGCGTTGCGCGGGCGATCTGACGTCGCAGTTCCTGCCGTCTCAGTTGAGGTGATGCGACGCGCCGTTGCGGCGCTTGAGCCAGCCGTGGCCGAAATAGGCCAGCAGCGCGGCTGCGGCGAGCATGATCCAGATCGAGGGCATCTTCGAGCGCGGGCTGCCGCCGGCCTCGCCGACCGTGACGGGCTCGGTCATCGACACCAGCCGCAGGCCGGCGGCGTCGGTCGCGCGGCGCATGTCGGCGATGGCGGAGTGGGGCAGCGGGTCGGCGGCGAACAGCCGACCTGTCGCCGGCGCGTCGGACGCGGCGAGGTCGCTCGGCGGCGGCTCCATCGAAGACTGCGCGGCCTGGCTGCCGGAGGGCAGCTGGGCGAAGGAGTTCAGGTTGGCCGGCCGATGCGGCTTCGGTCCGTGCTGCGCCATCCGGTCCGGCTTCTCGGCCTTGTCCATTTTCTTGGGCGTCATGCTCTGCGGCACCGCGACCCGCACTTGAGGCCGCGAATAGGACGCCGGCTGGGTGACGGCCAGCATGCGGTTGGACCAGGCCATATAGGCCTTGCAGAGATCGTTGCAGTACTGGCCGTTGACCAAGTCGCCGTTGGCGGATCCGGCCTGCGCGGCGCCGGGCGCGGCAATGCAGATGACGGAGACCAGCGCGGCGACCGCTCCGAGCCTCGACGAAGTCAAAACAGGCAATGCGCTCAACTGGCCGATCATCGCAATTTCCCCCGTCGCGGTTTCACGCCGTTTGGGGAATAACGACAGGCGGAATGGTCGAGAGTTGGATCAGATCGCGTCAACATCCGGATGAGTTGAGGTCAATTTGCTGATGCGAGGCGTTATCAATAAGGGGCGGGCTTTGCTGTTCGACATCGACGGCACGCTCGCCGACACCGATGCGCTGCATCTGCAGGCCTTCAACGCGGTGTTTGGGCCGTATGGCCACGTGTTCGACCGCGCGCGGGCGGCACGCGAACTGCTCGGCCGATCCAATTTGTCGATCTCCGCCCAATTTCTGCCGGATGAGGCGCCCGAACGGCGCGCGGCGGTCATGGCGCAGAAGGAGGAGGTGTTTCGCAGCCTCGCCGCCGGCGCGGTGCAGCCGCTGCCGGGCCTGACGGCGCTGCTCGATCGGGCCGCGGCGGCGGCGATCCCGATGGTGGCCGTGACCAACGCGCCGCGGGCCAATGCCGAGCTGATCCTGCACGGGCTCGGGCTGATGGACCGGTTTCGCGCCGTGATCATCGGCGACGAGTTGCCGCACGGCAAGCCGCACCCGCTGCCCTATCTGGAAGGCCTGCGTGCGATCGATGCCGTGCCGGAAAGGTCGGTCGCCTTCGAGGATTCCCGCGCCGGCATCGCGGCGGCGACGGCGGCCGGCATCGCCACCGTCGGCATGCGCACCAACCTCGGTCACGACGAACTGATCGCGGCGGGCGCGGCGCTCACTGCGGCGGCGTTCGACGAGGCCGACGTGCTCGATCTGGTGATGGCGCGGCTGGGAGAGAGAATGTGAGCCATGACCCGCTTCCGGCGACGATACCGCCGGCGGCGGAGCTGACATGTCGCTGACATCGGGCAACAGCTTGCGGTCACCGTCCTTGCGCGATGGTCTCGACGAACGCGGCCGTCGGGTTGGCCGTCACGAGATCAAGGTGAGACGCATGCGCAAGTTGTTGATCGCGGCTGGTCCCTCGGAACTGTCGTTCCGGCCGATGCTGCAGGTCGATGAAGAGGGATCCGCGTCCAGTCAGCGCGGCCGGCGCGGCAGCGGAGCCGGGCGAGCCAAGCGCGCCGAGGGCCGCGCCAAGCGGTCGGCCCGGCGGTTTCGCTGGGCGCGGCCGTTGCGCGCAATGGCCGCCATCCTTCGCGGCTTGCGGGCGACGCTGCTGGCTCTCTCTCCCGTGGAGATCCCGAGCGATGGGAGCGTACGGCAGGAGAGCTTGCGGGACATGTCGCCGGTTGTGCCGCGGCTTCGCGTCGTCGGCGGCTGCGGAGGAGCGCGCGAGGCCGCCGCCGTGCCGGCCGCCGCGCCCAATGCGATCTTCTGCGCTGCGGCCACGCCCCGCCATCACGTCCGGTCGATGGACACGCCACGCGCCCAGCGCCGGCGGCTGCGCGCGCGCTGATCGCGTCACCGCATGCGTGCCCTGCATGCTCTGTCCGTCGCACCTTGCTTGTCCGCAGCCCGATGCCGTGATTGAAACGGACGGTGCGCGCCAGGCTCGCTGTGCTCGCCTCGCAGGAGGACGGATCGATCATGTTCGTGGCGCGTGTCCTGTCGGTGGCTGCCGCCCTGCTGCTCGTGACCGCTTGCCTCGCGGCCGACACGCCCGGCGAGACCAGGGGCACGGTGCTGGAGCCGTCGTCGGCGAATCTCGCGCTGACCTGGAGCCTGGCCCATGTGGTGTTGCCGGCGGCGCTCGTCGGCGGACGGCGCTGGGAGGGGCATGCGGAGGACGCGCCCGACGTAATCGGGATCGCGCCGCTCGTGATCGTGATGCACGGGTCGAGCGGCGTCGCGCCGGCGGTGAAGGAGTTCCAGGCCTGGCTCGCCGATGAGCTCGGCGTGGCGTCGGTGGCGCCCGACAGCCTCGCGATTCCCGACCGGCTGACCTACGCCTCGCCGGTCGACGTCGCGATCTATGAGCGCGTCCACGCCTTGCGGCTGGCCGAACTGGAGAACGCGCTGAAGGCGTCGCGCGATTGGAGCTGGGTGGACCGGCTGCGGATCGTGCTGGCAGGCACCAGCGAGGGCGCGGTGGCGGTCGGCCGCTACGCCGGCAAGGATGTGGCGGCGCGGCTGATCTATTCGTGGTCGTGCGAGGACAACTACTTCGTCACCGCGCCCAGGCTCGGCATCGGCCCAAAGGAGCCGGTGCTGAACGCGATCTCGGCGCGCGATCCGTATTTCTCGGCTGCCAATCCCTGGAACAAGGACCGCCCCGTCACCGGATCCTGCGCCGCCGCGCTCAAGGACGATGCGAAGGCGGAGGTGATGGTGATCGATGCCGACGTGCACACGATCCTGAACCGGCCGGAGGTGCGCGAGCGGAGCGCTCGATTCCTGCGCGGCGTGCTGGAGCCCTGATCGGGCGGGCGGAGGATTGACGAGTGCTGAGACTGCTCGTGCTCGAAGGCAACTCGCTGGACGGCCGGCGCCGCTGGGCCGAGGTCGCCGGCGCCACGCCGTCGGAGAGCTACGCGGCCGTGCTGCGCGCGCTGGCGCCGGACGCGGCGATCGACATCGCCACGCCCGCTGATGCCGATGCGCGCCTGCCGCAGCCGATCGAGGCCTATCAGGGCATCGTCATCACGGGATCAGCGCTCAACATCTATCAGGGCGAGCCGGAAGCGCTGCGCCAGATCGAGCTGGTGCGGACGATCTTCGCGCGGGGCGTGCCGATGTTCGGCTCATGCTGGGGACTCCAGCTCGCAACCGTGGCGGCCGGCGGCGAGGTGTCGCGCAATCCGGCCGGCCGCGAGGTCGGCTTTGCGCGCAAGATCGCGCTGACGGATGCGGGCCGCGATCACCCGATGCATGCGGCGCGGGGCGCCGTGTTCGATGCACCGGCGATCCACAGCGACATCGTCACCCGGCTGCCGCCGGATGCGACGGTCACCGCGCACAATGCCATGAGCGAGGTGCAGGCCGCGGAGATCCGCAGCGGCCACGGCCGGTTCTGGGGCGTCCAATATCATCCGGAATTCAGCCTGCAGGACGTTGCCTGGGTGATTCGCCGCATCGGCCAGCCGCTGGTCGAGGAGGGCTTCTTCGTCGATCCGGCGGAGCTCGAGCGCTACGCAGCCGATCTCGCCACCCTGCATCACGACCGCGCCCGGCGCGACATTCTGTGGCGGCTCGGGCTCGACCAGGACGTCGCGAATGACGGGGTCCGGCAGGCCGAGATCAGCAACTGGATCGCCTCGCTCGCGTGACGCTGAGAACGCTACCGCATGAACTGAATGATGAGCGGCGCCAGCGCCACGTTCATCAGCCCGACCAGCACCATCACGAGGCCGGCGATCGCGCCTTCCTCGCGCCCGATCTGGTGGGCGCGCGCGGTGCCCGCACCATGCGCGCCGACGCCGAACAGCGCGCCTCTGGCGAGCGTCGAGCGCAGCGGCAGCCGCGCCAGCACGACGTCGCCGACGGCGGCGCCGATGATGCCGGTGAGCACGACGAACACGGCGGTGAGATCGGGGATGCCGCCGATCTCGCCTGAGACTTCCATCGCGAACGGCGTGCTCATCGAGCGCGGCAACAGGCTCAGACGCAGCTCGCCATCGATGCCGAGGACATAGGCCAGTGCCCAACTGGTCGCCACGGCGGTGAGGCTGCCCGCGACCATGCCGGCCAACAGCAGCGGCCAGCGGCGGCGGATCAGCGCGCGTTGCTCATAGATCGGCACGGCGAAGGCGACGGTGGCCGGGCCGAGCAGCGCCACCAGCCAATGCGTGCCGCGGATGTAGTCGCGATAGGAGACGTTGAGCGCGAGCGCCGCGATCATCAGCAGCGCGGGCGCCACCGCGAGCGGCATCAGCCACCAGCGCGGCCAGCGTCGGTGCACGCGCTTCGCCAGCAGATAGAGCAGGATCGTCGCGAGCGACCAGACCGCCGCCTGGATCAGCGGCTCACGCCACAGCGCGGCGAGGGTCATGACGCTCGGTCCAACGGTAGCAGAGGTCGACGGTGAGCGCAGTCACGCACATCACGGCGGTGGTGCTGACGACGATCAAGGCGAAGATCTTCAGGCCGAGCAGGCTGAACAGCTCGCGATGGTCGAGCAGCGCCAGCACCGCCGGCACGAAGAACAACAGCATCTCGGCCAGCATCCAATTTGCGCCGCGCTTGATGCTGGCGACCTTCAATCCGCCTGCCAGGACCAGAGTGAGCGCCAGCGCCATTCCGATGATGCCGCCTGGCAGCGGCAGGCCGGTCGCCCGGGCCAGCGCCTCGCCGGCAGCCCAGAACAGGCCGAGCAGACCGATCTGCACCAGCCGGTTGCGGCGGAGCAGGCGATGAACCCCAATGGAAATGCTGCGATGCACCATGTGGCGGCGTCCGTAAGTGATTGCGCGATCAAGGTATGCCGCATCGCAACATGTAGAAAGCGAATTGAATGAATGATATCAAGTCGAAAATCGAATACTGAGCCTGATTATGGAACTTCGAACCCTCAGGACCTTCGTCGAGGTCGTCCGCCAAGGCGGCTTCTCGCAGGCTGCCAAGGTGGTGTTTGCGACCCAGTCGACCGTCAGCAAGGCCGTCAAGCAGCTCGAGGACGAGCTCGGCCTACCCCTTCTGGACCGGCTCGGCCACAAGAGCCGCATGACCGCGGCCGGCGAGATCGTCTATCGCCGCGCGATCCGGCTGCTGGCGGAGCGTGACGACCTGCAGGCAGAGCTCGCCGAACTGCGCGGCCTGAAGCGCGGCGTGCTGCGCCTCGGCCTGCCGCCGATCGGGTCGAGCACGCTGTTCGCGCCGTTGTTCGCGCTCTACCGCCAGCTTTATCCGGAGATCGAGATCCGGCTGGTGGAGCACGGCAGCGACCGGCTCAGCGAATTGCTGGCTGCAGGCGATATCGATTTTGCCGGCCTGCTGCCGCCCATCGCCGATGAGTTTGCCGCGCAGATCGTGCGCCGCGAGCCGCTGATGGCGCTCGTCTCTGTCAATCATTCGCTGGCCCGCCGCAAAACGATCACGCTCGCCGAGCTGCGCGACACGCCGTTCGTGCTGTTCGAAGCCGGCTTCGCGCTCAATCGTATTCTCCGCGAGGCCTGCCGCCGCAATGGCTTCGAGCCGGTGGTGGCTGCACGCAGCACGCAGATCGATTTCATTGCCGAGCTCGCCGGCGCCGGTCTCGGGGTCGCCTTCCTGCCGCGCATGATCGCGACCCAGCGCACGCAGGTGCCGATCAGTCTCGTCCTGCTCGACGAGCCCGGCACCGAATGGACGTTGGCGATGGCCTGGCGTCGTGGCGCCTATCTGTCGCCGGCCGCGGCGGCGTGGCTCCGGTTGGTGCGCGAGCGCGGCGAGGCGTGAGCACGAGTGCGGCGATGTCGCTTCATCTGCGAGGAACGTGCGGCGAGACGGTCGGTGTCGCCATGACGGTGTCGCCATGACGATTGGCGAGGACCTGAGCTCTACGCACAACTCGCAATGATCGAGCACCTGTCGCAACGACGCGAAAGCGGAGCCCGGAGAGGCGATCTCGGACGTGCGGACGGGAACGGCAAGAGCTGACGAAGGTTGCCTTCGCGCGCTGACTCGTTGATCTGCGCGAGAGGACAATCGATGAGTGAGGAAGATCACGAGCACCCAGATCGCAAATCGCGAGATCGCAGGGAGCTGCGCGACGCGGATGCTCCGGCGGCGAAGCGGCCAGGCCCGGAAAGCATGCCTTCGGCTGGCCCACATGCGCGGCCCGACCTGACCGACAAGGACAAGACTCCCGGCACTGGCATGTTGCCGGAGCCGGGCGACGCCAATCCCAGTCCCACAGGCTGACGTCCCGTGCGTGACTGAGTGCGCGGGAACCAGGGGTGCTTTGACGCGTTTCCGCCTGCTCCGAAAGAACGTGACACGCGCAGGCGTGCCGCGCGCTCATTGATTGAACCGGAGGGCAAGGATGTGCCGCTGGATCGCGTACCGCGGTGAGACGACCGCCTTCGAGCACTATGTGACCGAGCCGGAACACTCGCTGGTGACGCAGAGCATCCGCGCGCTGGAATCCACCGCAGGCACAAATGGCGATGGTTTCGGTCTCGGTTGGTACGGCGATCATCCCGAGCCCGGCCTGTATCGCGAGACACGTCCGGCGTGGTCCGATGAGAATCTCCGCTATCTGTGCCGGCACCTGCATTCACATCTGTTCTTCGCGCATGTGCGCGCCGCGACCGGCACGGCCGTGACCCGTCAGAACTGCCATCCGTTTGCCTGCGGCCGCTGGCTGTTCATGCACAACGGCTTCGTCGGGTGCTGGAACAGGCTGCGCCGCAAGATCGAGGCTATGATTCCGGACGCGCTGTATCCTTCGCGGCTCGGCACCACCGATTCCGAAGCCGTGTTCCTCGCCATCGTCGGCGCCGGCATCGATCAGGACCCGATCGGTGCGACATCGAACGTGCTACGCGCGCTCCGCCAGCTGGTCAACGAGGACGGCCTGCGTGAGCATCTGCGCTTCACGTCCGCCCTGTCGAACGGCCACGATCTCTACGCGTTTCGCTTCGCTGAGAATGATCGCGCCAACTCGCTCTACTACCGGGAAGATGGCGATCAAGTGATCGCCGTCTCCGAGCCTTTTGACAAGGAGCCGGACTGGATCGAGGTTCCGCCCGATCACGTGCTGGTCGCGCGCGCGTCCAGACCCGCCGAAATCGTTCCGCTATTTGCCTCGGACTCTGCCGGTTTCGTCGCGGAACGCAAACGATCACAGAGGGTTGTCGGCGGCACATAACACAACAGAAACTGGATGATCCGCGATGTGCGGCATTTGTGGTGAAGTCAGGACTTCCGGACAGCCCGCGCTCGCGGCGCTCGGCCGAGTCAACGATGCGATGCAGGCGCGCGGTCCCGACGCCGCCGGCCTCTACGTGCAGGGCGGAATCGCGCTCGGCCACCGTCGTCTCAGCATTCTCGATCTATCAGCCGCCGCGCAGCAGCCGATGATCGATGCCGCGCTCGGCCTCGGCATCGTGTTCAATGGGTGCATCTATAATTTCCGCGAGCTGCGCGCCGAGCTGCAGGCGAAGGGCTATCGCTTCTTCTCCGACGGCGATACCGAGGTGATCCTCAAGGCCTATCATGCCTGGGGCAAGACCTGTGTTCAGCGCTTCAAGGGCATGTTCGCCTTCGCGCTGTGGGAGCGCGACAGCGGGCGCGTCGTGATCGCGCGCGACCGTCTCGGCATCAAGCCGCTGTACTACACCGAGGGGCCGGGCTTCCTCCGCTTTGCCTCGTCCCTGCCGGCGCTGCTCGCCGGTGGTGATGTCGACACCTCGATCGACCGAACGGCGCTGCATCATTTCTTCAGCTTTCACGCCGCCGTTCCGGCGCCGCGTACGATCCTCAATGGCGTGAAGAAGCTCGAGCCGGCGACGTTGCTGACGATCGAGCCCGATGGAGCGCAGCGCCGCGAACGCTACTGGCAGTTCAGCGTCGGCGCGCCGCGTCCATCCGATCGCGCCATGAGTCAGGAAGAATGGTCGGATGCATTGCTGGACGCGATGACATCGGCGGTGGACCGTCGCCGTGTCGCTGACGTGCCCGTCGGTGTGCTGTTGTCGGGCGGGCTGGATTCGTCGCTGCTGGTCGCGCTGCTGTCCAAGCTGGGACACGAGGACATCCGCACCTTCTCGATCGGCTTCGACGCGGTGGGCAAGCACACCGGCGATGAATTCCGCTACTCCGACATCATCGCACGGACGTTCGGCACCAACCACGAGCAGATCAGGATCGGCGGCAACCGCGCGCTCGACGCCTTGCCCCATGCCATCGCCGCCATGTCTGAGCCGATGGTCAGCCACGACGCGGTCGCGTTCCATCTCTTGTCGTCGGAGGTCGCCAAGCGCGTCAAGGTGGTGCAGAGCGGGCAGGGCGCCGACGAGGTGTTCGGTGGCTACAGCTGGTATCCAGGCTTCCTCTCGGCCAACGATCCCGTTCAGCAATATCAGAATGCATATTTCGACTGGACGCATTCGGATCTGCAGCGGCTGCTGGCGCCGGAGTTGCTCGGCGACGACGTGAGCCTGGCATTCGTGGAGCGCTTCTTCGGAGATCATGCCGGCGCCTCGGCGGCGGACAAGGTGCTGCAGATCGATGCCGAGATCATGCTGGTCGACGATCCCGTGAAGCGGGTCGACAACATGACGATGGCGTTCGGGCTGGAGGCCCGCGTGCCGTTCCTCGATCACGACGTGGTGGAGCTCGCCGCGCGCATGCCCGCCGAGCTGAAGGTGAAGAACGGCGGCAAGCACATTCTCAAGGAGGCGGCACGCCGCTGCGTGCCGGCGGAGGTGATCGACCGTCCCAAGGGATACTTTCCGGTGCCGTCGCTGCGCTATCTGCGCGGCCCGTTCCTCGACTATGTCCGCGACGTTCTCAACGACGAGAAGGCGCGCGCACGCGGCCTCTACCAGCGCGACTTTATCGACCACATGTTGCAAAACCCCGAAGCCGAGATGAGCCCCAAGGGACATTCGCGGCTGTGGCAGGCGGCCCTGCTCGAGGCATGGCTGCAGACGCACGGCATTTGACGTCTGACAGGATTGATCACATGGGATTGGATCCACGCATCTTGGAGAAGCTGCGGCTCGGCCTGAGCGATGACGAGCGTCGTCTGGTGATCCGCTCGGCCACCGGCAGCGAGGAAGTCACGGAATATTCGTTCGGCATCGAGGAGGAGTACTTTCTCGTCGACGCGCAGACGCACGATGTCGCGATCCAGACGCCGGACGATCTGTTCGAGGCCGCCAACTGGTCGACCGGCGGACAGGCCATGCGCGAGATGCTGCAGGCGCAGCTCGAGGTCGCCACCAACGTGCATGTCGATGTCGGCGACGCGCGCGAGGAGATGAAATTCCTGCGGCGCGAGGTTGCCAGCGTGGCGAGTCAGTATGGCCTGACGATCCTGGCCTGCTCCACGCATCCGACCGCGAGGTGGCGCAGCTCGCAACCGAGCCCCAAGCCGCGCTACGCGGAGATGATGGAGGACCTCCGCATCGTCGGCCAGCGCAACATGCTGTGCGGCATGCACGTGCACGTCCAACTGCCGGACCCCGAGCGGCGGTTCGCGGTCATGCGGGCGATGATCCCGCATATCCCGGTGTTCGTCGCGCTATCTGCGTCCTCGCCGTTCTGGAATTCCCGCGAGACCGGCCTGAAGGGCTATCGGCTCGCCGCCTATGACGAGCTGCCGCGCAGCGGCCTGCCCGAGCTTTTCACCTCGAAGCAGCAATATGATCGCTATGTCGCGGCGCTGACGAAGTCCGGCGTGATGCCGGACGAGAGTCATGTCTGGTGGGCGATGCGGCCGTCGCTGCGGCATCCGACCTTGGAGTTGCGTGCGCCCGACGTCTGCACGTCGGTGGATGACGCCGTGGCGATTGCCTCGCTCTATCGCGCTTTGGCACGCTACCTCTATCTCAATCCCGATCTTGCGGAGACCGTCGGCAATGTCGAGCGCGCGATCGCGGTCGAGAACAAGTGGCGGGCGCAGCGCTATGGCACCGACTGTCTGTTCGTGACCGAGGACGGTCCCGTGACGGGCCAGGAGATCCTCAACCGCATGATCGCGGATGTCGCACCGCATGCGGAGGCTATGGGATGTCTCGCCGAGGTCGAGCACTGCCGCATCATCATGCAGTTCGGCAGCTCGGCCGACTATCAGCTGCAGGCCTATCGCGAGTCCGGCGGACAGTTGCCGGCCGTGACCCGTTGGATCGAGGCCGCGACGGTGTCGCGCGCCGAGCCGCCGCGCTCACAGGCGCCGGTCGAGCCGGCACAATGACGCGGGCCTAGGTCGGCTGCCTGATCACATGGCCGTCGCGCGCGATGAGGCGGCCGTCCTTGTAGACTGAGCGGCCCTTTGGCACGGCGACGACGGCCTCCGGCACGTGCTCGGCATCGAGGGTGACAAAGTCGGCCCGCGCGCCGACGCGCAGGCCGTAGTCCGCAAGCCTCAAGGCCTTGGCGCCGGCCTCGGTGACGAGGTCAAAGGCCATCCGCAACTCGTCATCGACATAGAAGCCGGAACGATAGCCGACCATCATGGCGCGGTTCAACAGATCGCCGTCGCCATAGGGCCACCAGGAGTCGCGGATGTTGTCGTTGCCGCTGAACACGGTGACCCCCGCCGCACGCAGCAGCGCCACCGGCGGGAAGGGCCGCGCGCCCGGCGCGTTGGTCATGATGGCAACGCCAGACGCCGCCAGGACGTCGGCAATCTTCTTCAGCGCGTCAGCAGGCAGGTCGCCGAGCGCATAGGCGTGGCTGACCGCGACGTGGCCCTGCATGCCGAGAGCGCGCGTGCGCGCCGCGATCTGCTCCAGCTCGAACAGGCCGAGCATGCCCGGATCGTGCAGATGGATATCGACATCGACGCCGTGCTTGTGGGCTGTGCCGAACACGACGTCGAGATGCCTTTCGACGTCGCGGTCGAAGCTGGCGGGATCGAGCCCGCCGACGAGGTTGGCGCCGAGCCTGATGGCCTCGTCGAGCAGCTCGGGTGTGCCCGGGCTCTTGAGGATGCCGCTCTGCGGAAAGGCGACGAGCTGGATCTCGATCAGCTCGCGATACTCGTCGCGGACGCGCAGGATCGTTTCCAGCGATGTGAGGCCGACGGAGCCGTCCACCATCACGTGGCTGCGCATCCGTGTCGTGCCGTGGCCGATACAGAGATCGAGCTGGTTGCGGGCGCGCACGTCCATTGGTGCAGCCGCGGCCATGTTCTGCGCCTGGAACGTGACGCGCTCATGCACGTCGAAGCCGTTGGTGCAGGGCTTGTGCGGCTTCCAGGCATCGCCGTAGAAGCTGGTGTCGAGATGGATGTGGCCCTCGACGAAGCCGGGCACGACCAGCGCGCCGCCGAGATCGATCACCTCGCGCGCCCCAGGGCGCTCGGTCTCAGCGAGAAGCCCGCTGATGCGGCCGCCGTCGACCGCGATCGTATGGCGCGCACCGCGGTCGAGCCGCGCATTGATGAACAGCTTGTCGACGGCCATGCACAATCCTTCCCATCTATCCGCCAGCATCGGAGCCGCCGGAGGGGCGGCCCGATGCTGGTGCCGATGAGACCACATTCTTGGCCAGGAGCCGCGACAGCCGCAAGCGTCTTCAGGCGGCGATCGCCTGCGGCAGTCCGGCGAGCCAGTCGCGCGCTAGCGTCACATCCGCCTGCGACAACTGGTGCCCCGCCGGAAGCGTCGTGTGGGTCACGTCGGCGCCGGCCTCGGTGAGCTGCGTGCACAGCTTCGCCGAATTGCTGGCGGGCACGATCGGATCAGCGAGCCCGGACAGCATCAGCACCGGCCGGCGCGCGAGCCTGGCGGCCGGAGGATGCGCCAGCGGCACCATGGCGCGGAACAGCACTGCACCGGTCAGCGCTTCCGGCTGCAGTAGCAGCAGCGCGGCGGCGATGTTGGCGCCGTTGGAGTAGCCGACCGCGAGCGGCGCTCCGATCCCGTAGTGCTGCCGCGCCGCGTCGATGAAGGCGCCGAGCTCCAGAGCGCGCCGGCGGACGTCGTCCTCGTCGAACACGCCCTCGGCAAGCCGGCGGAAGAAGCGCGGCATGCCATGCTCGAGCACTTGGCCGCGTGGCGACAGCAGGGCGGCGCCGGGCGACAGCGTAGCGCCGAGCGGCAGCAGATCGTTCTCGTCGCCGCCGGTGCCGTGCAGGAGCAGCAGCGGGGCTGCTCCCAGCGTGTGTCCGGGCTGGAAGCGGTGGGTGAAGGACAATGCCTCGGTCACGATGCGGCCTCCTCGAGATTGGGCAGCACGCCTTCGATCTGCTTGCGGTGCGATTCGAGGAAAGCGGGCAGCTTGAGGTTTCGTCCGAGCTCGGCGACCGGCTCGTCGACCGCGAAGCCCGGGATATCGGTTGCGATCTCGAACAGCACGCCGCCCGGCTCGCGGAAGTAGATCGAGCGGAAGTAGTTGCGGTCCTTCTGCTCGGTCGGATGCAGGCCGTGACGATCGACCAGCCGCTGTGCCATCACGCCCTGTGCGGCGTCATCGGCGGCGCGGAAGGCGATGTGATGCACCGACCCGGCGCCCTGCGCGCCACGCAGAAAGCCCCTGGCCTCGTAGATGTCGACCACGCTGCCCTCGGCGTCGCCGGGCGCCTTGAAGCGGATCACCGAGCCTTCGCGGCCCGTCTCTTCGAAGCCGAACACGTCGGTCAGCACGGCGGCAGTCCTCTCCGCGGAGTCGAGCAGCAGGGTCACGCCGTGGAAGCCGCGGATCGCGTGCTCCGCCGGGATGTCGCCGTTGCTGTAGCCGGGCTCGTTCTCCGCGCCGGGGACGCCGACCAGCGCCAGCGCCATGCCGTCCGGATCGGTGAACGGCAGCACGGATTCACCAAAGCGCTTCTCCAGCGCCTCATAGGCGATGCCCCTCTCGGTGAGGCGCTGCGTCCAGTAGCTAAGGGAGCGCTGCGGCACCCGGAACGCGGTCTGGTGGGTCTCGCCGACGCCGCGGCGGCCCGGCCGCACGCCGGCCCAGGGGAAGAAGGTCAGGATGGTGCCGGGGCGGCCGGTCTCATCGCCGTAGTAGAAATGATAGGTGCCGGGATCGTCGAAATTGACTGTCTTCTTGACGAAGCGCAGGCCGAGGTCGCGGGTGTAGAAGCCGAAATTGCGGATCGGATCGCCGGCAATCGCAGTCACGTGGTGCAGTCCGGGCATATGGGTCTCCTGTCGATGGACCCCCGAAAGGGCCGTTGAATTCCTGGGCGCAATATTGGCTCGCTTTGATTTGGAGACAATCCGTGCTCTTGTGACGTCTCTGTCTACGATTTGGCGACAATGGCGGCCCTATGGACAAGCTGAGCAGCCTGCGGGCCTTCGTGAAGGTGGTCGAGAGCGGCAGCTTCGCCGAGGCCGGCCGGCAGCTGCGGCTGTCGCGCTCGGCGATCTCGAAATATATCGGCGAGCTGGAGGCGAGCCTCGGCGTCCAGTTGATCGTCCGCACCACGCGCCATGCCAGCCCGACCGAGACCGGCCAGCTCTATTTCGAGCGCGCGGTCTCGATCCTCGCGGAGCTCGACGCCGCCGATCAGGCCGTCAGTCAGTCGCAGGCCGCGCCGCGCGGGCTCTTGCGCGTCAACGCGCCGATGTCGTTCGGCACCATGCGGCTCGGTCCCGTCGTCGCCGATTTCATGGCCCGCTATCCCGAGCTGCAGTTGCAGATCGTGCTGAGCGACGATCTGCTGGATCCCGTGCAGGACGGCTTCGACGTGACGTTGCGGATCGCCGAGCTGGAATCGTCGAGCCTGGTGGCGCGGCGGATCATGCCGGTGGAGCGCGTGATCTGCGCCGCGCCGGCCTATCTCGCGCGGCACGGCACGCCTGGCAGCCCGGAGGAGCTGCGTCGCCACACCTCTCTCACCTACGGTTTCCTGCTGACCGGCAATCAGTGGAAGCTCACCGGCCGCGACGGCGACCACTGGGTCCAGCCGGCGTGGTCGTTGTGCGTCAACAATGCCGAGGTGCTGCGCGACGTCGCCATCAAGGGACAGGGCATTGCGCTGATCCCGCGCTTCATCGCGGCGGACGCGCTCGAGAGCGGCGCGCTGACCGCGATCCTCGCCGATTACGCCGCGCCGCCGCTCGCGCTCTATGCGATCTATCCGCCGACGCGGCACCTCTCGGTGAAGGTGCGGCTGTTCATCGACTTCCTGGTCGAGCGCTTCGGCAAGGAGCGCGACGTGACCAGACCGTAGGCTGCAACTGAACCGCAAATCGCCTCGAACCTTTAACCGGGCGCTGATAGTGTTCCGAGCCGGCAGCAGAGAGGTAACGATGCATGGGGCGGCTGAGCACGCATATTCTGGATACGGTCAGGGGCAAGCCCGCGGCCGGCGTCGCGATCGATCTCGATGTCCTCGAACCGGACGGCTCTTGGCGCCGCGTCAAGCAGGTCCGGAGCAATGCCGACGGGCGCACCGACCAGCCGATGCTGGCGGACGATGACTTCGCCACCGGCACCTACATGCTGACCTTCCATATGGGCGCCTATTTCAGGACCCACGGCCTCGCCTCGGGCGATCCGCTGTTTCTCGATCTGATCCCGCTCCGCTTTTCCGTCGCCGATGCTGGCGCGCACTACCATGTGCCGCTGCTCGCGACGCCCTGGAGCTACCAGACCTATCGCGGGAGCTGAGCCGGATGAGTGCTGACGTCTATCCCCGCGATATGGTCGGCTACGGCCGCACGCCGCCGCATCCGCGCTGGCCGGGCGATGCCCGCGTCGCCGTGCAGTTCGTGATCAACTACGAGGAGGGCGGCGAGAACAACATCCTCCACGGTGACGCCGCCTCCGAAGCCTTCCTGTCCGAGATCGTCGGCGCCCAGCCCTGGCCGGGCCAGCGCCACATGAATATGGAGTCGATCTACGAGTTCGGCTCGCGCGCCGGCTTCTGGCGGCTGTGGCGGATGTTCACCGCGCGCAAGCTGCCGGTCACGGTATTTGCAATCGCCACCGCGATGGCACGCAATCCGGACGCCGTGGCTGCGATGAAGGAAGCCGGCTGGGAGATCGCCTCCCACGGCCTGAAATGGATCGACTATCGCGATGTCCCCGAGGCCGACGAGCGCGCCGATATCGGGGAAGCGATCCGGCTCCATACCGAGCTGACGGGCGAGCGGCCGCTCGGCTTCTACCAGGGCCGCACGTCGGAGCGCACGCTCGACATCGTGTTGAATGAGCAGGGCTTCGTCTACAGCGCCGATTCCTATGCCGACGAATTGCCGTACTGGATCGCGGGGCCGCACGGCCCGCAACTGATCGTGCCCTATACGCTCGATGCCAACGACATGCGCTTCGCCACCCCGCAGGGCTTCAATTCCGGCGACCAGTTCTTCGCCTATCTGAAGGACAGTTTCGATACGCTCTACGCAGAGGGTGCGGAGAGCCCGCGCATGATGTCGGTCGGGCTGCATTGCCGCCTGGTCGGCCGTCCCGGGCGCGCGGCCGCGCTGGCGCGCTTCCTCGACTACATCACGGGTCATGACAAGGTCTGGGTCGCGACCCGGCTCGACATCGCCCGGCACTGGATCCGGACGCATCCGCCGGCCGGCGCGTGGCGGCCGTCGCAGATGTCACGCGTGCTGTTCGTCGAGCGCTATGGCGACATCTTCGAGCATTCGCCTGAAATCGCCGACCGCGCCTATCGCGCCGGCCTCACCGCCTTTGACGACGCGGCCGACGCGCTGCATACGACGCTCATGAACGTCGTCCGCACCATGAGCCGCGACGAGAAGCTGAAGCTGATCCGCGCCCATCCGGAGCTCGCCGGCCGCGAGGCGCTGGCGGGTGAGATGACGAACGACTCGATCGGCGAGCAGGGTCGGCTCGGCTTCACCTCGCTGTCGCGCTCCGAGTTCGAGCGCGTCGCCGACATCAACCGCCGCTATCGCGACAAGTTCGGCATGCCGCTGATCGTCGCTCTGGCGCTGCACGCCGACCGCCCCTCGGTCATCGCCGAGATGGAGCGTCGCATCGGCAACGACCCGGACACCGAGATCGCCAACGCCATCGACCAGATCGGTCACATCACCCGGGCCCGGCTGGCGAAGAAGTTCGATCAGGACTGAGCGAGGATCCGCTCTGCGTCGGCAGCGACATCGAGCAGCAGGCGGTCGCGGCCGCGGGCCGCGATGAGTTGCAGACCGAATGGCAGTCCGTGAACGTTGGTGCCGCAGGGGATCGAGATCGCCGGCACGCCGGCGTGATTGGCGTAAGGCGTGAACACCGCATGCGCGCGCGGGCTCACCGGCTTGCCGCCGATCTTGGATGGGCCGAGCTGCGTGAATGGCCAGGCGACGCAGGGCACGGTCGGCGCCAGCAGCACGTCGGCCTGCGTGAAGAAGCTTGCGAAGGCCCGCGCGATCTGCGCGCTTGCCTCGAGCGCACGCGCGACATCGGCGCCGCTCAGGCCGAGCCCGCGCTCGATCTGCTTGGCGATATCTGGATCGAATTGCGCCGGATCATTGTGGAAGGCGTCGCCGTAGAGCGCGGCCAGCCCGGCATGCTGGAGCGGCATCACCGCGTCCTCGGCAAGGCCCGCCGGCCAGACGGGATCCTTGTCGACAATCGGCATGCCGCCGGCGCGGAGGCGGTCGACCGCCCGCTGCAGGCCAGCGCTGATGTCGCCATCGACCGCGACGTCCAGCCCGAGCCGCGGCGAGAACGCCACGCGCAGCGGCGTTGCATGATCCGCCGCGGCCACATCGAACGTATCAGGATCGCGCGGCTCGGCGCCGGCCATGATCTCGAACGCAAGCCTAGCATCGCCGACATCGGCCGCAATTGGCGCAATCACCGAGATGCGCCAGAATGGCTCGGGGAATCCCGGCCCGTAGGGAATGGCACCGAACGACGGCTTGAAGCCGACCACGCCGACATGGGCCGGCGGCCGGCGGCTCGAGCCGCCGGCATCGGTGCCGATCGCGAGCGGCACGAGCCCAGCCGCCACCGCAACGGCGGGACCGCCCGACGAGCCGCCGGGCGTGAGCTGCCGGTCCTGCGGATGAACAGTCGGTCCGAACAGCTGCGAGGTCGTCACGCCCTTGCAGGCGAACTCGGAGGTTGCGCCGACGCCAACGATCACGGCGCCAGCGCGGCGCAGCCGCGCGATCGCGATCGCATCCTCGGGCGCGATGAAATCAGCGAACAGCCGCGAGCCCTGCGTGATGCGCCAGCCGCCGACCCAGATATTGTCCTTGACCACGATCGGCACGCCGGCGAGCGGCATTGCTTCGCCGGCGGCCACGCGCGCATCGACGGCATCGGCCTCGGCGCGCGTTCGCGCCGGATCTGTCGTGACGACGGCGTTGAGGTCACGGGCCGCGGCGATGCGCGCCAGCGCCTGCTCGGCGATCTCTCTGGCGGTGCTTTGCCGCGCCATGACGGCGCGTGCGATGTCACTTGCGCGCATGGGATCGCTCCATCAGCAGCACGGCCGCGCCCGCGGCCGCCGTCAATCCGAGTGCGACGAAGCTGCCGCCGAGTCCCACGCGGGGCGTCAGCAAGGCGACGAGCAGCGGCGCGGCGACGAGGCCGAGAAACGAGGCGGTGAGCACCGCACCTGTCGCCTCGGCGACGCGTCCGGGCTTGGCGAGATTGGCGATCTCGGCGATGAACACGCCGTTCCAGCCGCTCGCCGTCAGCCCGAACACGATCGTGAGCAGGACCAGGATCGACCGGCTCAGCAGCGGCCCGCAGAGACCGAGCAGCAGCGCGCAGACCGCCATGCCGACGCCTGCCATCACCAGCACGGTCCGCGCCGAGCGCAGGCGTGTCGCGACCACGCCCCAGCCCAGCCGTCCCATCAGACCGGCGCCTTGCGCCGAGGCCAGCACCCAGCCGGCCTCGACATGGCTGAGCCCGAGCTCCGCCGTGCCGAAGCTGACGAAGCAGGTGTTGAGGATGACCTGCATGCCACTGAACGGAATCGAGGCGACCGCGAGCGCGGCCATGCGGCGGTCGGCGCTGATCAGTCGCAATCGATCGAACAGGCCGAGCCGCGGCATGGCCGGCGGCGTGATCGCATAGGCCGGCCGCAGACGCTCGAAGCCGGCGAAGGCGATGGCGGCGCAGACGATCACGGCGGCATAGGCGGAGCTCGGTGCCAGCAGCACGGCGATCGGCGGCAGCAGCAGCGAGCCGACCACCGCGCCGATCTGGCTGCCGGTCTGCCGGATCGAAAACACCATCGCGCGCTTCTCGGCCGGCACGAGACGTCCGAGCAGCGCTGAGCTTGCCGGTGTCTCCGGTCCGACCGCGAGCCCCAGCATCAGCCCGGCGCCGAGCAGGGCCCATCCACCCTCGAACAGGGCCAGCGACATGCCGGCGCAGACGGCGACCGCGCACAGCGCTGCGACGCGCAGCGAGCCGACGCGTTGGACCAGCGTGCCGCCCCAGAACGAGGAGACGAGGCTGATGGTGAAGGCCGCGGTGGAAAACAGCGACAGCTGCTCGATGCCGAGGCCGGCGCGCGGCGCGACGACGCCCGGCGCGAATAGCGCCAGCGACACCAGGGCCTGCAGCGCGGTCATCGCAGCGACCGCAGGCCACAGCGGCGCCGCTGGTGCTGACGCTTGCTTCGCGGCTATCATGCCGCGACAACCTGATGGCGGAGCACGAAATGGCCGGTGGAATCTCGGTTCATGCGGTTGACGTGGCGAACGGGCGCCCCGCGCGTGGCCTGCGCGTCGCGATCTGGCGCGTGACGCCGGATCGCACGCTGCTCGCGGAGGGACAGCTCGGCGCCGACGGCACCTTGCAGGCGCCGGTCGTCAAGGGTGACGGCGTCATCGCCGGCGAGTATGAGGTGCTGTTTCATGTCGGCGAGTTCTTCGGGGTTGGCGCTCAGACGAAATTCCTCACCACAGTGCCGTTTCGCTTCGCGATCGACAAGGTCGAGGAGCACTTTCACCTGCCGCTGAAATTCACCCCCTGGGGCTATTCGATCTTCCGTGGCGCTTAGGGAAGCGCGTCTGACGCTATATCGTAAACTCAACGAATAAGTTGCCCCGACGGTCGAGCCCGTCAATCAGTCGCTGGTCATGCCCGGGCTTGTCCCGGGCATCCACGTCCCTCAGCGATCGCCGGCCGACGTGGATGGCCGGGACAAGCCCGGCCATGACGGCTTGGAGTTGGACGGGCACGAACTCCCAATTTCAGGAAGGGGCACTCAGCCTCAGCCCGTCAGCCGCTTCGACAGGCCGGTGGTGCGCTCCATGACCGCCATCAGCGCGATAGTGCCAATGATCAGCACGCTCGACAGCGCGGCGATGGTGACGTCGAGCTTGCCTTCGAGGTCCTGCCACATCCGGATCGGCAGCATGTCGGTGGCGGCATCGCGCAGGAACAGCGACACCGGCACGTTGTCGAACGACGACATGAAGGCGATGAACGCACCGGAGATGATGCCGGGGCGGATCAGCGGCAGCACGATGCGGCGGAAAGTATAGAGCCTGCTGGCGCCGAGGATCGCCGAGCTTTCGAGCAGGGTCGGCTCGAGCTGCGCCAGCGCGGCAACGGTGTTACGCACGACATAGGGCACGCAGACGATGGTGTGGCCGATCACCAGCGTCAGCAGCGACACCGGCAGGCCGATCAGCGAGAAGAACATCAGCGCCGCCAGGCCGAAGGCGAGTGCCGGCAGTACCAGCGGCGACATGAACAACGAGTCCAGGAGCTTCGCCGTGAGCGTCTTCGAGCGCGAGATCGCCAGTGCCGCGGCGACGCCGAGCACGATCGACAGGCCCGTCGACCACAGTGCGACGACGACGCTGTTGCGTGCTGCGAACTGCAGCTGCCAAGCGTTCCACAATTCGACATACCATCGCGTCGAATAGCCCGGTGGCGGGAATTTCAGCGAGAAGCCCGAGGTGAACGAGACGATCACCACGACCAGCGACGGCGACACGATCAGGATGAGCGCCAGCACGGCGATGACCGTCATCACGATCTGGAAGCTCAGCGCTTCCCAGTTCCGCTGCCGGCCGCTCATCTGGCGTCTCCATAGCCGCGAGCACGGCGGCCGAGTGTCGAGAACAGCGCAACGATGGCGAGCACCGCGAACAGGAAGATGATCGAGATCGCCGCCGCGAACGGCCAGTTCTGCAGGGTCGAGGCCTGCTGGTAGAGATACATCGGCATGAACAGCATCTGCCCGCCGCCGACCAGGGACTGCGTGATGAAGGCGGTGATCGCGGCGGCATAAGTCAGGGTGCAGCCGGCGATGATGCCGGGCATCGACAGCGGCAGCATCACCTTGACGAAGGTGCGCCAGCTACCGGCGCCGAGTGAGGCCGAGGCGTCGGAGAGATTGGGATCGATGCGGCCGATCGCGGTGATCAGTGGCAGCACCATCAGCGGCATCTGCACCTGCGCCAGCGCCGCGATCAGTCCGCCCTGGGTGTAGATCATGCGCAGCGGCGTGCCGATCAGGCCGAGCGATTGCAGCACGGAGTTGATGATGCCCTGCCGCCCGAGGATCACGATCCAGGCGAAGGTGCGGACGACGACGCTGGTGAGCAGCGGCAGCAGGACGATCATGATGATCAGGGTCTGCACCCGGCTGCCCGAGCGCTGATACAGCCAGGCGATGGGATAGCCGAGCACGAGACAGGCGAGCGTCACCTCGGCGCCGAGCAGCAAGGTCGAGCCGAGCACGGCGAGGCTGAAGGGGTCGGTCAGGAACTTGATGTACTGGCCGAGCCCCCACACCGTCGCCGCGGTGTCGTTGTGCAGCGAGAGATAGAGCAGTTGCGCCAGCGGCAGCACGAAGAAGATCGCGAACACCAGGCCCAGGGGCAGCGCAAGCCCCAGGCCGAAGCTGGTCACGTCTCCAGGTGCTGTCGTGGCGCTCTTCATCGCGTCAGATCTTGATGTCGCGGTTGAACTTCTCGATCCAGGACGCGCGCTGCTCGTTGATCTTCTTCCAGTCCTGGAACACGAACTTCTTCTTCAGCTCCGCGGTGTCCTTGGCCAGCACCTTGGCGATCTCGCCGGTCATGGCCACCTTGGTGTTGGTCGGCACGATCAGATAGGGCGAGTTCATCAGCGTGGTCTGCACTTCCGGCGACAGCGCCGCCTCGATCAGCTTGAAGGCGAGCTCCTTGTTCGGCGAGTTCTTGACGATGTGGATCGTGGTCTTGAAGGCGATGGCGCCTTCCTTGGGCGCCACGAACTCGACCGGCACGCCACGCGCTTTCAGGATCTGGATGGCGTTGAAATTGCCGGGCGAGATGTCGATCTGGCCTTGCTGGAACAGGGTCGCCAGGGCGCCGGGATTGGCGGCGACCGCGGCGAGGTTCGGCTTCAGCTCCTCCAGCGCCTTGAAGCCCTCGTCGACATTGGCCTCGGAGCCGCCGCGCATGCGCGCGATCTCGACCAGCCAGCCGGTGCCGAGCGTCGAGTTCAGATTGGTGATGCCGACCTTGCCCTTGAACTCGGGCTTCCACAGGTCGGCCCAGGAAGTTGGCGGCGTCTTCACCGTCTCTGGATTGTAGGTGAGGCCGACGACCTGGAAGAACGGCGCCGGGCCCATCGCGTCCTGCGCTTCCGGAATCAGGTCCTTGAAGTACGCGCTCTTGTCGGCCGGGAACGGATCGACGAGATCCTGGCCGATCGCGACCAGCGCCGGACCCGGATCGTGCAGCATGACGTCGATCGGCGGATTGGCCTTGGCCGCATTGACCTTGGCGATCTGATCGACCGACAGCATCGGGTCGAGCACGATGGCGGCATCGGCATTGGCCTTGCGGAACGCCGGCACGAGGACCGCCTTGTGCGCCTCCTCCCAACTGCCGGTGAAGGTCGCGAACACCAGCGGCCGCGCCTGCGCGAGGCTCAGGCCCGGGAAGGCGTGCATGGCTCCCAGCGTCAAGGCGCTGGTCAGGAGCCGGCGGCGATCAAGCATCATGTTTCACTCCGATGTGTCTGTTGGTCTATTGCGGGAAGACGGTGGCGAGGCCGGGTGCGATCGGTGCGACCCGCACCGGCGCGCCGGCATCGCGCAGTGGCGTGTCGCCGGTGCGGGCCTGCGAAATCTTGATGCTCGAGCCGTCGCTGGCCTTGATCTCATGGACCACGGTCGCGCCGAGCGGCAGCGCCATGCCGATCTCGCCGGCAAAGCCGGTGTCGTCGCTGACGAAGGTGAGATGCTCGGGACGCAGGCACACGGTGACCTTGTCTGAGGCACGTACCGGGGTGGGGGCGCGCGCGATGATCTCGCCGCCGGCCTCGAGGCCGACCTTGACGCTATCAGCGTCGGTCGCGATCACCGTCCCCTTCATCTTGTTCGCGGTGCCGACGAAGCTGTTCACGAACAGCGTCTGTGGCTGATCGTAGATCTCGGAGGGCGTGCCGAACTGCTCGAGATGGCCGTGACTCAGCACGGCGACGCGGTCGGCCATCGACAGCGCCTCCTCCTGGTCGTGGGTCACGATCAAAGTTGTGATCCCGGCCATGCGCTGCAGCCGCTTGACCTCGATCTGCATGTCCAACCGCAAATTCTTGTCGAGCGCGGCGAACGGCTCGTCGAGCAGCAGGATCGACGGTTTGATCGCGAGCGCGCGCGCCAGGGCCACGCGCTGTTGCTGGCCGCCCGACAATTGCCGCGGCAGCCGCTCACCGAACGGGCCGAGCTGCACCATGTCGAGCAGCCGCTGCGCCTCCCTGTTGCGCGTGGCCTTGTCGACGCCGCGCGCGGCGAGGCCGTAGCCGACATTCTCGGTGATCGAGAGATGCGGAAACAGCGCGTAGTTCTGGAACACGATGCCGACCGCGCGCCGGTTGGGCGGCAGCGCATCGACGACGTCGTTGCCGATGATGACGCGCCCCTCGCTCTGGCCGATGAAGCCGGCGATGATGCGCAGCAAGGTGGTCTTGCCGCAGCCCGAGGGCCCAAGCAGGGCGATGATCTCGCCGCCTTTCACGTCGAGATTGATATCGGATACGGCCATCGTGCCGCTGGCGAAGCGGTGGGTGATCCGATCCAGAACGAGCGACTTGGCTTCCGATACGCTGGCCATGGGCTTCCTGCTCAACTGATCTGAAAAAGCAAGAAGCGTGCCGCCTTTTCAGGCAACGAAGGCGGCTTGTGTACAGAAGAGAAAGTGGGGGTATGGGAGTATGACGGGATTCGCCCGAGCTCGCAGCTAACAAGATCTGGCTCGCTCTCTCCCCACGTCATTCCGGGCTCGCGCCGACAGCGTCCCGGAATGACGTGGGGAGAGAGCGTTGCGACTCACACGGCCCAACTACCCGTCGCGATGCTCCAGCCGCGCCGCGAGCGCTTCCGTCAGGCCCGTCGTCGGCTTCGCGGCCGGGCGGCGGAAGGTGCCGGCGGTGGCCTTGCGCATCTTCAACGCCAGCAGTGCCTCGGCCTGCTTCACCGCGGCGATCACCTGATCGACCACGGGCACGGGAATGCGGTGCGCGACGCGGGCCGCGAGCCCGGAGAGCGGTGCGCCGGCGAAGATCAGCACGTCGGCCTCGTTCTCCTCCACCGCGCGCAGCGCCAGCTCGACCAGCAGCTCTTCCTTCTCGTGCTGCACGTCGGAGATCTGCTTGAAGCTGCCGTCGAGCATGCGGATGCCGGCGCAGCGCTCCATCAGGCCGTGCATGCGCACGCACTCCTCGTACCAGGGACCCAGCGCCTGCGCGAAGGTGACGATGGCGAAGCGGCGTCCGGCCATGCAGGCGGTCAGCATCGCCGCCTCGGCAAGCCCGATCACCGGCACGTCGAACAGCTCGCGGGCCGCGAACAGGCCGGGATCGCCGAATGCGGCGATGATCGCGGCGTCGAAGCTGCCGTTGCGCTCCGCCAGCATCTCCAGCGCGACGGCGCCGCCGATCTGCGCCTCCGCGCGGGTTGCGATATAGGGCACACCGCGCGGCGCGGTGCAGGGGATCAGGGTCGTGCCGGGCGCGGCGGCGTCGCGGCCGACCTGCAGCATCAGGTCGGTGATGTCGGTGCGGATGTTGGGATTGAGCAGCAGGATGTTCATCGGGCGCCTGATGGTCGGAAATGCAAGATTGCCGGAAATGCGAGCGCCTTGTCCACGCCCGGCGCAGCCTATCATGTCATCAGGATCAGGCGCGTGGGTCGCTCACTTGCTGGTCACATGCACGGCCGGCGTCGCGCCGCCGTTCCATTGACCGCCGATCGCGCGCTCGATCTGGGCCGCGAGCTGCAGCAGCAGGCCGTCATCGGCCTGCTTGCCGATCGCCTGGATGCCGAGCGGCAGGCCGTGCTCATTGGTGGCGAGCGGCAGCGAGATCGCCGGGACGCCGCAGAGATTGGCGAGCGGCGTGAACGCGAAGTTGCGCCACAGATTCTCGAACCAGTCGAGCACGTCGGGATTGTCGCTGATGGTCAGGTATTCGGTGGTGCCGATCTTCGGCGTCGGCAGTGCCGTGACCGGCGTCAGGATGATGTCCCAGTCCTCGAAGAACGCGCCGAAGGCGCGCGACGTCGTATTGAACACCGCCTGCATCGCCGCACGCTCGGCGAAGCTGGTGCCCTTGCCCGCTTCCCAGATCCGGATGTTGATCGGCTCGATCAGGTCGGCTGGCGGCCGCTCGAGCTTGCGTGATGCGAGCAGGTTGTTGATGACGATCGCGAAGTTCGAGATGTAGCAGGTGGTCTGGGCCGCGAACGCCTGGCGGTAATCGACGTCGGGCAGCGCGTAGCCGACGTGGTGGCCGAGGCCTTCGAGGACTTTGCCCACACGCTCCAGCTCTGAAGCAATATGCGGCGTGGCGCGGTAGTCGCCCCATTGATGCGACAGCGCAATCCTCAGCTTGCCGGGATCGCGCTTGATCAGCTCGACATAGGGCTCCGGCGTGGTCCAATACGGCATGAACTCGCCGGGCGCGCCGCCGCGGCAATGATCGACGAATGCCGCGGTGTCGCGCACGCTGCGCGACTGGCAGCCCTGGATCGAGACTAGGCCGCTTAGATCCGACAGATGCGGCGCGATCGAAAACACGCCGCGCGAGACCTTCAGCCCGATATTGCCGTTGACGCCGGCGGGAATGCGGATCGAGCCGCCGCCGTCGGTCGCATGCGCGATCGGCACCACGCCGGCGGCGACCATTGCCGCACTCCCGGCCGACGAGCCGCAGGTGGTATAGTCGGTATTCCAGGGGTTGCGCGTGACGTAGACGGCCGGGTTCTCGGCCGAGCTGCAGACGCCGAACTCCGGCGTCGTGGTGCGGCCCATCAGATTGAGGCCGGCCTTGCGCATCTTCGCCGTCAGGTGCGTGTCGGCGGCGGGTCGGTTGCCGCGCATGAACAGCGAGCCCTGCTCCTGCAGCCGTCCGGCCATGGTCGGCCCGAGATCCTTCATCAGGAACGGCAGGCCGGCGAAGGGGCCTGCGAGATTGGCGCCTGCCTTGCCCGGATCTTCCACGGCATCGGCGAAGACTTCGACCACGCCGGACAGCGCGGGATCGACTTTTGCGATTGCCTCGGCGGCCTGCCTTGCCAGCTCCGCCGCCGTCAGCTCGCCGCTGCGAACGCGCGCCGCCAGCGCCATGCCATCATGCCGGGCCCACTCGTCCCAGCTCATCGCCAACGTCATCTGTCTTCCGATCCTTGCGCGCCGACCATCGATGCTACGCGTTCGAACGGTGCGATGATCAGGCGCTGTTCCACTTCCGGCGCCGCGAACCTTAGTTTGCACGAGAGCCAAGTCAATCAGTCGCCCTGCATGCTGCCATACGATCCTATCATGCGGCGCGGCCGACGACCGTCCACAATGAAGCCGACATACGAGCCGTTCCGGAAAACGGGACCGCAGCCCGCGGCGCCGGACGTTGACGCTCGTCAAGGCCAGCGCATGGCGCGCGTGCTTGATGGGGTCATGGATATCCTGACCTTCGGTGCGGCGGGCGCAGCGCTGCTCGTTACGCCCGGCCCAACGAACACGCTGCTCGCCACTGCCGGTGCGAGTCGTGGCGTGCGCGCCTCCGTTCATCTGCTGCTCGCCGAGCTTGCCGGCTATCTGCTCGCGATCGCGACGCTGCGCATCACGCTCGGTCCGCTCGTCGCGACCGCGCCGCTGGTCGGATATGCTCTTCGTGTCGTGGTCGTGCTCTATCTGCTGCACCTCGCTGCCGCGCTCTGGCGCCACGGCAGCAGCAGCGCAAGCGATGCGGCGCCGGTCACCCTGCGCGGCGTTTTCATCACGACGCTGTTCAATCCAAAGGCCATCATCTTCGCTTTCACCTTGCTGCCGCTGGAAGGCGATGCGGCGAGCCTATGGCCGTTCTTGGTCGTGCTCGGACTCTCGACTGCGACGATCGGAGGAGCCTGGATCGTGCTCGGCGCGACGCTGCGCTGCGGCCTCGGGCATGTCGTGCCGGCGTCGCTCGGCTATCGCTGCAGCGCTGCGGCCCTGGCGCTGCTGGCCTGTGTGATCCTGGCGCCCGCCCTTGGCGCGCTGTGAACGGTTCCGCGTGTTACTGGTGCTGCCAGCGGGCGCGCGCGCAGGCTAGACGACGCGGCCTGCAGCATTCGATTCGGATGCCGCAGGCCGCGTCGCGAAGCTATCAAGGACCTAGTTGAAGGCCATCGGCGCCGCGCTGGCCATCCAGCCGTCCGGCCTCGTGTTGCGGGCGAGCCGCTGATAGCTCGGCGCACGAACCTCGCGCGTGACACGAGCCGCCGCGCCGAACATCGCGGAACCGCCATTCGGGTTCACGATCGTGTAGCCGGCGATCGAGCGGGGATGTTCGCGGGTGACGTGGCCGCCGGAATTGCCGTCATGCACATACCAGATGTTGCCGGCGACCTGCTGCTGCAGGATCATGACGTGGCCGGACCGGACGGCAGCCATTCCCGGTGCGGGAGCTGCGCGCGGAAAGCGACGCCAGTTCGACGCGAGATTCAGCTCGGGAACGACCCGGCCGAACGTGTAGAGCGACGCTTCGCAGCCGCAAAATGCATGCGGACATCCCGATGGGCGGCCGCCGACGACGCGACCTTCGCCGGGAATCGAGGCCATCGCATTCATGTAGGAGTGGTGACGGTGCGAGTAGTGATGATGATGATGACGAGGACGCGCCTCGGCTTGAACGGAGAGAGCCAGCAATGCGGCGACGACAATAACAACGCGGTACATTCGGAGGACTCCTGTACGCTGTGAAATCCCCCTGCCGCGCGCCAATCAACGTCCAAACTTGTCCTCAAGGTGACCGAATCACCCCTGAGCCATGCAAATGCGGGACGGCGCTGCCCGCTCAGACTGGTTCCAAATCATTCGGAATGATTGACTCTCGACGTCGAGGATGACTCACAACAATTGAATGTTCCGCTTTGGGAAGGTCAGACTACCTACTAACAGCGCGGCGACCGCGGCTGGCCTTCAGTCGTCCTGATAGCTGCAAGGATGCAATCAGGATAAGCAATCAGGACAAGTAACATCCTCCACGCGTGCGGCGCTCTTGGACATTCCGTTCCAGACCACGACAGGAGATCGTCATGATCACGTTCCGCGGCAGCTGCCTCTGCGGCCAGGTCGGCTTCGAGGTCGACGGGCCGTTCGACAAATTCCTCAATTGCCATTGCTCGCGCTGTCGCAAGGCCAGCGGCACGGCGCACTCCTGTGAGGTCATCGTCAAGGCGGCGGCGCTGCGCTGGCTGCGTGGCGAGGCGAACGTCACGCGGTTCGACTTGCCCCGGGCGCGCAGTTTCGCCACCGCCTTCTGCAGCACTTGCGGCAGCCCGATGCCACATCTGACGCGCAGCGGCCGCGAGGCGATCATTCCCGCCGGAGGCTTCGATGAGCCGCTCGGCGCCGTTCCCGATCGCCACGTGCATTGGGCGTCACGCGCCGACTGGTACGTCGATGGTGATGGGCTGCGCGTCGAGGACTGACGCGATCAAGAATGCCGCTCGTCGGGCGACTCATGTCCCTCGTGCCGAGATCGGACAAGCCTGTCGAGGCGTCAGATACGCCCGATCGCCGCTGCGTCCGGAATCCGATTTCACGAGCAAGTTCAGGCTGATTTGGGCTGTCCAGTCCCGGCAGAAAAAATATCCCGCTTGGCAATTTCGGAAAATCATGATTGTTTGTCGCTGTCCCGCCTCATCGACGAGGGGCGCTGCGCGGTCGTCACGAAGCGTGGAGGTGGGATGTGATGGGCGGGCCGGTTTGCAGCGTGGTCATTCGCGCGGACGAACAACATCGGCTCGCACGGTCAAGTCGCGTGGTCCTGATACTCCGATGCCAGTATCAAGCCTGCGCCGGCGCCAACGGCGCCGCGTGGGTGACGGTGACCAGAAAGCCCGGCGCACCGGGGAGAATGCGAAGCAGCCGTTAAAGCCATCGCGCAGGGAGGGCCGGATCGTCCGGCTGGACCTGTGGTACCTGCCGCCTGCATTTTTTGAGCAGGCGGGCCACGGGCCTCAGTCGAGGTCCGGCCTTCCCTGCACCCTCGCTTTGGAGAGGGTGACTGCAAGAGCAATACTCGGACGCGAAAGCGGGTGCGAGGATGAGCTGCCACGCCGGCAAACTTCGTGGCCATCCCGCGCAGCGATGACGCAGTGATAAGGTGACAGGCCCACCGAATACTCCCGTGTCGTCCCCGCGAAAGCGGGAACCCATAAACACCGAAGCCTGCGCTGGACCGAGCTGGAGCCACAGCCGCGCATCATCACTGACGCCGCGGAGTATGGATCCCGGCGTTCGCCGGGAAGACAGCGGAGGATACGGCGAGCGATGACAACGCGGCACGGAAGCCCCTTTCCCATTGACCCCCTTCTCGATTGGCCTATCTCTTCAACACCGCAAAGAAACGGAACTGGATACCCTGATGACCGCACATCCGCGCAACTTCGATGCCGCCATCGATCCCGTCAAGCTCGACCGCCTGGCCGAGGTGGCGGTGAAGGTTGGCCTGCAATTGCAGCCGGGTCAGGATCTGCTGCTGACCGCGCCGTCGGTGGCGCTGCCGCTGGTGCGCAAGGTCGCCGAGCACGCCTACAAGGCCGGTGCGGGAATCGTGACCTCGTTCTTCTCCGACGAGGAGCTGACCTTGGCGCGCTACCGTTTCGGTCATGACAACAGCTTCGATCGCGCCGCCGACTGGCTCTACCAGGGCATGGCCAAGGCATTCTCTGAGAATACGGCGCGGCTCGCCATCGTCGGCGACAATCCGATGCTGCTGTCGGGACAGGATCCGGCCAAGGTGGCACGTGCCAGCAAGGCGAACTCCAAGGCCTACCAGCCGGCGCTGGAGAAGATCACCAATTTCGAGACCAACTGGAACATCATCGCCTATCCGAGCCCGTCCTGGGCCAAGCTGGTTTTCCCGGACGTGCCAGAGGAGGTCGCGGTGGCGAAGCTCGCCGATGCGATCTTCGCCGCGTCGCGCGTCGACCGCGAGGATGCCGTGTCCGCCTGGGAGCGCCACAACGCGGTGCTGCGCGAGCGCACCGGGTGGCTCAACGGCCAGCGCTTCAGCGCGCTGCATTACACCGGACCCGGCATGGACCTGACGATCGGTCTCGCCGACGACCACGAATGGGAGGGCGGCGCCTCGACCGCCAAGAACGGCATCACCTGCAATGCCAACATTCCGACCGAGGAAGTGTTCACGACGCCGCATTGCCGCCGTGTGTCGGGTCACGTCGTCAGCTCCAAGCCGCTGTCCTATCAGGGCACGCTGATCGACAACATCCAGGTCAGGTTCGAGGAGGGCCGCATCGTCGAGGCCAGGGCCTCGAAGGGCGAGGAGGTCCTGAACAAGGTGCTCGACACCGACGAGGGCGCGCGCCGGCTCGGCGAGGTCGCGCTGGTGCCGCACTCCTCGCCGATCTCCAAGAGCGGCCTGTTGTTCTACAACACGCTGTTCGACGAGAACGCCGCCTCGCACATCGCGCTCGGCCAGTGCTACTCGAAATGCTTCATCAACGGCACCTCGCTGTCGCCGGAGCAGATCGCCGCCCAGGGCGGCAACCGAAGCCTGATCCACATCGACTGGATGATCGGCGCGGCCGACACCGACATCGACGGCCTCCATGAAGATGGCCGTCGCGTGCCGGTGTTCCGCAAGGGCGAGTGGGCCTGACGCATGACGGGCCGGCGTCACGCGTGCACCGGCCCGAAACGAGCCGCGAGCGATGCTCGCGGCGGTGTCGTCGTCGGTCGAACGTGCCTACTGCTTGGCGCTGCCGGTGGTGGCCTGCACGTCGATCGTGATCCGCTCCGACATGACCGGCTTGTTGTGCGGGATGTGGCTCCAGTCGCCGAGCACGAGCTGCAAGGTGTGCTTGCCCGGCGTGAGATTGACCGAGGCTTCGGTCTGGCCCTTGCCGAAATGCACGTGGCCGGCATCGACCGGGATCGCCTCGTTGAGCGAGTCGCCCTCGAGCGCGGGCGCGTCGATCAGCAGGTGGTGGTGGCCGGTGTTGGGGGCCTCGGTGCCGGACGGGGCAACGCCCATGCCGGACAGGCCGAAGCGGATCAGGACCGGCGAGGAGACGGTGTCGCCGTCCTTCAGGTTGATGAAGTAGGCCTTGGCGTTGTCGGGGGCGGGCGTTTCGCCCGCCAAGACGAGGCTGGCGGTTGCAAGGGTGGCGGCGGACAGCGTGAGGGCGAGTGCGAGGCTCAGTCGGCGCATCCTGGGAAATCCTTATCTCTGCGAAGGCGGCAAATCTTTAAAGGCGATGGCACAACTCAGGATGGGCAGGGCGACCAGAGGGAAGCCTGTCCGCATCTTGCAGTGCGGTCAAACAGTAGATCAGCAGGTTTGGCGAGGCCGCGAACAAATTGCGGCGTTCGCGTGGAGTTTATAGCGCTTGCGTGTTTGTGATGCGACGGCTGGTCGCGGCGATCGGTTCAAATCTTAACGACGTCGGAAAGCAGCCATTAGGTGCAATCGGCTACGGTCGCGGGCTCACGCCGCCGTTCAGCCGGTCATTTCAATCCGATGCATTTGAGGTCCAAGATGTCCCCGTCCTTGATCGAAACCGCCAATCTCGCCGTCGACCTGGCGCCCGCTCCGATCGAGCCGTCCTGGATCATCGAGGGCAGTCCGACCACGACCTCCTGCACCATCGCGCGCAGCAGCGACGGGCTGGGCTCGACCATCGTCTGGCATTGCACCGAGGGCAAGTTCAACTGGTACTACGATTTCGACGAGACCATCCTGATCCTCGAAGGCGCGATCGTGCTGGAGAGCGATGGGCTCCCGGCGAAACGCTACGGACCGGGCGACGTGATCTTCTTCCGCGACGGCGCGCATGCCAAATGGCATGTCGAGGGCCACGTCAAGAAGCTGGCCTTCTGCCTGAAGACGCAGCCCTACCTGCTCGGCCTCGCGGTGCGCGTGATCAACAAGCTCAAGCGCATGTTCCTGACGCCGGAAGGCCGCCGCGGCACCAGCCTCGCGGGCGCCTGAGCTCATATTGTCCTGAGCATGATCTTCTCGGAAAACCGGCCTCCACTTTTCCGGATCATGCTCTAGACCCCGTCGAGGATGATCACGGTCGGGACCTGTGGCAGCAGCTCGCGCGACATCTTCAAGCTGCGCTCGGCGCGGCGGTCGATCTCGAACTGCTGGCCGATCTTGCGCATGAACTCGTCGAGCGGCGTCGCGAAGCGGTGCATCGGCAGCACCACGGAGGCGCGCAGCCGCTTGGTGATCTCCGAGATGCCGTCGAGCGACATCGTGTAGGTGCCGTCGATCGGCACCATCACCACGTCGAGCCGGCCAATGGCGGCGAAATGCGTCTCGTCCAGCTTGACGTGCAAATGGCCGAGATGGCCGATGCACAGGCCGGCAACCTCGAAGATGAAGATCGAGTTGCCGTCCTTGATCATGTCGGCGCCGATGGAATCGCTGAAGTAGCGGCGGATGTCGGTGGTGATGTTGCGGATCAGCACGTCGCCGATCCGCTCGAAGATCTGGGCCGGCTTGCCGTCGTCGCCCCAGCCGCGCAGCACGTGTGGGATGCGCGGGTCGGGCGCCAGCGTGTAATGCGTCGAGTGCGCCCGGTTCATGGTGATCACGTCGGGCAGCCGTCCGACTTGATAAGCGCCGCTGTAGTCGGTGGCGATGCGGATGCCCATCGGCGTGTCGATGAAGTAGGTCGAGTGGCCGGCATAGGTGATCGTCACCTCGTTGCCGGCCGCCGCCGCCCGGCGCAAGCTGACAGGCGTGGCGCGCGGCGGGGCGCTGGCCATCGCCAGGCACTCGCTGGTGCGCGGCCCCGATTGCGCCACAGCGGGCGATGCGAACGCGACCAGGACGGCAAGCAGCGAGACCAGCGGGCGCAGCATGGCGGTTCCTCTTCAACAGCGCGTGTGAGTGTAGCGAGGAATCCGGATCAGAACTATCCTCGGCGCGACGTCCGGCTGGACAGGGCGGCGCAACGATGCGGGAGGATGGCATGACGGATCGGGTGTTGCAGCCGCTGCGGGAGATCGATGCAGGCGTGCTCCGCATCGCCTATGTCGAGAGCGGGCCGGCCGACGGCCCCGTCGTCATCCTGCTGCACGGCTATCCCTACGACATCCACTCCTACGTCGAGGTCGCGCCGCGCCTTGCAGCTCATGGCTGCCGCGTCATCGTCCCCTATGTGCGCGGCTATGGCCCGACGCGGTTCCGCGACGCATCGACGCCGCGCTCGGGGCAGCAGGCTGCGATTGGCGCCGACCTGATCGCGCTGATGGATGCGCTGGTGATCCAGCGCGCGGTGTTCGCCGGCTATGATTGGGGGGGCCGCGCGGCTTGCGTCGGTGCGGCGCTGTGGCCCGAGCGCTGCGCGGGCCTGGTCTCCGTGAACGGCTATCTGATCCAGGACATTGCGCGGGCATTGGAGCCGGCGCCGGTGCCGCGCGAGTTCGCGTTCTGGTATCAATGGTACTTCCAGACCGAGCGCGGCCGCGCCGGGCTTGCCGCCAACCGCGCCGAGATCGCCCGGCTGCTGTGGCAGCAATGGTCGCCGCACTGGCGCTTCGACGACGCGACCTTCGCGCGCGCAGCGGAGGCGTTCGACAATCCCGATCACGTCGACGTCGTGATCCACAGCTATCGCCATCGCTACGGGCTGGCCGATGGGGATCCGCGCTATCAGGAGCTGGAGCGGCGATTGGCGAGCCAGCCCGTCATCACCGTGCCCACGATCACGCTCGATGGCGACGCCGACGGCGTGATCCCGGCAACGGACGGTCAGGCGCATGCTGCGAAGTTCAGCAACCGGATCGGCCATCGCGTGATCGCGCGGGCCGGCCACAATTTGCCGCAGGAAGAGCCGGCGGCGTTCGCCGCCGCCGTGATGGAGGTGCTGCGCTGAACGCTTCAGGTTCGTGCCGGCCTCAGCTTCCAGGCTGCGAGCAAGAGGCCCGCGGTCATCAGGCCGCAGACGATGGCTGCCTCGGGCAGCGCGAGCGCCAGTGCCGCGGTCGCCGCCCAGCCGATCGAGGAGAACGCCTCGGCAAAGGTCGCCAGCCGCGACGAGGTCTGGCGGCGGCGGAACTGGCTGCGCCGCGCCTGGATCCGGAACCAGAGCTGGATGGCCGTGGAGGAGACGGTCGCGACCAGAACGGCAACGGCCGTGATCACCGCCTGCGCCGGCGCGACCCAGCCGAGCGCGAGCACGAGAGGCGCGAAGATCACCGCGATCGTGATCAGCACGACCTCGACCTTGGCGCGCACGATGCGCGTCGCCGGCAGCGGCGCCGTCGCCACCAGTTCGGGCGCGTCCTCGCCGGAGATGGTGAGCCAGGCGAGGCCGCCCGCGAGCTGGCCCGCCGCCATCACGACGACCGGCGTGATCAGGAACACCGCCTGCGAGCTGTCGGAGTAGCTGCGCCACAGCAGCAGCGCCGGAGGCACCAGATAGAGCAGTTGCATCAGCGTCTGCGAGATCAGCCAGGGATCGCGCCGCAGCAGCATGAACTCCTTGCGCCGCAGCGCCTGCTGCCGCGAGCCGCCCCGAAACGACCTGACGCGTGCGCCGGCGCGGCTGGAGATGCCCTGGGCCGCGGCGCTGATCGCGGTGTCGGCGAAGCGCGGCGAGAACACCATCATGACGACGCCGAGCAACAGCAGGCCCGCGGCCAGCAGGATCAGCAGCGCCTGGCCGTCGCCGAGCGCCGCGCGGGCCGGCAGCCAAAGGATGCTGTCGGGATCGGGCGCGATGGCGGCTGCGGCATCCGAGGTGAGCACGGCGAAGCGCGACAGCGTGCCGTAGGACACGATCGCGGCGATCTGCAGCACGATGACGAAGCCGGCGCCGATCACGGCGGCCAGGATCTGGGCGACCAGCCGCGTTCGCGCCGGGCCAATCAGGCGGAACAGGACGATCGTGATCGCAATGGCGATCGCCGCCGCCGACAGGCCGACGGCCGCGACCACGACGAACGCCGCGAGCCAGCGTGCGCCGCCCTCGATCAGCAGCACGTCGACGAAGGGCGTCGCGAGCAGCAGCGCCATGCTGGTCACGGAGAGCGCGATCGCCGCGATCCGAACGGAGAAGATCTCGGCCAACCGCACCGGCGACGACATGATGAGATCGAGGTCGGCGCGCGCGTAGAACACGCGGGTGACGGATTCGATCGCCTGCGACAGCATCAGCGCCCAGGACAGCATGATGGTCGCGGTGATGACGATCAGCGCGGTCTTGTCGAGCGGCAGCTCGAGATCGGCGTAGCGACCGACCACGACCCAGGCCGGCAGATGCATGAGGGCGCCGAACAGCACGAGACCGATGACGGCGGCCCGCGTGCGGCGGCGCCTGCCGGCCGTGATCATGCCGAGCCATTCCCGCCAGGCGAGCCTGAGCTCGTGACGGGCGAACCAGGCGAGCGTCGCCGCCCGCGTCATGCCGCGGACTCGACGTCGACCAGCGCGATGAACAGCTCCTCCAGGCTGGTGTCGGTGCGTCCGTTCTGCTGGCGCAGCTCGGCCAGAGTGCCTTCGGCGACGACGCGCCCGGCGGCGATCACGCCGATCCGGTCGGCCATGCGCTCGGCGACTTCGAGAATGTGCGTGGTCATGATCACCGTGCCGCCGCGGCGGACGCGATCGGCGAGCAGGCCCTTGACGTGCCGCGCCGACACCGCGTCCAGGCCCGTCAGCGGCTCGTCCAGGATGATCAGCCGCGGGTCGTGGATCAGCGCGCCGGCGAGCGCCACCTTCTGGCGCATGCCCTTGGAAAAGCCTTCGCAGCGCTCGTGCAGATGCGGCTCCAGCCCGAGCGAGGCCAGAAGTTCGGTTGCCGCGTTACTCGAGGTCGCGGGATCGATGCCCCACAGTCCGGCGACGAACTCGAGATATTCGAGCGGCGTGAGCTTGTCGTAGATCATGGGCTCGTCGGAGACCCAGGCCATCACCTGCTTGGCCGCGATCGGGTCGCGCAGCGCATCGATGCCGAATATCTCGATCCGCCCGGCATCCGGGCGCAGCAGGCCCGCGACCATGCGCAGCGTCGTCGTCTTGCCGGCGCCGTTCGGGCCGACCAGTGCATAGAATTCGCCCGAGCGCACCACGAGGTCGAGTGCATCGACCGCCGGCCGCTCGAAACACTTCGTCAATCCTCGCACGGCGAGGGCGGGGCTGCCTGGGGTCATGACGGCACTATCGCCTCGATCGGTTCGCGTCTGCAATGTGGATGCAACTCGTTGCGGCGCGGTGAACGAGCCGCCGCATCGTGTCCTTCGGTGCCGGCCGGTTCCGTCGGCACACTGTCCGCATTCCTGCCATGCTCGTCCCGCGAACTCCCGGCCACGTCTCGATTTGTGGGCGCGCGGCAACGATGCGGCGATCGTCAATGGTTCACGGAAGCCGTCCCCTCAGGCGACAGCGCCCGGACCTCCGCCATCAGGGGCAAGGCCTGATACCGGGAGATTCCTGTCTCGTCGATCACGAACAACGGCCGCACCTGCCGCGCATCGCTGTCCTGGATCATCGCCATGCGCTGATTGTCGAGCATGAGCCAATGCCCGTCGAGGCGCGCCGCCGCGACGGCATGATCCTCGCCCCGGACGACATCGTGCAGGATCACGATCCGCAGATCGTCGGAGGCAATGCCAGCCATCCGAAGTGCGACGAACTTGGCGATCGCGTAGTCCTCGCAGTCGCCGGCACGGCGTTCGAACGTAGTGAGAGGGGAGGCCCACACGTCCACCCGGCCATATTGCGCGAGATCACTGGCCGGCCGGATGGCCAGATTGACCGCGCGATTGATCTCGCCGAGCCTGGCCCGTCCCGCGCGGATACGGCCCTGATCGATGATCGCCAGCAGGCTGAGGGCGGCGGGGGAGACGCAGCGCTCGCGGTCGCCATCGCACAGCGCAAGCTGCACGCGCTCGTCTTCGAGTTTGCGCGCGAGCGTCAACCACTTGTCGCGCAACGCGCCGGCCTCCAGGCCGACCCGCGGCAGGCCGAATGGTTCCGCCGTATCCTCGATGGCGGCTGCAAGCCCCAATGGCTGCGCGACAGGACCGGCGCTCGCTGGGCTGCCGATCCACATGGCGGCGCTGGCGGCCGCGGCCGCCAGCGATGCGCGCATCAGCGCGAGAAAATTCATGTGACGCCCCGTGCCCGGATCTCGGCCGGCGCGACGCAGCGCCTGACGGAACCGGATGCTTGTTGGGGGTCAGCATGGGTGCGGAGGCTTGGCCTCTGCTTAAAACCGGCAATCCGGCGACCAAATCGCAGGATTTACGCTGAACGTTGTGTTGCTCCGATGCGACAAATCCTAGCGAAAGCTGAGCGAGGGTCGCGAAGGTCAGGAGGGTTCGCGGTGAAGTTGTGCTTCGAACTCAGCTGCAGCTCCTGCCAAATTGATGCAATTCGCCGATTCTTGTTCTCCCACCCGCAGTCCTCCACTTGAAATCCGTTGTCAGGGGTAAGCCGGTGCGGATGTTGATGTCGGCAAAGGTATTGGATGGTTTATGAATACTTGGAATTACTTTTGTTTTCTGAAGCGATGCGAATTTTGACTTGGCAGATTTCGGCCGGCGCCAGCTTTAAAGAGGGCGAAAACTCGACAACATCGTAGCGATCCCGCGGAAGTCGCCGTTTTTGGCCACCTGAAGCACAAGCTGAAGGTGGTTCCGCCAGACACTTGCCAGTGATATGCACGCCTTGAACACTCATTCTTATGTATTCATTAACCATAGTCGGTGGCCCCGTGAATTACGCTGGCAATTCTGACGCCGCGCTTTTCTCCGAAGGCCGGGGCGCCTCTTCGCACGGTCACGTGCGGCTGGAGGCACCGCATGCCCATGCGCCGACGGACGCCATCGTCGTTCCGGACGCGCATTTTCTGTTCAATGCCGATTTCAAGCGGTCTGGTCTCGACCTGATCCTGTCGTCCGACGGACGCGAGATGGTGCTGCCGGACTATTTCAAGGGCGAGAAACGCGCGCCGCTGGCCTCGCCGGACGGCGCGCATCTGACAGGCGACCTCGTCAATGCGCTCTCCGGCGCGGTGCAGGTCAGCCAAGCCGGGGCGGCTGCGAGCGTGAGCAAGGTCATCGGCCATGTGACCAAGCTGCAGGGCACCGCGACCGTCATCCGCAACGGCGTTTCGATCCTCCTTCACAACGGCGACAACGTCGAGAAGGGCGACGTGGTCCAGTCCGGCTCGGATTCGACGCTCGGCATCACCTTCATCGACGGCACCGTGTTCGGCCTGTCGTCCAATGCGCGGATGGTGCTGAATGAAATGGTGTACGACCCCAACGGGTCGAACAATTCCTCGCTGATCAGCCTCGTTGCCGGCACGATCTCGTTCGTGGCCGGCGAGACCGCCAAGCACGGCGACATGAAGGTCGACACGCCCGTGGCGACCATGGGCATTCGCGGCACCGCCGTGCTGGTCGAGATCGACTTCACGGTGCCGGGGCAGGGCGGTCTGCCCGATGCCAAGTTCCAGGTGCTGGTCGAGCCCGATGGCCGCACCGGCTCCTACGTGCTGTTCGACAAGACGACGCTGCAGCCGATCGCTGTGGTGAATCAGGCCGGGCAGCAGATCCAGATCAGCAACGGAATCGTGAATCAGAGCGCTGTCCCGCTCACGCCGGACATCCAGAAGCTCATCAACGACGTCTTCACGCTGAAGTTCACCGACAATACCAATCCGAAGTCGACAACCCATTTCACCGACATCGGGGTGCCGCAGACGCTGACGCCGCTGACCTTGCCCAATGGCACCAGCGCGACGCCGACCTATCAGGTGACCGACAATACGGGCTCGACCCCCACGACGAGCTCGACGTCCGAGCAGCTGTCGCACATTCCGGGTGCGCCGGAGGTCAGGATTCTCGACGCCGGCGGCCGGCTGACCACGACCTTCGGTCTGGCCGAGCGGGCCGGTCAGACGGGCAACGGCGCCGACCTCGACACCGTCCTCACCCGCGTCAATTTCCTCGATGTCAATAACATCGACCGGCCGACGGTCTCGGTGAGTTTCAAGTCCTATGCGTTCAAGAGCGCGCAGCAGGCCGACGTCACGGCATCGCTGAACGCCCTGCAGTTGCAGGACGTCATGGCGACGGCCGTGAAGATCACGGTGGTGCCGGATCCGACCAACAAGAATTTCGGCTCGGCAATGCTGAGCTACAGTGTTCCCGACAACTACTTCGACTTTCTGGCCGCGGGCGAGATGCTGACGTTGACCTACGTCGTGCGCGTCGACAACAATTTCGCGCCGTCGAACGAGTTTACCGAGGTGCCGATCACGATCACGGTGACCGGCACCAACGACAAGCCCGAGATCACGGCGAACGTCCCGACCATCGCGTTCGAGGGCGGCACCAGCGTGCCCGGCGGGCCGCTCACCTCCGAGGACCCGACCTCCGGCACGCTGACGTTCAAGGATGTCGACCTCACCGACACCCATAGCGTGTCGGCCAAGCTGACCGGCGCGGTTCTTGAAGGCGGCAGCATTCCGCCGGCGCCACTGGCGCTGTTCGAGCAGGCGCTGACGGCATCCCTGGCCTCCGACAGCACCGGCAGCGGCACCGGCAAGATCAACTGGAGCTTCGCCAACCTACCGGTCTATGTCGCCGATTTCATTCCCGCGGGTCAGAAGGTGACGCTCACCTACACGGTGACCGTGACGGACTCGCATGGCGCGACGTCGACCCAGACGATCACGGTGACGATCACCGGCACCGACGATCCGGCCGTGGTCTGGATCGCCACGACCCAGCCCGGCGAAAGCAGCGGCGGCCAGGTTCATTTGTGGAGCGACGGCGCGAACTGGGCAACCGGCCTGGCTCCGACCACCGATGATGACGTCATCATCATCATCACCGATCAGCTGCACGGCCTGACGCCGGCCTTTCCGGTGACGATCGATGACGACGCCTACGCCTACGCCAAATCGGTCACGCTGAATGATTTCGGCGGCGGCGCCGTTCCGGAGCTCGACAATAACGGCACGCTGACGATCAGCGGCGCACTGACGGCAAAGGCCGACTCGCGCATCTACAACTTCTCGGGTGCGACGATCACCGTCGGCGGCTCGGCGCAGATTCTCGAGCAAAGCGAGCTGCACAATGCCGGCACCGTGCTGCTGGCTGGCGGCGGCGTCTTCGGGGCGAACGCCGGCATCGTCAACACCGGAACGATCGAGCTGTCCGGCGGTACGCTGACCGTGCACGGCGACGTTGCGAACGCCGATGAGGACAGCTCCGGTCTCATCGAGGTCGACCTCGGCGCGACGCTGACTCTGGATGGTGGCAGTATCGATGGCGGCACCATCGTCATCCAGGGCGCGCCGATCGTTCAGAACTTCGGAACGTTGGAGAGCGGCGGGGAGGCACCACAACCTGCCAACGGCCTGCTCGTTCTGAAGGGCGGAGCCGCGATCAGTGATGGCGAGCTGAAAAATTTCGGCTCGATCGAGGTCTCCGGCAGCGGCAACACCCTCTCGGACGAAGCCGTCACGAATGCCGGCCTGATCGATGTCGAGGCCGATGGTGAGCTTACGCTAAACGGCGGCACCAGTATCGATAATGCGGGTGGCAATATCACGGTCGAGGGCTCCGCGACCCTGACGCTGTCGCATGCGGATATCACTGGCGGCACGCTGACCAACGAGTCCGGCGGAACGATAGCCCTGACCGGCCACGCCACGTTGAGCGGCGGCACGCTCGACAATTTCGAGACGATCGCCGTGTCCGGCAGCGGCAATGCGTTCGAGGACGAGACGATCACGAATGCGAACGCTGCCGCGATCACCATTGCGCTGAGCGGTGCACTCTCGCTGAGCGGCACGAGTATCGCCGGCGGCGCTGTCAGCAACGAAGGGACGATCTCCGTCGACGGCGACAGCACGATCGAGGGCAGCGCCGTCGCGGGTGGTACGCTGCTGATCGGCGAGACCGGCGCGTTCGCGGAGATCACGGCCATCCTGACGGTCAAGGGCAGCGCGTCATTGACCGACGTCGATATCGCCATCGGCGACGGCTCGATGCTTCAGGTCGCTGCAGAGGAGAGCGCAACACTGATCGGCGTCAGCGTCGACAACGGCGGCACTGTCCAGGTGGACGACGGCGCGCTGCTGCTGATCGAGGACAGCACGATCACCGGCGGCGATCTCGTCAACCACGGCATCGTGCATGTCGAGACCGCGGCTGCGACCACCTTCGACAACGTTACTATCGATAACACGGACGGTCAGATCATCATCGATGAGGATGGTGAGATGCCGGTGGAATCGATCCTGGTGCTCGACGGGAGCACGACGCTCACCGGCGGCACGTTGGAAATTCGGAGCGTCGGCACGCTGGAGATCGCCGGCAACGATGTGACCCTGTCCGGAATGGACGTCTGGAATTTCGGCGTCTGCACCGTCGACCTCGGTGCGATCCTCGACCTTGCCGATACCAAGGTGAGTCATGACGGCACGCTCTACATCTACGGCACGATCTCCGCGAGCGGGCTGAGCGGCATCGGCGGAACGATCTTCAACTATGGCAAGATCGAGATCACGGCGGGCAAGTTCGAGATCGCCGGCGACGTCGAAGGCTCCGGGATCATCAAGGTCGATGCCGGCGCAACGCTGACGGTCGATGGTCACGTGGACCAGACGATCGACTTCAGCAGCGAGGGGAGCAGCGAACTCGTCATCGATGATGCCGGCTTCTCCGCCAAGATCGCCGGCCTCGGCGTCGACGACAGGATCGATCTGCAGACGATCAAGTGGAGCGAGGCGACAACGGCGTCTTACGATGCCGAGACGGGCGTGCTTACCGTCATCGACGGCCAAGGGCACAGCATTGCCCTGACGCTCGAAGGCGACTTCAGCGACTTGCATTTCGCGGGCAGCAATGACGGGCATGACGGAACGCTGATCACGCTGACGGCCGAAGACACGGCGCCTGTGATCGCGGATTCCGGCCGGCCCGGTACAATCACCGAAGCGACCGCGCAAACAGGGTCGTCCGATCAGCACAGCGTCGCCGGCAGCGTCAAGTTCACCGATGTCGACCTGACCGATCGGCCAACCGCATCGATCGGGGCGCAGAGCGTGACTTGGACTGCGGCCGATCAGCAGAAAGATTTGTCGAGTCAGCTGACGCCGGACCAGATCGCAGCGCTGGAACAGGCGCTGCACTTGAGCCAGGGCGGCAACGCCAACGATGGCAAGGTCGACTGGACTTATGCCATCACCGACGGCTCGCTCGATTTCCTCGGCGCCGGCCAGACCGTCACGGTCACCACCACGGTGACGCTCGACGACCATCAGGGCAAGAGCGCGACCTCGACGATCGTCGTCAACATCACCGGGACCAACGACCTGCCGGTCGTGACGAGCGAGGTGCAGGCGGCCGAAATCGCCGAGCGCGCGGCGATGTCCGGCTCGGATCTGCTCGACACTGTAAGCGGCGCGATCGCTTTCGAGGATGCGGACATCACCGATGCGCATGTCTTGAAGGTGACCGGCGTCGCGACCTCCGGCAACGACCACGGGCTGCCGTCGGATCTGTCCGTGCTCAAGAGCTGGCTGTCGCTCGGCTCGCTCACAGAATCCGGCAGTGGTGCGGGATCGCAGGCCTGGACCTTCGCTGCCAATGACAAGGTGTTCGACTATCTCGGTGTCGGCGAGCATGTCACGCTGACCTACACGGTCGCGATCGACGACGGTCACGGCGTCGTGGTCGATGTGCCCGTCACCATCACGGTCAACGGCGCAGAGGATGCGCCCGTCATCACAGGTGAAACGAACCCGACGGTCCAGACCGTCATCCTGGCCGAGCAGGCGAGGGTGCTCGCGAGCACCGCCAGCACCAATGCCGAGGGCCTGCCGACCGAAACGTTCGATCGCGTGTCGGCCGGCAACATCTCCGATAACGGGCGCGGCCACGGCAGCTTCTACAGCGAGGCGCTGCACGCGAGGTTCACGGCCAGCGGCAATGCGGGGATCGTGCACGGCTCCTCGCCGGTGTCGGCGGCGCCCTACATGGTCGACGGTGTGGACAAGACCAACTATCTCAGCATCGGCAGCCACGCCCAGGAGACCATCACCTTCGACAGCGTCAAGAACAGCTTCGGGCTGTATTGGGGCTCGGTCGACAGCTACAACAGCATCTCCTTCTACAACGGCAACAAGCTGGTCGCCTCCTACTCGGGCAGCGAGGTCGCGCCGCTGCTCGCCAATGGCGGGCAGACGTCGCTGGCCTCGAACGGCTATGTCGAGTTCCTCGGCCTGTCGCCGTTCAACAAGGTGGTGCTTGCCAGCAGCCAGAATGCGTTCGAGCTCGACAACGTCTCGGCGGGCTACATCCCGGATCAGCCGGTGAAATTGGCGAGCGGCATGTCCGGCACCTTGACGGTGCTCGACGGGGATGTCGGCGACACGCTGACCGCTTCGGTGGTCGAAAATGGCGTGATCAAATACAATGGCTCTTTGAGCCTGCCTTCGAATGCCCACGTCCAGGCGCTGGCCGATGCCCACGCGATCACCTTCGACAGCACGAGCTCCGGTGGCGGCTCCGATGTCCTGCACTGGACATATCATCCGGCCGACGTGAACCTGGATTTCCTCAATTCCGGCGACACGCTGACCATCACCTATCAGGCGAAGGTCAGCGACGGCCACGGCGGCACGGCGACCAAGGCACTGACCGTCACGTTGGCGGGCAATGGTGCATCGACGGTCAACGGCACGGACCAGAGCGACAATTTCGTCAATGTCGGCGGTGGCGTGACGATCTTCGGCAAGGACGGCAACGACACCTTCGTCTTCAACCCGCATTTCGGCAGCGCCACGATCGGCGATTTCGACGTCAACAAGGACATCGTCGAGATCGATCACTCGCTGTTCGCCAGCGTCGCTGCGCTCGTGGCGTCGGCGCAGTCCGCCAATGGCGGCCACGATACGATCATCACCGATGCGGCGCATGATACGCTCACCCTCAAGGGGGTGACGCTTGAGCAGTTCAAGGCGCATCACGACGGTTTTCACCTCGTCTGAGCCCGCGCGCCCGCCGCGCGATGCGGACGGCGGCGTCGCCGAGCGGAACGCGGTCGGGATAACCGGACGACTCGGATCGCCGGCTTCGGCGTGATATCGGATGCTGCATGAAACGATTGAGAGCAGTTCCTCGGTGGTTCGCGCGCAAGTTCGGTTATGCGCGCATGATCTGCCTGCTGCTGCTGATCGGCTTCGCGGCGTTGCGTGTGGCAGACCCTGCCCTGGTGCAGGAGCTGCGCGTCCGGACCTTCGATACTTTCCAGGTGCTGAGTCCGCGGATCAAGACGCTGCGGCCGGTGACCATCGTCGATATCGACGAGAAGAGTCTCGCGAATCCCAAGCTCGGTCAGTGGCCCTGGCCGCGCACGCGGATCGCCGAGATCATCGACACTCTGACCCGACTCGGCGCCGTGGTAATTGCCTTCGACGTCGTGTTTGCCGAGCCGGACCGGCTCAATCCCGGGCTCGCGGCCGAGACTTTTTCAAATCTCGACGAGCCGACGCGCGAGAAGCTGAGGATATTGCCATCCAATGACCAGGTGCTCGCCGACGCGCTGAAGCGCTCGCGCGTGGTGCTCGGCGAATCCGGTGGTCCTGAGGCTCGTGCAGGCCTCGACAAGACTTTGCCTGTGACAGGCATCGCGACGCTGGGCCACAGCCAGGATGCAACGCCATTCATGTGGAATTTTCCCGGGCTGCTGCGCAACGTCCCCGTGATCGAGCATGCGGCCGCTGGTCGCGGCCTGTTCACCATCAAACCGGAGCGCGATGGCATCATTCGCCGGGTGCCGATGATCATGCTGGCTCAGGGGGATATCATGCCTTCCCTGAGCTTCGAGATGCTGCGGGTCGCGACCCGCACGGATACGATTCGGATCAGGACTGACAAGAGTGGCATCATCGGTCTTGGTCTGGGTGCTGTACAGATTCCGACCGACGCGAATGGGCAGCTCTGGCTGCATTATGCCGAGAGTGACCCATCGATCTACGTGTCGGCCATTGACGTTCTGGAGGGTCGGGTGCCGCCGGAGAAGATCGCCGGCAAACTGGTGCTGATCGGGCCATCGGCCACCGGCCTGAACGACATCAAGACCACGCCGATTTCTCCGGCCATGCCGGGCGTCGAGGTGCATGCTCAGGTGCTCGAGAGTGCTCTGACCGGTGCGATTCTGACGCCGCCCTATTGGGGACTCCCGGCCGAGTTCTTCGGTGCGCTCCTTCTCGGCCTGCTCGTGATCGTCTTCGCGCCGCAACTCGGCGCCGTCACACTCGTGGTGGTCGGGGCGCTGTTCGCGGCCGCTCTGCTCGGGATCTCCTGGTACTTCTACACCCAGCATCGGCTGCTGATCGACTTCACCTATCCGATGCTGTCGACGACGGCGATCTATCTGACGCTGATCTTCGCGAACTTCGTCCGCGAGCAGAACCAGCGTCGGCAGATGCGCTCGGTGTTCGGGCAATATCTGTCGCCGGTGCTGGTCGAGCAGCTTGCCCAATCGCCGCCGACGCTGGGCGGCGAGGAGCGCGAGATCACGGTGATGTTCTCGGACGTGCGCGGCTTCACCACGATCTCGGAGAGCTACAAGCACGATCCGCAGGGCCTGACACAACTGATGAACCGCTTCCTTACGCCGCTGACCAACGCGATCATCGCTCGCAAGGGCTATGTCGACAAATATATGGGCGACGCCATCATGGCGTTCTGGAACGCGCCGCTCGCCGACAAGGATCATCAGATAAATGCCTGCGAAGCGGCGCTCGACATGCTCGAGCGGATCGATCAGGTGAACGGCGAACGCGAGCAGGAGGCCGAGCATGGCGGCCACGTCTATATTCCGCTCAAGGTCGGAATCGGCCTCAACACCGGCATCGGCGTGGTCGGCAACATGGGCTCCGACCTGAAGTTCAACTATTCGGCGCTTGGCGACAGCGTAAACCTCGCCTCGCGCCTGGAGGGCCAGACCAAGGAGTACGGCTTTCCGATCATCGTCGGCTCGGCGACTGCGATGGCGGTGAAGGACAAGCTCGCGATCCTCGAGCTCGACTTCATCATGGTCAAGGGCAAGAGCGAGCCGGAAGTCATCTACGCCATCACGGGCCGCGAGGACGTGATGTATTCCGAGCGCTTCCAGTTGCTCCGCAACCTCACCATCGAGATGCTGGCGAGCTATCGCAGCCGCGATTGGGAAGGGGCGCTGGCCGCGATCGAGCGCGGCCGCAAGAGCGACCAGGGACAGGACTTGGCCAAGCTTTATGATCTCTATGACGCACGCATCCGCAACTACAAGGTCAATCCGCCGCCCGAGGATTGGAACGGGGCGTACGCACTGCTGACGAAGTAGCAGGTGCTCCGTTCCCGAGTTCGCATCATGTCGCGGCGGCCTCGTTTGCCAGGTTCGGTGCCGGCGCGATGAGTATGCTCATCACTTGCAGACCACATAAGCCGAATAGGGCGGGCAACGCTTGCTGCGCTCTTCCGTGCGGGGGACGGGGCGGGGGGAATGCCGTGGCGGGAGGCTTCGCTTGGCACGCGGCAGCTTGCCCGCATCGTGCTTCGATGACGATGGGACGAAGGGGTTTCCAGGCCCATTGGATGATGTCTGGGCGTCCACCGCCGCGAGCTTGCCGATGAATGCGAGCGACAGGATGACGAGCTTGACCGAACGATAGCGCGCTCCAGTCCGCGGGACTGGTACAAGGATAGCGCAATCGAGCAGGCGTCGAGCGCATTGCGTTTGTTGCGAGGTTGCAACAGGGGGATAAGAAGCAACTTGTGTCATGTGGCGTCGATTGCATGAATCTGCGCGAACTTGTAGCATGCCTCTACTCAAGATAGAAAGAGCTGCAGAGGGGGGCATCGATGCAGTCTTCTGAGGACAGGAGTGCGGCTGGTTTGACGCAGGCCAGGCCGGCACGGGGTGCGATCAAGCGTTTCACTCTACCAGTTGCGGGCAGCCTCATCGCTGCTGTGGCTTGTGTGCTCGGGGCCGGCGCGGTGTCGGCCGCGGATCTCCCGGTCAAGGCGCCGCCTCCGCCGGTGTCGCTGTGGGAGTTCGAGGTCGGCGCCCGCTATTTCTACAGTTCGGGCCGCACCCGCTACACGTTGGGCGATCCTTTCGTCGCTGGCCAAACCAATTCTCTGCTGACCTACAAGAATCTCAACAGCCATGCCGGCGAGGGGTTCGCTAGGGCCGATCACAGTCTGGGTTTCTTCGCAAAGGGCTTTGCGGGCGGTGGCAACATCTTCAGCGGCAGGCTCAACGACGAAGACTTCCCGCCAGCCGTCATTCCGTACTCGAATACGGACAGCAGCGTGAACAGCGGCAGGCTCTGGTACGGCACGATCGACGCCGGCTACAATTTCTGGAGAGGGCCGGCGTTCAAGGTCGGCGGCTTCATCGGCTACAACCATTTCTACGAAACCGTCAACGCATACGGATGTATCCAGGTCGCGACCAATCCGTTTATCTGTGGTCTCGATCCTGTTGCGGGGGGCGTGCTGGTGCTCAGCAAGACCGAGAACTGGGATTCGCTCCGTGTCGGTTTGAACGGCGTCTTCAAGCTCGGCCAGAACTGGAACGTCACCCTCGATGGCGCCGTTCTGCCCTATGTCCGGCTGAGCGGATTCGACAATCACTGGCTGCGGCCCGACATCAATCCGCTTCCGCAATCTGGAAATGGCTGGGGCTACCAGCTCGAGGGCATTGTGTCATACGACGTGACGAGAAATTTCAGCGTCGGCGTCGGTGGCCGCTATTGGTACGCCCGGACGACCAGTGGGACCACCCAATTTCCTGGAGTCCCGGGGTCGCCCACGACCTTCAGCTACGAGCGGTACGGCGGCTTTCTCCAGGCCTCCTACAAATTTGACTCGGGCGCCTTCGGGAAATGAAATATTGGCTATCGTGCTGAAGAGGAAGCCCGGCAAAACGCCGGGCTTCCTTCTTTGCGAGCACGACAGCAGCCGGCCCGGTCAGTTATTCCGCCCCGATCGTCGTCAGGTCCTGGAACCAGTGTTGCGCCTGCACGAACTTCTTGACCTTCGGCGATAGCGCGTGCGGGTTGGTGTCGTGCACGACCCAGACCAGCACCGCATCGTCGACCACAGCCGCATGCGCCTGCGCGATCAACTCGTCCTGCTTGGCCGGATCGAACGTCTGCTTGGCTTCAGCAATCAGCGCATCGACCTTGGGGTTCTTGTAGCCGCCCCAGTTGACGCCAACGGGCGCGATCTGGTCGGAGGCGAAGAAGCGGACGATCGCGTAGAGCGGGTCCGATGTGACATAGGCGATGTTGTTGGCGGTGATGCCGGCGTTCATCTCGTCCGCCGCGCCCTTGCGCCAATGCGTGTACAGCGTCTCCAACTCGACGACCTTGAAGTCGATGTCGATGCCGATCTCCTTGAAGCTCTGCTGCAGATATTCGTTCATCGGCAGCGACAGCATCTGGCCGGTGCCACCCTGCGCGATGATGAAGGTCGTCTTCAGCGGCTTGGCTGGCGAATAGCCGGCCTCCTCGACCAGCTTCTTGGCGGCGGCGACATCATATTTCAGCTCGAAGCTCGGCTTGCCGAACCACGGGCTCGACGGATCGACCTGGCCCTTGGCGGGCTTGGCGAGGCCGTTCATCAGCCCGACGACCTCGTCGCGGTTGATCGCGAGGTTGAGCGCCCTGCGCAGCCGGATGTCGGTCCAGGGCGATCCCGGCAGCACGCTGAGATGGTAGTTCCAGACATGCGGCGTGACGTTGTCGACGAGCTTCATGCCGGCCGCCTTGAGCTGCGGCACGGCGTCCGGCGCCGGCGTCTCGATCAGGTCGACCTGGCCGGCGAGCAGCGCATTGGTGCGGGTCAGCGCTTCCGGCATCGGCACCAGCACCAGCTTGTCCGTCTTCGGCAGCCGGTCCTTGTTCCAATATTCGGAATTCTTCGTGAGCTCGGCGAGCTCGCGCGGCACCAGCTTGGTCAGCTTGAACGGGCCGGTGCCGGAGGGCTGGCTGGCGAACTTGTCCCAGTCCTTGCCGAGCTTCTCATACTGCGCCGGGCTCGAAATCAGGAACCACAGCATCTGATAGGGGAAGAAGGAGTCGACCGTCTTGGTGGTGATCTCCACCGTGGAGTCGTCGATCTTGGCGTAGCTCGCCACCGACGGCAGCCGCGTCTTCACCTGCGCGCTCTGCCGCTTGTCGAACTGCGGTGCCTTATCGTTGAGCACCTTGTCCAGATTCCAGATCACCGCGTCGGCATTGAAGTCGCTGCCGTCGTGGAACTTGACGCCCTTGCGCAGGGTGAAGCGCCACTTGGTCTTGTCGGCCTCGTCGACCTTCCACTCGCTGGCGAGACCCGGAATCAGCTTGCCCGGTCTGTCGGCTGTGCTCATGTCCCACGCGACCAGCGGATCATAGATCGTATAGCCGGTAAACTGATAGGCGCCGGCGCCGCGATCGGGCTGGCCGGTCGTCAGCGGGATGTCGGCCATCGAGATGCCGTAGCGCAGAACGGTTTCGGCCCGCGCCGCGCCGGCAGAAAGGCCGAGCGTGAGCGCAGCGGCGAGCATTGAGTTGAGGATACGCATGCGGGTGAAGCTCCGTGGCAATCGGATCAATTCGATCCACGAAACCTGCAATCCGGATGCCAAGCCCCGGGCGGTGATCATTTGAGTACAAACGGTTGTGACCTCGCGTCGCAGGGCCGTGCGCGAAGGCATCGCTGGCATAGCCGTTGCATAACGATGCACAGAATTTAGCCAGCTTGATCGGAGATGTTGATCGTGCTTTCGCGTATTGCGACCTCAATGAAGGAACGTGCGGCTGTTGCGGCTGCCATGATGACGACGGTCTCGGCCCTCGCGCTGCCGGCGCAAGCCAGCGCGGAATCCGTGCTGCGCATCGGCATGACTGCGGCGGACATTCCGCGCACGCTCGGCCAGCCCGACCAGGGTTTCGAGGGTAACCGCTTCACCGGCCTCACCATGTATGACGCGTTGACGGCGTGGGACCTGTCGTCGGCGGACAAGCCGAGCGTCGTCATTCCCGGCCTTGCTACCGAATGGAAGGTCGACGACGCCGACAAGACCAAATGGACGTTCAAGCTGCGTCCCGGTGTCACCTTCCATGACGGCGCGCCATTCAATGCCGATGCCGTGGTGTGGAACGTCGAGAAGGTGCTGAAGCAGGACGCGCCGCAATTCGATCCGAGCCAGGTCGGCGTCACCGCCTCGCGCATGCCGACGCTGGCGTCGGCGCGCAAGATCGACGATCTCACGGTGGAGCTGACGACGAAGGAGCCGGACAGCTTCCTGCCGATCAACCTCACCAACCTGTTCATGGCGAGCCCGACCAAGTGGCAGAAGCTCTATGAGGCCGCGACCGGCGCCGACGACAAGGCGAAGTCGCAAGCCGCCTGGGCCGCGTTTGCCAAGGACGCCTCTGGCACCGGCCCGTGGAAGATGAGCAAGTTCACACCGCGCGAGCGGCTGGAGCTGTCGAAGAACGAGGCCTATTGGGACAAGGCGCGCGTGCCGAAGTCCGACAAGATGATCCTGCTGCCGATGCCGGAAGCCAATGCGCGCACCGCGGCGCTGCTGTCCGGTCAGGTCGACTGGGTCGAGGCGCCGGCGCCGGATGCGCTGCCCGAGATCAAGCAGCGCGGCTTCAAGCTCTACGCCAATGAGCAGCCGCATGTCTGGCCCTGGCAGTTCTCGCGCGTCGACGGCTCGCCGTGGAACGACATCCGCGTCCGCAAGGCCGCCAATCTCTGCATCGATCGCGAAGGCCTGAAGGATGGCCTGCTCGCCGGACTGATGGTGCCGGCGACCGGCACCTTCGAGAAGGGCCATCCCTGGCGCGGCAATGTCACCTTCGAGATCAAGTACGATAAGGCGGCCGCACAGAAGCTGATGCAGGAGGCCGGCTACGGCCCGAACAAGAAGCTCGAGGTCAAGACGCAGACCTCGGCGTCGGGCTCGGGCCAGATGCAGCCGCTGCCGATGAACGAGTATCTGCAGCAGGCGCTGGCCGAGTGCTATTTCGACGTCAAGCTCGACGTCATCGAGTGGAACACGCTGTTCACCAACTGGCGCCGCGGCGCCAAGGATCCCTCGGCCAACGGCGCCAACGCCACCAACGTCACCTACGCGGCGATGGATCCGTTCTTCGCGCTGGTGCGCTTCCTGCAGTCCTCGATGGCGCCGCCGGTCTCGAACAATTGGGGCTTCATCAACAATCCGAAGTTCGACGAGCTGGTGAAGAAGGCGCGCCAGACCTTCGATCCCACCGAGCGCGACAAGGCGCTCGCCGAGCTGCATGCGGCCTCGGTCGACGATGCGGCGTTCCTCTACGTCGCCCACGACGTCGGCCCACGCGCCATGAGCCCGAAGGTCAAGGGGGTGGTGCAGCCGAAGAGCTGGTTCATCGACTTCTCGCCGATCTCGGTGGAGCCGTGATCTTGATAGAGGGGTAGTCTCTGCACGTGCGCCGTTGCGCTCGCTCCCCCCTTGTGGGGGAGGGGCGGGGAGGGGGGGCCTCCGGCGGCAGTCTTCGCGTGGACCCCCACCCCCGACCCCTCCCCGCAAGGGGGAGGGGAGTCTTCCATCACCACCTTCTCCCGTATGGTTGAAGGAAGAAACCAGGTGACTCGTGCTCTCTTACGCTGCCAGGCGGATGGTCTATGCGATTCCGATCATCATCGGCGTCGCGCTCGTCTGCTTCATGCTCGTTCACATCACGCCCGGTGATCCCTTGGTCGCGGTGCTGCCGGCCGACGCGTCGCAGGAGCTCGCGCAGCAGCTCCGCGTCGCCTATGGCTTCGACAAGCCGCTGCCGGTGCAGTTCGGGCTATGGCTGTGGCGCGCGGTCAATGGTGATCTCGGCAGCTCGATCGCGACCGGTCGCCCCGTGCTGGCGGAAGTGCTGCGCGCGGTGTCCAACACTGTCACGCTCGCGATCGCGGCCGCCATCATCGGCTTCTCGCTCGGCCTGTTCTTCGGCCTCGTCGCCGGTTATTTCCGCGATAGCTGGATCGACAAGGTCGCGACCTCGATCGCGATCGCCGGCGTCTCGGTGCCGCATTACTGGCTCGGCATGGTGCTCGTCATCATCTTCTCGGTCGAGCTGAACTGGCTGCCCGCGGTCGGCGCGGGTCCGTCCGGCTCGGGCGCGTGGTCATGGGACTGGGCGCATATCCGCTTCCTGGTGCTGCCCGCGATCACCACGTCGGTGATCCCGATGGGCATCATCACCCGCACCGTGCGCGCGCTGACGGGCGACATCCTGAGCCAGGATTTCGTCGAGGCGCTGCGTGCCAAGGGGCTGCGCGAGACCCATGTGTTCCGCCATGTGCTGAAGAATGCCGCACCGACGGCGCTGGCGATCATGGGGCTGCAGCTCGGCTACATGCTCGGCGGCTCGATCCTGATCGAGACCGTGTTCTCATGGCCCGGCTCTGGGCTGTTGTTGAACTCGGCGATCTTCCAGCGCGATCTGCCGCTCTTGCAGGGCACGATCCTGGTGCTCGCGATGTTCTTCGTCATCCTCAACCTCGTGGTCGACATCGCGCAGGCCGCGATCGATCCGCGCATCAAGCGAGGCTAGTGCGGTGAGCGTCAGTCCTACGAGCACGATGAACGACGCCTCGCTGCAGGCCGCACCGGTCGCGAACGCACGCGGCTATTGGGCGACCGTCGGCCGCCGCATCGTCAGGGACAAGGTCAGCATGGTCTGCGTCGCGGTCCTGATGCTGATCCTGCTCTCCGCTTTGCTCGCGCCCTATCTGCATCTCGCCGATCCCTATCAGGGCTCGATGATCCGCCGCCTGCGCCACATCGGCACGCCGAGCTATCCGCTCGGCACCGACGAGCTCGGACGCGACATGCTGGCGCGGCTGATCTATGGCGGCCGGCTGTCGCTGCTGATCGGCATCTCGCCGGTGATCCTCGCCTTCGGCATCGGCACGCTGCTCGGCCTCGTCGCCGGCTATGTCGGCGGCTGGGTCAACACCGCGATCATGCGCACCATCGACGTGTTCTACGCCTTCCCCTCGGTGCTGCTGGCGATCGCGATCTCCGGCGCGCTCGGCGCCGGCATCACCAACTCCATCGTCTCCTTGACCATCGTGTTCGTGCCGCAGATCACCCGCGTCGCCGAGAGCGTCACCACGGGTGTGCGCAACCGCGATTTCGTCGAGGCGGCGCGGGCCTCCGGTGCCTCATCGTTCACGATCATGCGCGCGCACATGCTCGGCAACGTGCTCGGGCCGATCTTCGTCTACGCCACTGGCCTGATCTCGGTATCGATGATCCTCGCTGCGGGTCTCTCGTTCCTCGGTCTCGGCACCAAGCCGCCGGAGCCGGAATGGGGCCTGATGCTGAACACGCTCCGCACCGCGATCTACGTCAATCCGTGGGTGGCGGCGCTGCCGGGCGCGATGATTTTTGCTGTCTCCATCTGCTTCAACCTGCTCAGCGACGGCCTGCGCAGCGCCATGGACATCCGGAGCTGATGATCATGAGTGAAGCAACGGCAGTCACCGGCCTGGAGCCGATCGAGGACCTCGGCGGCAAGGCGCAGCCGCTGCTGCGGGTCGATGGTCTCACCAAACATTTCCCGGTGCGTGGCGGCCTGTTCGGCGCACGCAAGACGGTGCGCGCAGTCGATGATGTCTCGTTCGTCATCGGCAAGGGCGAGACCGTCGGCATCGTCGGCGAGTCCGGCTGCGGCAAGTCGACGACGGCGCGGCTTTTGATGCACCTGATGGAGCGGGATGCCGGCGAGATCATCTTCGACGGCCGCCAGGTCGGGCATGAGATGTCACTGCGCGAGCTGCGTCGCGGCATGCAGATGGTGTTCCAGGATTCCTATGCCTCGCTCAATCCGCGGCTGACGATCGAGGAGTCGATCGCGTTCGGGCCGAAGGTGCACGGCATGACCGACATCGCGGCGCGCTCGCTCGCCCGCGAGCTGCTCGGCAAGGTCGGCCTGCGGCCCGAAACCTTCGCCAACCGCTATCCGCACGAAATCTCCGGCGGCCAGCGCCAGCGTGTCAACATTGCGCGGGCGCTGGCGCTGTCGCCGCGGCTCGTCATTCTCGACGAGGCGGTGTCGGCACTCGACAAATCGGTCGAGGCGCAGGTGCTCAACCTGCTGATGGACCTCAAGCGCGAGTTCGGCCTGACCTATCTGTTCATCAGCCACGACCTCAACGTCATCAACTACATCTCCGATCGCGTATTGGTGATGTATCTCGGCGAGGTCGTCGAGCTCGGCCCGGTCGAGCAGGTCTGGGCCAAGCCGGCGCATCCCTATACACGGGCGCTGCTGGCGGCGATGCCGTCATCCGATCCGGACCGGCGCACCGAGACGCCGCCGCTCTCCGGCGATCCGCCGAATCCGATCGATCCGCCGGCCGGCTGCCGGTTTCATACCCGCTGTCCGTTCGCGGAGGTGCTCTGCTCGAATGTCGCGCCAAGATTGACGGAGCTGGATACAATGGGCCATCAGGCCGCCTGCCACATGGCGATATCAGGTTCGGGACACAGCCGTGCGCCGGCCGCCTGAAGGGCAGACACCAGCAGCGAGAAGCGGAATGACCAGACCCACGCCCCAACAAGTCAGTGCCATCGCGGAGGCCTCCGGGCTGCCCGTCGACAAGGAGGTTGCGACCCGCATCGCCGACTCGATCGGACCGGCCTTCGACAACTTCGCCGCGGTCGCCGGCACCCTGCCGTTCGACCTGGAGCCTGCGAGCTACGTCGTGGCGCAGACGCTGAAGGTGGGCCGATGAGCACCGAACCTTCCTTGATGACCCTGACCGACGTCGCGAAGGCGATCGCGGACAGGAAGCTCTCTTCGGTCGAGGTGACGCGCTCCTGCCTGCACCGCATCGCGCAATGGCAGCCGAAGCTGAACGCCTTCATGGCGATCGAGTCCGAGCCGGCGTTGAAGGCGGCCGCCGAGGCCGATTCCGCCCTGGCCAAGGACGGCCAGAAGGGCCCGCTGCATGGCGTGCCGCTCGCCCACAAGGACATGTACTACGAGGCCGGCCACATCTCGACCTGCGGCTCGCTGATCCGGCGCGACTTCGTGGCGACGACGACGTCGACCGCGCTGCAGCGGCTGAAGGATGCCGGATCGATCCGGCTCGGCACCTTGCAGATGGCCGAGTTCGCCTATGGCCCGACCGGCCACAACGCGCATTACGGTCCGGTGCACAATCCCTGGAAGCTCGGCTACGTCACCGGCGGCTCGTCGTCCGGCTCCGGCTCGGCGGTCGGCGCGCGTCTCACCTTTGCGGCGCTCGGCTCCGACACCGGCGGCTCGATCCGCATGCCCGCGAATTTCTGCGGCGTCACCGGCCTGAAGGTCACCTGGGGCCGCGTCAGCCGCGCCGGTGCGATGCCGCTGTCGCAGTCGCTCGACACGGTCGGACCTCTTGCTCAGACTGCCGAGGATTGCGCGTTGCTGCTCGGGCTGATGGCCGGTCCTGATCCCGAGGATCCGACCGCCAGCGCCGCGCCCGTGCCGGACTATGTCGCGGCCACCCAGGCCTCGATCAAGGGTCTCAGGATCGGCGTGCCCAAGGCGTTCTATGTCGACGACCTCGATCCTGAGGTGGCGCGCTGTCTCGATGCGACGATCGCGGTGCTGAAGACCGAGGGCGCCGATGTGGTTCAGGTCGAGCTGCCGGATCAGCGCCAGCTCACCGCAGCCTGCCAGCTTGTGCTCGCGGTCGAGGCGGCCGCCTTCCACAAGCGCTGGATGATCGAGCGGCCGCAGGACTATGGCCCGCAGGTGCTGATGCGGCTGCAGAACGCGCTGGCCGTTTCCGGTGTGACCTATCTCGAAGCGCTGCGCTGGCGCGGTGCGGCCCTGGCGGCGCATGTCGCAGCGACGTCAGGCGTCGATGCGGTGGTCGCACCGGTGTCGCCGCTGGTGACACCTTCGATCGTCGAGAGTGACGTTGGCGGCGCGCCGGGTGCGGAGGCCGTGATCCAGCGCATCACCCGCTTCACCCGCCCGGTGAACTATCTCGGCCTGCCATCGCTGGCGATCCCGACCGGCTTCACGTCGATGGGTCTTCCGGTCGGCATGCAACTGATCGGCCGCGCGTTCGATGAGGCTACGATCCTGACCATCGGCGCCGCCTTCCAGCGCGCGACTGATTTCCACGCCAGGGTGCCGACGCTGCCATGAGGGAGACCTGTGCATACCGTCCGACGATCTCACCCTCCCCTGGAGGGGGAGGGTCGATTGCGCATGGCATGCGCAATCGGGGTGGGGTGACGGTCTCTCCCCTTGGAAGCGAGTCAATGGAGGGGCTGTCACCCCACCCCGTCTCGCATTCCGCTGCGCTTCATGCGAGCCGACCCTCCCCCTCCAGGGGAGGGTGGCAGCTCACTTCGCAATTGGCCACGGCGTTCCTGACGGCAAGGTGAGATAGCCTCCCCATGACCAACCTCGTCGAGATCGACAATCTCACCATCCGCTTCACCGGCGAGCGCACCGTGCATGCGGTGAACGACGTCAGCCTGTCGCTCGGCGACGGCGAGGTGCTCGGCCTGCTCGGCGAGTCCGGTTCGGGCAAGAGCGTGACCATGCGGGCGCTGATGCGGCTGTTGCCGAACAAGCGGACGCAGATCTCTGGCAGTGTCAAGGTGCTGGGCCGCGACGTGCTGGCGATGAACGACGAGGAGCTGTCGCAGTTTCGCGGCCGCTCCGTGTCGATGATCTTCCAGGAGCCGGGGCTTGCGCTCGATCCGGTCTATACCATCGGCCGGCAGATCGCCGAGACCGTCATGCGGCACGAGGGCAAGAGTTTTGCAGAAGCGCAGGCGCGGGCGCTGGAGATGCTCGACGTCGTCAGGATTCCCTCGGCGAAGCGTCGCCTGGAGTCCTATCCGCACGAGATGTCCGGCGGCATGCGCCAGCGGGCGATGATCGCGCTGGCACTGGCGTGCCGGCCGAAAGTGCTGCTCGCGGACGAGCCCACCACCGCACTCGACGCCACCGTGCAGATCCAGATCCTGCTGCTGCTGCGCGAACTGCAGCGCGAGTTTGGCATGTCCGTCATCTTCGTCACCCACGACATCGGCGTCGCGATCGAGATCTGCGACCGCCTCGCCGTGATGTATGCCGGAGAGATCGTGGAGCAGGGCAGCTTGCGCGAGATCGTGCGCCAACCCATGCACCCCTATGCGCGCGGCCTGCTGGCTTCGACGATCCACGGTGCCAGGCGCGGTGAGCGGCTGCAGACCATTCCCGGCACGCCACCCTCGCTCGACCGGGCGCCGCGGAGCTGCTCGTTCGCACCGCGCTGCAGCCTGGCGCAGCCGCGCTGCTCGGAGGCGATGCCGCCGAACATTGCGCTCGGACCGCAGCGGCTGGCGCGCTGTATCCTGGCCGAGGCGCCGGCAAGTGTGGCGGCGACGTAACGGTTCGCCCGAAACGCGCTACTCACCGGCCGAAACCGTGCATCGCGTGTCGAAGCGTCGCGGCGGCCTCGCTAAGGTGCTGGCACGCGTGGGACCGATCGTCCGCGCCGGATGAGGACGCGCCATGCACGTATCGAACGAAGGTATCCTGGTCATTCTGTTCGTTGGCCTGGTTGCAGGCTGGCTCGCGGGCAAGATCGTGCGCGGCACCGGCTTCGGGCTGGTCGGCGACATCGTGATCGGCGTGCTCGGCGCTTTGGTCGCGAGCCTGATCTTCCCGCGGCTTGGCGTCCGGATCGGGACCGGCCTCGTGTCGGAAATCGTCTATTCCGCGCTCGGCGCCATCATTCTTCTGCTGGTGGTGCGGCTGGTGCGGACCGGCGGGCGGCTCTAGGGCTTGCGATCCGGCGCGGCTGAACGTTTGCACTGCGCCACGCGACATACCCAAGCACATAGCTATTTACGCTAAAGTGAGCATCGTTGGACGCTCACCGCAGGAATCAGTATATTTCGCCTTGTTTGCCGCCAGTTTGTGCTTTTGATCGGCGGTCATGCAGCTCATCTGATCAATTGAAGAGATGGTGGTGATGGCGGCCGCACCTCACGTGAGGCAATCCGAGCTCAGCGATGCCTTGCGCGGTTGCCGCAGCGCCTTCATCGGCGTTGGGGCGATGAGCTGCATCATCAACCTGCTCTACCTCACCGGCTCGATCTTCATGCTCGAGGTCTACGACCGGGTGCTGCCCAGCCGGTCCGTGCCGACCCTGATCGGCCTGATCATCATCGCCGCCGGGCTGTACGCCGCCCAGGGCGCGCTCGACATGATCCGTAGCCGTATTCTCGGCCGCATCGGCACCGCCCTGGATGAGAGCCTGAACGCGCGGGTGTTCGACACCGTGGTGCGGTTGCCGCTGGCGGCCGGCGGTCGCAACGAAGGGCTGCAGCCGTTGCGCGACCTCGACAACATCAGGAGCTTTCTCGGCAGCCAGGGGCCGGGCGCGTTCTTCGATCTGCCGTGGCTGCCGCTGTATCTGGCAATCTGCTTCGCCTTTCACGTGATGCTCGGCGTCACCGCGCTGGCCGGCGCCATCATCCTCGTCACCCTGACGCTGATCACCGAATTCCTCACCCGCACTCCCGCCAAGGAGGCGATGGGGCTCGCCGCCCGCCGCAATGATCTCGCCACCGCAAGCCGGCGCAACGCGGAGGTGCTGGTCGCGATGGGCATGACCGGGCGCATGCTGTCGCGTTGGAGCGAGACCAACGAGAAATATCTCGCCGGCAACCAGCGCGCCAGCGACGTCGCCGGCGGCCTCGGCGCCATCGCCAAGGTGCTGCGCATGATGCTGCAGTCCGCGGTGCTCGCGGTCGGCGCCTATCTCGTGATCCATCAGGAGGCGACCGCGGGCATCATCATCGCCGGCTCGATCCTGAGCGCGCGGGCGCTGGCGCCGGTCGATCTCGCGATCGCGCATTGGAAGAGCTTCGTTGCCGCGCGCCAGAGCTGGCGCCGTCTCAGCCATCTGTTGCAGACGATGCCGCAGCGACCGGCGCCGACCCTGTTGCAGCCGCCGGTCGGCAAGCTCTCGGTCGAGGCCATCTCGATCGTCGCGCCCGGCGATCAGAAGGCGATCGTGCAGGACGTGAGCTTCGCGCTGTCCGCCGGCAACGGCCTTGGCATCATCGGCCCGAGCGCGTCGGGCAAGTCGTCGCTGGTCCGCGCGCTGGTCGGCGTCTGGCGTCCGGTGCGCGGCCATGTCCGGCTCGACGGCGCGGCGCTCGACCAATGGTCGACGGACGAGCTCGGCCGCCACATCGGCTATCTGCCGCAGGATGTCGAGCTGTTCGGCGGCACCGTGGCGCAGAACATCTGCCGCTTCGATCCGAAAGCCTCCGCCGACGGCATCATCGCCGCCGCCAAGGAGGCCGGCGTGCACGACATGATCATCAAGATGCGCGACGGCTACGATACAGAGATCGGCGAGCAGGGCGCCGCGCTCTCGGCGGGCCAGGCGCAGCGCGTGGCGTTGGCGCGCGCGCTCTATGGCAACCCGTTCCTGATCGTGCTCGACGAGCCCAACTCCAATCTCGACACCGAAGGCGACGAGGCGTTGTCGCGCGCGGTGCGCTCGGCGCGGGCGCGCGGCGCGATCGTGGTCATCGTCGCACACCGGCCGATCGGCATCGAGGCGGTCGATCAGGTCCTGGTGATGAAGGATGGCCGCGCGCAGGCCTTCGGTCCGAAGGAGACGGTGCTGGCGCAGGTGCTTCAGCCGCGCCCGCCGGCACCGATCAAGATCGTCTCGGAGGCCGGAGTGACGAAGTCATGAGCAGTCAGGTCGTCGCTGGTCCTCTTCCGAGGGCGCGCAAGCCGGAGAGCGTGCGCGAGTCGATAAGGCGTCACCTGCTGGTCGGCATGGGCGTCGTCGTTGCAGTCGCCGGCGGGCTCGGCGGCTGGGCCGCGACGCAGCAGATCTCCGGCGCGTTGATCGCGCCGGGCCAGATCGTGGTCGAATCCAATGTCAAGAAGGTGCAGCATCCGACCGGCGGCGTGGTCGGCGAGCTCCGGGCGCGTGACGGCGACGTCGTCAAGTCCGGCGACATCGTGGTGCGGCTCGACGACACCGTGACCAAGGCTTCTCTCGCCATCGTCACCAAGAATCTCGATGCGTTGCAGGCGCGCGCCGCCAGGCTCGAGGCCGAGCAGCGGGGCTGGGCCAAGATCCTGTTTCCGCCGCAGTTGCTGCAGCGCATGAGCGATCCCGAGGTCAAGAGCCTGACGGCGAGCGAGACCAAGCTGTTCGAGGTCCGCGTCAACGGCCGCATCGGCCAGAAGGCGCAGCTGCGCGAGCGCGTCACCCAGCTGAACGAGGAGATCGAGGGCCTCTCGGCGCAGGTCAGCGCCAAGGACCAGGAGATCGCGCTGGTGCAGAAGGAGCTCGACGGCGTGCGCCAGCTCTATGAGCAGCATCTGGTGCAGCTGTCGCGGCTGACGACGCTGGAGCGCGACGCCGCCCGCCTCAACGGCGAGCGCGCGCAATTCATCGCGGCGCGGGCGCAGGCCAAGGGCAAGATCAGCGAGACCGAGCTGCAGATCATCCAGGTCGACAAGGATATGGTCAGCGAGGTGTCCAAGGATCTGCGCGAGACCACCGACAAGATCGGAGAGTTCGTCGAGCGCAAGGTCACCGCCGAGGACCAGCTCCGCCGCGTCGACATCCGCGCGCCGCAGGACGGCATGGTGCTGCAGTCCTCCGTGCATACCGTTGGCGGCGTCATCACCGCCGGTGACACCATCATGCTGATCGTGCCGCAGAGCGACGACCTCCAGGTCGAGGCCAAGGTCAATCCGCAGGACATCGACAAGCTGCAGGTCGGCCAGAAGACGCTGCTGCGGCTCTCCGCCTTTAACCAGCGCACCACGCCCGAATTGAACGGCGTCGTCAGCCGCGTCTCGCCCGACGTCACCACCGACCAGCGCACCGGCCAGAGCTATTACACCATCCGCGTCTCGATGCCGCCGGAGGAGATCGCCCGGCTCGGCGACGTCAAGCTGATTCCGGGCATGCCGGTCGAAGCCTTCGTCCAGACCGGCGATCGCACCGTGATCTCCTACCTGATGAAGCCGCTGCACGACCAGCTGATGCGTGCGTTCCGGGAGAAGTGAGGCAAGGGCGACACGCCGCTGCTTCGAGACCATTGGCGCTGCCCCAAACTCAGTGTCATCCCCGCGAACGCGGGGATCCATAACCACCGGCGGACATTGGCTTGCCCGAAGGCTCAACGTGTGGCCTGCCTCAAGCGAGATCACGCGGTATGGGTCCCGGGTCGGCGCCCGCTGACGCTTTGCGTCACCGGGCTTGCCCGGGACGACACCGGAGCACTTACTGTTCGAGCTTCGTCAGCAACAGCTCCAGCGCGCTTTTCGCGAACAGCTGCATGTTGGCAAAGCGGTCGCTGCGGCCGCTCTCCAGAGTGACCACAGCGGTCGCGGGGCCGGCCACCGCGAAACAGGCATGGCCAGCGGCGTCGCCATAGCGGTTACCGGTCGGGCCGGCCGCGCCGGTCTCCGACAAGCCCCAATCGGTCGCAAAGCGTGTCCTGATCTGCCGCGCCAGCAGCTCCGCATAGGGCTCTGACGCCGAGCGAATGCCCTTCATCGCCTCGTCCGGAATGTCCATCAGCACGCGGCGGGCGTCGCGCGTATAGACCACGGCGCCGCCGAGGAAATAGGCGGAGGCGCCGGGCACCGCGAGCAGCGCCGCCGCGATCAGGCCGCCGGCGGAGGACTCCGCAACGGCAATGGTCTGCTTGTTGGCGATCAGCCGCGCCGCGACCTTCTCGGCGACAGCGATGAGGTGCTGCATGGCGGTCATCCTTCGGCAGCGTCGACACCCGCTGCCGCCGGCTGCTGTTCATTCCCCACCATCATGCGCCGAAAGCGCGCGCCAAGGAAGGCGCTGCCCCTCGCAGCGATCACGCAATGACCGGCTCGCGCGCCGCGACGGCCTGGCGGCCGCCGCGATAGACGGTCATCGCTGCGATGATACCGAGCACGGCGGCGCACATCAGCCAGTAGCCGGGCGAGGCCTTGTCGCCGGTCTTGTTGATGAGCCAGGTCGAGACCGCCGGCGTCGCGGTGCCGAACAGCCCAGCCGCCAGCGCAAAGGCGATCGAGAAGCAGGTGGTGCGGACATGCGCAGGCACGATCTCGACCAGGCAGCCCAGCATGGTGCCGCTGTAGACGCCGAAATAGAACGAGAACAGCATTTCGACCGCGAGCAGCTTGCCGAAGCTCGGCGCCGCCGCGAGCCAGTGCAAGGCGGGATAGGCGGTCAGCAACGCCAGAGCCGCGATGGTCACCAGCACCGGCTTGCGCCCGATCCGATCCGACACCGCGCCGCCAACCGGATTCCATAAGAAGTTGGTCACGGCGACCAGCAAAGTGACGAGCAGTGAATCCGCCGCCGACAGCTTCAGTTCCTTGCCGAAACCGGGACCGTAGACGGTGATGAAGTAGAACATCGTCGTGGTCAGGACCGCGATCATCATGCCGAGGATCACGATGCGCCAGTTCTCCAGCGCCGAGGCGAACACTTCGCGCGCGGTCGGGTGCTTCTTCATGGCGAGGAAGGCCGGCGTCTCCTCCAGCGTGCGGCGCAGGAAGAAGATCAGCGGAATGATCAGGCACCCGATGAAGAACGGGATGCGCCAGCCCCAGGCCGCCACCATGTCCGCCGGCATGGCCTGGTTGAGCACATAGCCGATGACCGACGCGACGAAGATCGCGACCTGCTGGCTGGACGACTGGAACGAGGTGTAGAGGCCGCGATTGCCGGGCGTGGAGATCTCGGACAGATAGACCGACACGCCGCCGAGCTCGACGCCGGCCGAGAAGCCCTGCAACAGCCGCCCGAGCAGCACGATGATCGGGGCCGCGATGCCGATCGTCGCATAGGTCGGGCAGAACGCGATGACAACGGTGCCGACCGCCATGATGCCGAGCGTCACGATCAGGCCCTGGCGCCGGCCGATCTTGTCGACATAGGCACCGAGCACGATCGCGCCGACCGGCCGCATCAGGGCGCCGAGCCAGAACACGCCATAGGCGTTCAGCAGAGATGCAGTCTCGTTCTCCGATGGGAAGAACGCCTTGGCGATGATCGGGGCATAGAACCCGAACAGGAAGAAGTCGAACTGCTCGAGGAAATTGCCGCTGGTGGCGCGCAGGATCGCGCCGATGCGCGAATGGATCGTAGCCGGCTGCGGGATTGACGTTGAGGACACGCGGGGAAACTCCTACCGTCGAGAGGCTCGTGCGGAGGATTTCTACGCCGGCCGAGGGGAAAGGTGCGACAATCTGCCACACCAGGCCCTGGCGGCCAATAGCTTTGCGCTCAAGGCGCCCTAGGCCTGAACAGAATTGCCGGCGGCCGACTTCTGCTGCGTTGCATCCTTCAGCCATTGCCGGAACGCCTTCAGCTTCGGCGGATCGGTTCGTCCCTCCGGGGTCACCAGATAGAACCCCGCGTCGCTCGGCAGCGCCATCTTGAACGGCACCACCAGCCGGCCCTTGGCGATGTCGTCCTGGACGTAGGCTGTGCGGCCGATCGCGACGCCGAGCCCGTCGATCGCAGCCTGGACGGTCATCAGCGACAGGTCGAAGCTCAGCCGGCCCTGCCTCGACATCTCCACCGGCAGACCCGCCGCGGTCAGCCAGAGCCGCCAGTCGTCGTCATAGCCGCCGCTGGCCTGCAGCAGCGTGTGATGCGCGAGGTCCTCCGGACAGCGTAGCGGCTTGTCGCCCTGCAGCAGCGCCGGACTGCACACCGGAAACAGCTCGTCGGCCATCAGCCATTCGGCCCGGACGCCCGGCCAGTGGCCGCGGCCATAGCGGATCGCAGCGTCGACGTCGTCCTTGCGGAAGTCGACCAGGGTGGTCGAGGTCGTGATCCGCACGTCGATGCCGGGATGGGCTTCCTGGAATGCCGTCAGCCGCGGCAGCAGCCATTTGGCGGCCAGCGAGGCGATGGTGGAGACCGTCAGCACCTTGGCGTTGTCCTTGCGCACCAGCCGCTCGGTCGCCAGCCGGAGATCGTCGAACGCCGCCCGCACTAGCGGGAGATAGTCGCGGGCCTGCGGCGTCAACGCCAAGCTTCGGTTCTGGCGGACGAAAAGGCGCAGCCCGAGCTCATCCTCCAGGCGCTTGATCTGATGGCTGATCGCGGTCTGCGTCACGTTCAGTTCGGAGGCCGCGCGGGTGAAGCTCAGATGCCGCGCCGCGGCCTCGAACGCCCGCAATCCATTCAGCGACGGCAGCCGGGTCACTCAGGGTCTCCCGTTTACATGACGTTATATCATCCGAAGCGGTAGTAAATGTCGTTTGTAGATGAAAGGCAAGCCTCCGATAGTGCACGCTCAGTGCAATACAGGAGGCTTTCATGTCATTCTACGTCTCCTCGTCAATGACGAAACATCATACTCCCGGCTTCTGGTCGGGGGTGGCCGAGCTGCTCGCCGCCTGGCGCCTCCGCTACCGCACACGGCACGAGCTGGCGCAATGGTCGGAGCGCGACCTGCACGACCTCGGCCTGTCCCGTAGCGATATCGCCGCCGAGATCGACAAGCCGTTCTGGCGGGGTTGAGCCCCTCACTCGTCCCGTCGCGCCGGCGCCGCTCCGCAAAGGAGGGCGCCGGCAATTTGATCTCCGCCGGAGTCCGTCATGCCGACGTCCGCCGTTGCCGATTTCGCCGCCGCGTCCAACGCCATTCACACCCGGCGTGGCGAGGAGGTGCGGCTGCGCTTCGTGACATCGGCTGATGCCGAGGCGCTGCAGACCTATGTGCGTTCCTTGAGCCCGCGCTCGCGTCACAAGCGTTTCCTCGGCGCGCTGAGCGAACTGCCTCCGGCTGTGCTCGACGATTTCGTCGCGCTCGGCCGCAACGACCGTTACAGCCTGATCGGCGAGATGGATCACGACGGCGTCGAGAGCATCGTAGCCGAAGCGCGCTACGCGCTCGACCGCGATACCGGCCGCGTCGAGTTCGGCCTGTCGGTGCAGGACCGCTGGCAGGGCCACGGCATCGGCCCGGCGCTGATCGCGAATCTCGAGCACCGTGCGGTTGCGCTCGGCGGCGTCACGCTGTCGGGTGACGCGCTGCGTACCAACGACGTGATGATTGCGCTCGCCAGGAAGTCCGGCTTCGATCTTCGCCAGTATCCCGATGACTGGACCTTGGTGCGGTTCGAGAAGGAGCTGAGGCACCGGTCTACGGAATCGCCAAGCGGTGGCCTGAGGGTAGTGGACCGTGAGCCACGCATCATAGCACATTCATGATATGACGTCCGTCCTGCCACGCGCAGGCGGGGTATCCCATACGCTGCGGTCTGTCCACGTTCCTCTCCGCGAGCTGCGCGTACTGGATCGCCCGGTCAAGCCGGGCGATGACAGTCGTTGTGAGGCGAGCATCGGCAATCGAATGACTACGCCGCGCCTCAAAACATCTCCACCCACGGCCTGAGCTCGATCTCCCAGCTCCAGGCGCTGCGCGGCTGCTGCAGCACGCTCCAATAGCTGGCAGCGATGGCGTCCGGGTCGAGCATCGAGTCCGGGCGCTCGGCGGGCTCCTGCCTTGCCGCACTCCTGATCCCGCCGTCGATGACGAAGTGCGCGACGTGGATGCCCTGCGGCGACAGTTCGCGCGCCATGCTCTGGGCGAGGCCGCGCAGCGCGAACTTGCCCATCGCGAACGGCGCCGACTGGGCGTAGCCCTTCACGCTGGCGGAGGCGCCAGTGAACAGGATCGCGCCGTGCTTGTTCGGCAGCATGCGCTGTGCCGCCTGCTGCGCCACCAAGAAGCCGCCGAAGGCGCTGACGGCAATCGACTGCTGCACGTCGGCCGGCACGAGATCGGTGAGCGCTCCGCGCGCCCGCGCGCTGGCATTGTAGACCACGAGATCAGGCGCGCCGATCTCGCGCTCGACGATGCCGAACAGCCGCTCGACCTCCTCCGGATTGGTCGCATCGCAGGGGTAGGCGCGGGCGCCGGTCTCGTTGCAGAGCGCGCCGAGCTTCTCGATCTTGCGCGCAGCCAGCGCCACGCGGATCTTCTCGCGCGCGAACAGCCGCGCCAGCGAGGCCGAGAGCCCTTCGCCGGCACCGACGATGAGGGCGATCTTGTAGGCTGGGATATCCATGGGCAGGTCCTTGGGCCAAAGCGTCCGCAGGCATCAAGCTAATGCACCGGCGGCCGACTTCCTACGGCTCGTCCCCACATTTTTGCCACGCGCCCTCAGGTGGGGCGCGGCTGCAATCCGGCGAGGCAACCAATCTCCTCCAGCACGACGTCGAGTCGGCTGCGATCGTGCAGGAACGCGTATTTGCCGCGGAGCATGGCCAACGAGCGCGCATGATATTTCTGCGGCTTCTGTGTCCACGTGAAGTCACCCAGCTGCACGCTGAAGACGTCGCGCTGTCCCGCCAGTGCCTGCTCGTTGGCGAGCGTCCACGGCATGAACAGCGCGCCGACTTGGCGGGTCAGGATCGGCATCAAGGTCAGTGACAGTTCCGGCCACAGCTCGAACTCGCCTTCGGCGCGCGGCCATAGCATGCGGTGGATCCAGGCCAGCACATGCGGCGCGCGGCCTTCGATCAGGGCGCCGGCGGTCGGATCGGTCCACAGCTCGTAGAGCTGGCCCCACAGTCCGAAATCGCCGTAGGCCGGACGGTGGCCGAACAGATACGGCCTGACCGAGAGATGTCGTTCGAGCAGGTCGAGCATTTCGGCAAAGCCCTGCTCGATCTGCGGCGCGTTGATCTCGTTCGAGCCGACATACCAGAGCCGCTCGACCATGCGGGCGCGGACTTTATCCGCCACTTCGCCGCACTCGGCCTCGTCCGCCCTGGGGGCGCGGATGCGGGCGATGCGTCCGGCCGAGGCGCGCTGATCGAGATCACGGGCTCAGCGATAATGGAACATCCACTTGTTGCCCCACTCGTCGCCGAACTCCTCAAGGCCGAGATGAAGCTCGTCAGCGCGTCGCCGGGATGAATCGTGGGTTGCGGAAAGTCGAGCTCCAGCGCGTCGATGATCGGCGTCGAATCCTGCATCGGCACCTCGCCGGGGCCGACCACCAGCGGAATGATCGGCAGCTTGGCGTGCCGCGCGAACTCCGCCTCGCTTTCCGCATTGCGCAATATCCATTGATGCGGAATGCCCTTGTAACGCAGATACGATCGCACCTTGACCGAATAGGGCGACATCTCCGCCCCGAAGATGCGATAAACCTCCGTCGGCTGATTGGTCATGGATCTGCTCCCGGTTCGGCGCACGCCGCTGCTTGTTGTGTATCCCATCAGGCGCAACCTGTCGAAGAGTCCATCAGAGACTTGCGGAAACGAACGAGGGCTTAACGATCATGCATCAGTTCCTGAAACGCGATGACGTGATGACCGGCGGCGCGAGGCCGGAGTTGCTGGCGCCCGATACCACGGGGCTGAACTTCTATCGCGCCGATCCGGCGCTCACCGATCTCCTGCGCATCCATCTGCCCGAGACGCTGTTTCGGCACCTCGTGCCGCATCTCGACCGTCTCGGCGAGCTCGCCGGCTCCTATCTCGACGAATGCGCCCGCTTGGCTGACCGTCATGGCCCCGTGCTGCACCAGCGCGACCGCTTCGGCCGCGACGTGCAGTGGGTCGAGTATCATCCCGCGTATCGCGAGCTGGAGCGCGCCGCCTTTGGCGAGTTCGGCATTCATGCGATGTCGATCCGCAAGGGCATTCTCGGCTGGCCGAGCAAATATCCCGTCGCGGCAAAGCACGCCTTCACCTTCCTGTTCAACCAGGCGGAGTTCGGTCTGGGCTGTCCGATCAATGTCACCGATGGCTGCGCCAAGCTGCTGGCGAGCTTCGGCAGCGACGGGCTCAAGGCCAAGTACCTCGATGGCCTGACGCAGACCGACATGAGAAAGCTGACCCAGGGTGGCCAGTTCATGACCGAGAAGGAGGGCGGCTCCGATGTCGGCACCTTGACGACGGTCGCCGTCCCGGAGGGCGACCATTGGCGCCTGCATGGCGAGAAATGGTTCTGCTCCAATGCCGATGCGAAAGTGGTGATGCTGCTGGCGCGGCCGCAAGGTGCCGAAGCGGGAACGCGCGGCGTCGGCCTGTTCTTGATGCCGCGCTTCCTCGATGACGGCAGCCAGAACCATTATCGGATCGTGCGCCTCAAGGACAAGCTCGGCACCCGCTCGATGGCCTCGGGCGAGATCAAGCTGGAGGGCGCGATCGCCTATGCGGTCGGGCGGCTCGATCGCGGCTTCGTGCAGATGGCCGAGATGGTCAACTCGTCGCGTCTCTCCAACGGCGTCAAGTCGACTGCGCTGATGCGGCGGGCCTGGCACGACGCGATCACGGTCGCGCGCAACCGCGTGGTGTTCGGAAAACGCATCGTCGACCTGCCGCTCGGGCGTCGGCAATTGATGAAGATCCTGCTCGCGACCGAGCAGGCGCTGTCGATGAGCTTCCTCACCGCCGACGCGCTCGACCGTGCCGAGGCCGGCAGCCAGGAGGCCGCGGCGCTGCTGCGCATCCTGACGCCGACATTGAAGTTCCGTGCCACGCGCGACGCGCGCAAGGTCTGCGGCGATGCCTTGGAGATGCGCGGCGGCATCGGCTATGTCGAGGAGTTCGTCACCGCGCGGCTGCTGCGCGACGCCCATCTCGGCTCGATCTGGGAGGGCACCGGCAACATCGTCGCGCTCGATGCGCTGAAGCGCGCCGTGGGCCGGCACGGTGCGGAGGCCGCGCTGGCAGCCGACCTGCATGCGCGGCTCGACGACAGCGCCGCCGTGCCGCAGGCCTGGCGCGATCAGCTGCATCGACTCGTGGATCGTGCCGTCGGCTTTGCGCGCGAGGTCGCTGGACGCGCCGACAATGAGTCCGAAGCGCGCCGCGCCACCAGCCTGCTGTATCACGTGGCGAGCGCCGTCTCGACGACCTGGGAAAGCGCGCGCATCCACGTGATGCGCGGCGACGCGCGCAGGCTGTTGCTGGCGAAGCTCGTCGTCGCGCACCGGCTGACGCCGTCCGATCCGTTCCGGCTTGCGGAAAATAGGATGGATGATGCGATCGCCACGCTGCTGCTCGGCGAACGTACCGCTGACATGGAGGAGGTTGGCGAACTGCTGTCAGCGGCGTAGGCTTGCCGCGACCAACAACAAACAAGATCGGGAGAACGCCAATGAAAGCCGCCGTGCTGATGGAGGTCAACAAGCCGCTGGTGATCGAGGACATCAGTGTGCCCAAGCCGGGGCCGCGGGAAGTGCTCATCCGCACGGCGGTGGCCGGTCTCTGCCATTCCGACCTGCACTTCATCGAAGGCCTGTATCCGCATCCGCTGCCCGCCGTGCTCGGCCATGAATCGGCTGGGATCGTCGAGCAGGTCGGCGCCGACGTAACCTATGTGAAGCCGGGCGATCATGTCGTCACGTGCTTGTCCGTGTTCTGCGGCACCTGCGACAACTGCACGACGGGCCGCCCGGTGCTGTGCACCGATACGACGGTGAAGATGCCGCCCGGCGCCTCCAACCGGCTGTCATGGGGACGAAGTGAGAAGCTGCACCAGTTTCTCAACCTCTCGTCCTTCGCCGAGCAGATGCTGGTGCACGAGAATGCGATCGTGAAGATCCGCCCGGACATGCCGCTCGACCTCGCGGCGCTGATCGGCTGCGGCGTCATCACCGGCTATGGCGCCGTCGTCAACACGGCGCGGGTGCAGGCCGGCGAGACGGTGGCCGTGATCGGCTGCGGCGGCGTCGGCATGGCTGCGATCAACGGCGCCGAGATCGCGGGCGCGGGCCGCATCATCGCCATCGACACCAATCCGGCCAAGCTGCAGCTCGCGACGAAACTGGGTGCGACTGACATCATCAATCCCGCTGAGGGCGACGTCGTGGCGCAGGTGCGCGAGCTCACCAAGGGCGGCGTGCATCACGCCTTCGAGGTGCTCGGGCGCAAGGAGACCGCCGAGCAGTCCTTCGCGATGCTGGCGCCTGGCGGCACCGCGACCATCGTCGGCATGATCCCGTTCGGCCAGAAGATCGAGCTGCACGGCTTCGACTTCCTGCGCGAGCGCCGCATTCAGGGCTCGTCGATGGGCTCCAACCACTTCCGCGTCGACATGCCCCGCCTCATCGAGTTCTACCTGCGCGGCAAGCTGCACCTGGAGGACTGGATCTCCGCCAAGCTGAAGCTGTCCGAGATCAACGAGGGCTTTGCCAACATGAAAGCCGGCAAGACGCTGCGCAGCGTGATCATGTTCGACGCGTGAGGTGGGTGGTCGGGTGTGAGGCAGGTGATGAGGTTCGGCGGGTCTGCCTATTAGTTACCTGTCATGCCCGGGCTTGACCCGGGCATCCAGCCTCTCTGGAAGATGGATGGCCGGGTCAAGCCCGGCCATGACGATGTAGGACGACGGCGGAATTTGGCGAGGCGTTGTTGAAGAAGCCCGATCGCTAACTAGTCCGCAAACAGCGGCGGCGGAACGAAGCCGCCGAACTCGCGCTCGATCAGCTCGGCGAGCTTGAGCGGCGTGCGGTCCTCGAAGTACGGGCCGACGATCTGCACCCCGACCGGCAGGCCGTCGGCAAGCCCAAGCGGAATCGCGGTGGCGGGCAGTCCGGGCAAGGTGGCGATGCCCGGCCAGGCGAGCTGATCGGTGTAGCAGTGCTCGACGCCGTCGATGCTGATGCGGCGCTGCTCCTGGTCGGCCGAATGGTCGTGCGGATAGGCCGGCGTCGGCATGATTGGGCAGATCACGGCATCGAAATTCTCGAACAGCGTTCGCCATTGCGCGCGCAGCCGCGCCCGCGCCCCGCCGGCCTGCACCCAGTCGCGATGGCTGAGCGCGATGCCGCGCAGCCGCTCGGCCGCGAGGCTCGCTGCCTCCTTCGGCAATTGCGCGGCCGCGTGGCTGGCGCCGGCGTGGACCTCCGCCGGCATGGTGGCGCCGATGAAGCCGAGCAGCATGCGCATGTAGAGCCGGCTCGATGCGGCGAAGTCCGGCAGCAGCGGGCTCTCCGTCGTGACGCTGACGCCGGCCCGCGCGAGGTCGGCCGCCAGCCGCTCGATCGCGCCGCGCACGGCGCTGTTGGTCGGCAGCAGCGGATCGCTCGCGACCACCAGCACGCGGAAATCCTGCAGGCGACCGTGACGCGGCGGCGGCAGGTCGAGGCGAAACGCCTTGCCGGCTTCGAGCGGGTCGGGGCCTGCGATCACATCGAGCAGCAGCGACAGATCAGCGGCCGAGCGGGCCATCGGGCCGACGACGGCGAGGTCCGCCTCGCCCGGCAGCGGCTGAAACGGCGGTGGCGTGTGGCCGCGCGAGGCCGCGAGGCCGTAGGTCGGCTTGTGCGCGGTGACGCCACAATGAAACGCGGGGACCCGGAGCGAGCCGCCGATATCGGAGCCGAGCGACAGCGAGCCGTAGCCGGCCGCCAGTGCCGCGGCCGATCCGCCGGACGAACCGCCTGGCGTGCGGTCGAGATCGTAGGGATTGTTGGTGGTGCCGTAGATGTCGTTGTAGCTCTGCCAGTCGCCGAGCCCGAGCGGCACGTTGGTCTTGCCGAGCACGATGCCGCCGGCATCCTTCACGCGCGTCACGGTCAGCGCATCCTCGGCCGCGATGAAATCCCTATGCTGCGGAAAACCCCAGGTCGTCGGCAGGCCGGCGACGTTGTAGGATTCCTTCACCGTGAGCGGAAGGCCGAGCAGGGGCCGCCGTTCGCCGCGCGCCAGCGCCGCGTCGGCGACGTCAGCGGCAGCGAGCGCGCGCTCGAAATCGCGCACGCAGACGGCGTTGATATCGGAGTCATGACGTTCGATGCGGTCGATGGCGAGCTTGGTCAGCTCCACCGACGAGATCTGACGATCTGCCAATGCCTTCGCCGTGTCGACGGCGGTTGCGAACGTCCATTGCGGTGCGGCCAAGGTCGATCCTCCCGGTACGATGTTTGCCGGGAGTCTTAACCGATGCGGATGGCGATCGCTTGACCAAAATTGCGGACTATCCTCTAGCCCGGCAGCATCCGCTGCATGACGCGGTCGCGATAGATGAAGACGTGCGCGATCGCGGCGGCGACGTGAACGACGATCAGGATCAGCAGCAGCCATTCGGAGGCCTGGTGCAGCCCGTCGATGGCGCGGTTACCGGCCGGGTTGCGCGCGGCCAGCATCGGCAACGGAAGCAGGTAGAAGAACGACACGCTCCAGCCGCGGAAGGAGGCGAACAGCCAGCCGGTGATGGTGCTCGCCAGCACCATCACATAGAGCATCCAGTGCACGACCTCCGAGCTCAGCCGCTGCCAGGGCGGCAGCGAGCTCTCCGGTGCGACCGGATGGGTGAGCCGCCAGACGAAGCGCACGGCGATCAATGCCAGAATGGTGAGACCGAACGAGATGTGCAGGATCATCGGCGCGCCGGGGGGAGTGTTCGCGTGCAGGTCCGGCATCAGCCAGCCGATCGGATACTGGATGGCGAGCAGCGCCACCACCAGCCAGTGCAGGATCTTCGCGGGCGTGCCGTAATGCAAGCGTGGCGTCATGACGAGTTTTCCGTTGCGGTCGGTCTGGCGCCATCAGCCTCGCGGCTGGACGTTTCGCAAGACGCCGGGGTGCGGATGCTAGGCCGCTCCTATGAGAATTCCGACGCCGAGCACGATGATGCCGCCGAGCACGATCTGGAACACCGCCTGCAGGAACGGCGTGTCCATGTAGCGCGCGCGGATGTAGGCGATCGCCCACAGCTCGAAGAATACGACGAGACTGGCGATCGCGGTCGCAATCCAGAACGCGTTGGTCCAGGAGTCCGGGACGAGATAGGGCATCGTGTGCCCCAATCCGCCGAGCGTCGTCATCGCGCCGCACACAGCGCCGCGCAGCCACGGCGAGCCGCGGCCCGTCAGCGAGCCGTCGTCGGACAGCGCCTCGGCAAAGCCCATGCTGATGCCGGCACCGATCGAGGCGGCGAGACCGACCAGGAAGGTCTGGAAGTTCTGATGTGTGGCGAAGGCGGCGGCGAACAGCGGCGCCAGCGTCGAGACCGAGCCGTCCATCAGGCCGGCGAGACCGGGCTGGACATATTGCAGCACGAACACGCGCCGCCGCGTCTCGTCCTCCTTGTGCCGGACGTCCGGGCTGAGGATCTTGTCGGTCAGTTTCGCCGCGACCTTCTCGTGGCCCTTCTCGGCCTCGGCGAGATCGCCGAGCAGCCGGCGCACGCCGACGTCCTTGGCCTGCTCGGCGGCCTTGGCGTAGAAGCGCTCGGCCTCGAACTCCATCGTGCCGACCTCGCGGCGGATGGCGTCGAGCGACAGGTTCTTGGTCAGCCAGATCGGCCGGCGCTGCATGAAGCCCTTGACGTTCTCGCGCCGGATCGGCGGCAGGTTCTTGCCGAAGCGCTCCTCATAGAGCTCGAGCAGCATGTGGCGGTGGCCCTTCTCCTCCTCGGCCATCTGCTCGAACAGCTTGGCCGAATCCGGATAACGTTCCGCCAGATCCTCCGCGAAGCTCATATAGATGCGGCCGTCTTCCTCTTCGGCCGAGATCGCGATTGCCAGGATCTCGCGCTCGGTGAGGTCGGCGAAGTTCTTCATTCCAAGGTCCCCGGATCTTTCGCTCTCAACATTCGAGTATTTAGAACGTTTCTAAAGTCTATATGGATTTGCTGCACCGCGGTCAAACTCCGGCCGCAGATTGGTCGCGAAACCCTTTCGTGACGTCGCATTCAAGCTCCAGTCATGGAACTGCGAGGATAGTCCGTCGTTCGCGTTCCGCTCAGCCACCTAAGGAGTTCCAATGGATAGCGTCAAATATCGGCTCAACGATCCAGGGTTGGCGCCGCGCCGCACCCGGATGGACATCCCGGGCTGGGCGGGCGAACGCCAGCCACGCGCGAACGGCTCGCATGAGCAGGTCTGGCATTGCGTACCATTCTCGGAAGGTGCGCAATATGGCATCGAGCTGTTTTATCCCTACGACTTCGAGCTGCAGGTCACCACGCGCGACGGCAGGCTGGAGCTGTCCGGCGAATGGGGCGAGCCGCCGAGCCCGAGCCTGCAATGGCCGCCATTCCGCAATTTCGGCGATGCCTTCTACACCTACCAGATCCTGCTCGATCTCAAGGTGCCCAACGGCTTTGCGATCCGGACCGAGCCGCATCCGCGATTCTACACCGACCGCACCGATACCTGCCCGATCGCCGTGCCGGCGCTGGTGCGCAGTTTCTGGCCGATGCTGTTCTTCTGCGTGTTCAAGGCGCCTGCCGAGGGCCGGACCCACATCTTCCGCCCCGGCGAGCCGTTCGCGCAGGTGATCGTGATTCCCGAGGAGGCGAACTTCACGGTCGAGCCGATGAGCCCCGACGAGGCGGCGGAACGCGAGCTGCAGTCACGCCGGATCCATGCCAGCCGGCCGGTCCTCGCCAAGGACACCGAATGGGTGTCGAGCACCGATACGGTGTTCGACGGCACCTACCGCCACCTGCATCGCGCAGCGAAAGAGAAGGCGCGCAAATCGTGAGGACGCCCTGCTGACATGAAAGAGGCGCCGACCTCGCGGCCGGCGCCCCGTCAAACCATCATCGCGATGCGATCAGTAGCGATCGTAGTACCAGTGATGGTGGTGATGATGGTGATGGTGGTGATACCAGCGCCGCGGCGGCACCACGTAGACGCGCGGACCATAGCCGTAGCCATAGCCATAGCCGCGCCAGTAGCCATGGTGGTGATGGTGATGATGATGGTGGTGATGGTACCATTGCGCGAGTTGAACCTTCGGCTCGGCCGTCGGCGGTCCCTGCTCGTCGAGTGCTTGAAGCACCTTGGCGGCGTTCGGAATCGGCTCGAGCAGGTCGGCGTAGGAATTGGCCTTCAGGACATCGGTCGGGGCGGGAGCCGCCGACGCCTGCGCCGTGCCGAGCGCGCCGACAGCGGCGACCGCGCCCAACAAGCCTGCGATCTTCTTATCCATAAATCATCTCCTGATGCGCATCGCCCGGATGCAGAAACGTCAACCCCGAATGTTCGTTCCTCGATTCGCCTGATAGTTCGAAACGGCGTCCGAAATCAGGCTGTCAGTCTGTTCAGGAACGTTAACAGGAGCTCATTGACTCGTTCATGTTGCTCCTGCTGCACCCAATGACCGGCGCGATCGATCAGCTCGCACAGTATCATGTTGGTGCACACTCGGGATTGCATCGCCTCAAACACGCCGGGCCGTTGGTAGATGCCCCAGTCTTGCAGGCCCGAGATGAATGCAGACGGAACGTCGATGGTGAGATCCGACCACGTCTGCAATTCAGCGTCGAATAGGCCAGACGTGCCGCAGCGGTACCACTGCAGTCCGCCCTGGAAGCCGTTTCGTTCATATTCGGCGGTGTAGACAGCGAGCTCATGGTCCGGCAGCCAGCGATTCGCCGCGATCGCCGCCGCATCCGGCATCTCCTCGGCGACGGTCTCGGCCATGGTCTTGCCGAGGTCCATCACGTAGTAAGTCGGCAGCTTCGCGAGCTCGCTCGCGCTCCACGCCTGCAGCGGGTAAGGCGCGTTGCCCGTCCAGTCCGCGCTCTTGTGATGGTAATAGGCGCGCAGGAAGTCATGCAGTCCCTGCGGCGCCCGATGCATGTCCGTATTGGCCTGCCGCGTCGCGTAGTACCATTGATAGTGCTTGCGCGGCCGCGGCAGCGCGGCCAGTTCGCGATGCACGGGATCCTCCTGCGGCACGAGGGGATGGCTGGCGATGTCGAACGGTGCTGCCGGTGGCCCGGGGAACGGTGCGCTCATCATCACGACCGATCGAAAGACATCGGGGCGGATCACCGCGCACCACGCCGCGACGGGGCTGCCGAAGTCGTGGCCGATGACAGAAGCGACATGGTGATGGCCGAATGCATAGACCACGCCGAGCGCATCACGGACCAGATTGGTGAATCGAAACGGCGCGAGATCGCCGTCATAGTCGGCGCTCCACCCCGTGGTGCGGCCATAGCCGCGCTGGTCCGGCGCCAGCACGTGATATCCGGCGGCGGCCAGCGCCGGCATCACCTTGCGCCAGCTATAGGCCAGCTCGGGAAAGCCGTGTAGCAGCAGCACACAGGGGCGGCCGGGCGTCTCGAAGCCGGCTTCCAGCACGTGCATGCGCAGGCCGTTGATGCCGTCGACGAAGCGCGAGCGGATCGTGGATGGGAGGGGAAGCGGGGGAAGGGACTGGGACATGGCGTGCACTCTCCTCGCGTCGTCCCGGCCAAGCGAGCGAAGCGAGCGCGAGCCGGGATCCATAACCACAGGCGCTCATGTGGCGCCAAGCTGGAGCTTATACCCTTCGCATCATCGGCTGCGGTGGCTATGGGTCCCGGCGCAAGGCCGGGACGACAGCTACCGTTATTGGAGCTATGCCGAGCCCTTCTTCGGCCAGTAGCGTTCGCGCAGGTGGCGCTTGACCAGCTTGCCGGTCGGCGTGCGCGGCAGTTCCGGCTCGAAGTCGATCGAGCGCGGGCACTTGATCGGCGACAGATGCTGGCGGCAGAACAGAATCAACTGCTCCTCGAGCGCCTTGCCGGCGCGCGCCATGTCGTGCGGCTGCACCACCGCCTTGACCTCCTCGCCCATCTCCTCATTGGGAACGCCGAACACCGCGACGTCGGCCACCTCCGGGTGGGTGATGAGGACGTCCTCGGTCTCCTGCGGGTAGATGTTCACGCCGCCGGAGATGATCATGTAGGACTTGCGGTCGGTGAGATAGAGGAAGCCGTCGGCATCGAGATAGCCGACATCGCCGAGGGTCGACCAGCCCTTGTCATTATAAGCGCGCTTCGTCTTCTCCGGATCGTTGTGATAGGAGAATTGCGGCGCATCGGCGAAATACACCGACCCGATCTCGCCGGTCGGCATTTCCTGATCGTCCTCACCGAGAATCTTGATCTTGCCCACCACGGCGCGTCCGACGCTGCCGCGGTGCTCGAGCCACTGTTTCGAGGCGCACACGGTGACGCCGTTGCCTTCAGAGCCAGCATAGTACTCGATCAGGATCGGGCCCCACCAGTCGATCATCTTCGCCTTGACGTCGACCGGGCAGGGCGCTGCGGCGTGGATCGCACCCTTCAAGGTCGAGACGTCGTAGCGCTTGCGGACGTCCTCCGGCAGCTTGAGCATTCGCACGAACATGGTCGGCACAAGCTGCGACTGCGTGACCTTGTATGTCTCGACGAGCTTCAGGAACTCCTCGGCGTCGAAATGCTCCATGATGATCGAGGTGCCGCCGAGCACGGATACCATCATGTTGAAGCGCAGCGGCGCTGCATGATAGAGCGGTGCCGGCGACAGATAGATGCTGTCGGCGTTCATGCCGCACATGTCGGCGCAGAGCACGCGCAAGAACTGGTTCGGCTGATCGATCGGATTGCCTTCGAAATCCTTCTTGATGCCCTTCGGCCGTCCCGTGGTGCCCGACGAATACAGCATGTCGTAGCCGGCGACCTGGTCGGCGATCGGCGTCTTGGGCTGGGCGCCGGCCTCCTTGTCCCACGAGCGGAAGCCGGGCTCCGGCTCGTCGACCATGAAGAACAGCGGGCCGTCCGTGCCGCTCACGAGATCGCGGACCTGCTCGGCGCATTTCGGCGAGGTGATGAAGACCTTGGCGCCGCAATCCTTGATGATGTAGGCGATCTCGTCCTTGGTGAGATAGCGGCTGATCGCGGTATAGTAGAGACCGGAGCGCTGCGCGGCCCAGGCGATCTCCATGAAGGCCAGCCGGTTCTCCATCAGGAAGGCGATATGGTCGCCGGCTTTCAGGCCCAGCGCACGAAACAGCTGCGCGCCCTGATTGGAGAGCTCGTCGAGCTCGCGATAGGTGATGGCCTTGCCGGTGCCGGCCATCTGATAGGCGATCTTGTCGGGATGGCTTCGGGCGTGGATGGAGGGGTGGGTCATGAGGGCACACCGCTTGATCAGGATGGCTGTCGTCCCCGCGAAAGCGGAGACCCATAACCACCGAATGAAATTGGGAAGCGAGCTGGAGCTCCAGCTCAGCTCGACCACGAACACGTGGGCGTATGGGTCCCGGCGCAAGGCCGGGACGACACCATTGCTGTAGCGAGGACTACAGCCGCTCCACGATCGTCACGTTCGCCATGCCGCCGCCTTCGCACATCGTCTGCAACCCATAGCGCTTGTTGCGGGCCTTCAGCGCATGCAGCAGCGTGGTCATCAGCTTGGTGCCGGAGCCGCCGAGCGGATGGCCGAGCGCGATGGCGCCGCCATTGACGTTGAGCCTGTCAGGATCCGCGCGGGTTGCCTTCAGCCACGCGGTCGGCACCGAGGCGAAGGCCTCGTTGACCTCGTAAAGATCGATGTCGTCGATCGACATGCCGGCCTTCTGCAGCGCGCGCTGTGTCGCCGGCAACGGCGCCTCCAGCATGATGACGGGATCGCCGCCCATCATGGTCATGTGATGGACGCGGGCGATCGGCTTGACGCCGAGCGACTTCAGGCCGCGCTCGTTGACGACCATCACGCCCGAGGCGCCGTCGCAGATCTGGCTGGCCGTGGCCGCCGTCAGCTTGCCGTTCTCGGCGATCAGCTTGACGTTTCTGATGCCGTCGAGGCTGACGTCGAAGCGGATGCCCTCGTCGATGTAGTGGGTGTCGGTCGAGCCGTCGGCACGGGTGATCTCGAGCGGGATGATCTCGTCCTTGAATTGGCCTGCTTGCGTGGCGGCAATCGCGCGCTGATGGCTGTTATAGGCGTATTCGTCGAGCTCATCCTTCGAGAGTCCGTACTTCTCCGCCATCATTTCCGCGCCGGTGAACTGGCTGAACTGGATGTTCGGATAGCGGCTCTCGATGCCAGGGCTCTTGTAGTGCCCGAAGCCGTTCTTCGCCGGAAGCGTGGAGGAGAGACCCATCGGCACCCGGGTCATCGACTCCACGCCGGCGGCGATCACGACATCCATCGCGCCGGACATCACCGCCTGCGCAGCGAAGTGGAGCGCCTGCTGCGACGAGCCGCACTGCCGGTCGATCGAGGTGCCGGGCACGCTCTCCGGCAGCTTCGACGCCAGCACCGCGTTGCGCGCGATGTTGGTGGACTGCTCTCCGGTCTGCATGACGCAGCCCATGATCACGTCCTCAACTTGGTCCGGCGCGGCGCCGGAGCGCTCGACCAGCGTATCCAGCACCTTCGCGGCGAGATCGGCAGGATGCCAGCCGGCCAGACGGCCACCCTTGCGGCCGCCGGCCGTGCGTGCGGCCGCGACGATGTAGGCTTCCGCCATGACGTGTCCTCCCTAGACTTGGTGTTCGTGATTGCGCGCGATTTAAATGCTCCGATGTCGGTTAGTCAATCGATCAATTAACTCTTGAGATGAACTCCGGCTTCGGCTTATCTGCCGCGATCATCAGCGAGATGCGTCTTGGGACCTCAGCTTCAGAACAGCGTGCCGGAAAAACTTCCCGCGGGACGGAATGCCACCGCGGAGAAGCTGCTGGACGCAGCGAGCGAGCTGATGATTCAGAGGTCCTCGATCGAAATTTCGCTCAGCGACATCGCCCAGAAGTCCGGCGCCAACGCCGCCCTGGTCAAATATCATTTCGGCAACAAGGACGGGCTGCTGCTGGCGCTGCTCGCCCGCGATGCTGCGACCGAGGTCGCCAATCTCGATTATCTGCTGGCGCAGCCACTTGCGCCGACGGCCAAGCTCAAGCTGCACATCAGCGGCATCATCCGCGCCTATCACCGGTTTCCCTACATGAACCGGCTGATCCACTATCTGCTGCACGAGAGCAGCGCCGAAGCCGCGGATGAAGTGTCGAAGTTCTTCGTCGCGCCGCTGTTGGATTTCCATCGCCGGCTGATCGAGGAGGGCGTCGCCAAGGGCGAGTTCCGCGCCGTGGATCCGGTGCTGTTCTATACCAGCCTGATCGGCGCCTGCGATCATCTGTTCTTCGGCCGCCACGCGATGTCGCGCGCGATCGGCGTCGGCCCGGTCACCGATGATGTCTGCCGTCAGTACATCGCCCACATGGAGGCGCTGATCTGCGGCGGAATATTGAAGAGGGCGAATGGCGAATAGGGAGTAGCGAATAGAGGTTCGCCCTATTCGCTACTCCCCATTCGCTATTCGCAAACAAAAAAACGTCCAAGGAGGAAGCGTATCATGCAGTTGAACAACGTTGCCGTTCTCATCACCGGCGGTGGCTCGGGCCTGGGCGCCGCCACGGCGCGCGCCATGGCTGCCAAGGGCGCCAAGATCGCCGTGCTCGACCAGAGCAAGGAGAATGCGGAGAAGGTTGCCGCCGAGTTGAAGGGCGTCGCCATTCATGCCGACGTGACCGACGAGGAGCAGGTCAAGGCCGGCCTCGCCAAGGCCGAGGCGGCGCATGGCGTCGCCCGCGTGCTGGTCAACTGCGCCGGCATCGGCGGCTCGCAGCGCATCGTCGGCAAGGACGGCGTCTATCCGCTCGCGAAGTTCGCCCGCATCATCAACGTCAACCTGATCGGCACCTTCAACGTGCTGCGGCTGTTCGCCGAGCGCCTCGTCACCGCCGAGCCGATCGGCGAGGAGCGTGGCGTCATCATCAACACGGCCAGCGTCGCGGCCTATGAAGGCCAGATCGGCCAGATCGCCTATTCGGCCTCGAAGGGCGGCGTCGTCGGCCTGACCTTGCCGGCGGCGCGCGACCTCGCCAGCCAGAAGATCCGTGTCAACACCATCGCGCCGGGCCTGTTCCTGACGCCGCTGCTGATGGGCCTGAACGAAGAGGCGCGCAAGAGCCTCGGCGCCCAGGTGCCGCATCCGGCCCGCCTCGGCGACGCCTCGGAGTACGGCAACCTCGCGGTTCACATCGTCGAGAATCCGATGCTGAACGGCGAGACCATCCGCCTCGACGGTGCCATCCGCATGGCGCCGCGCTAGCGGCAAGCTCCGCTGTCGTCCCGGCCTTGCGCCGGGACCCATGCTCCGCGGCGTCTGAAACAGGCAATCTGACAGACGCCGTAGGTACAACACAAGCCGGTGGCTATGGATCCCGGCGTTCGCCGGGATGTTACTAAGGGTGGAGCGCGCGTCATGTCCCAACCGCTGTTGATCGAGCACGACAATGGTGTCGACCGGGTGACGCTCAATCGTCCGGACAGCCTCAACGCGCTCGATCCGGCGCTGATCGACGCGCTCAATGCCTATTTCGAAAGCCTGCAGCGCAATCGCACCACGCGCGTCGTCGTGCTGAAGGGCGCCGGCAAGAACTTCTGCGCCGGGCTCGATCTGAAAGCCGCGATGCAGCGGCGCGGCGGTGTCAATGAGCCCCCTGGCGTCACCGAGTCCTTGGATTCGCAGCGGCGCATCGCCGATATCGTGATGCTGATGCGGCGCTGTCCGCAGCCGATCATTGCGCTGGTACAGGGCGCAGCCGCCGGCGGCGGCTTCGCCCTGGCGCTCGCGGCCGACATCCGCATCGCGTCGCGCTCGGCGCGGATGAACTGCGCCTTCATCAAGCTTGGCTTAGGGGGCTGCGACATCGGCACCAGCTACTTCCTGCCGCGCCTCGTCGGCGTCTCCGTCGCGTCTGAGCTCATTCTCACCGGCCGCTTCATCGGCGCCGAGCGCGCGCTCATGGTCGGGCTGGTGTCGGAGATCGTCGAGGACGATATGCTCGACAGCGCGGCCGCGCCCTTCGTCGAGGCGATGATGACCGCATCGCCGGTCGGTCTTCGACTGTCGAAGGAATGCCTCAACATGAGCGTCGATGCGTCGTCGATCGAGGCCGTCATCGCGATGGAGGATCGCAATCAGGTGCTGTGCAGCCGCTCGGAGGATTTCAAGGAGGGCATTCAAGCCTTCCTCGAGAAGCGAAAGCCGGTCTATACCAACCGGTAGATATCAAGATCCGCAAAGGACGATATTTCGGGAGACGCAAAATGGACGGGACGGCAGCGAAGGTGCTGGAGAAGCCGACATTCCGCAAGGTCAACTGGCTGGCGCGCGACATCGATGTCATCAGGCGCGGTGACGGCGTCATCGTCATCAAGTCGCGCATTCCGCTGCAGGCCTATGAGCCGCATTTGGCGGCGCCGCTCGCCCGCTGGGCCAAGGAGGCGCCGACGCGGACCTGGCTCGCGCAACGCAGCGGGGCCGAGCGGCAGTGGCGCAAGCTGTCCTATGCCGAGGCCAAGCGCACCGTCGATGGGCTGACGCAGGGTCTGCTCAATCTGAAACTCGACGGCCGCCCGGTCGCGATCCTCTCCGGCAATTCGATCGAGCATGCGCTCATCACCATGGCCGCGATGCAGGCCCGTTCGCCGGCCGCTCCGGTGTCGCCGGCCTATTCGTTGATGAGCCATGATCATCTCAAGCTCAAATATCTGTTCGGGCTGGTGAAGCCGGGCGTTGTCATGGTGCAGGACGGCCCGACCTTCGAGAAGGCGCTGAAGGCGCTCGATCTCGACGGCGTCACCGTCATTCATGTCGCGCGCCCGTGCGAGGGCATCCCCAGCGTCAGCTTCGCCGATCTCGCCGCGACGCCGGTCACCGGCGAGGTCGATGCCTCGATCGCGCAGATCACGCCGGATACCGTCGGCAAGCTCTTGTTCACCTCCGGCTCGACCGGCATGCCCAAGGCGGTCATCAACACCCAGCGCATGATGTGCGCCAATGCGGCGATGATGATGCAGACGCGACCGCGCGGACCGGAGGCGCCGATCTCCACCGTGCTCGACTGGATGCCGTGGAATCACACCATGGGCGGCAACGCGCTGTTCAATCCGCTCTTGATCGAGGGCGGCACGCTCTACATCGATGACGGCCGGCCGATGCCCGGCATGTTCGACGAAACCATCCGGAACCTGCGCGAGGTGTCGCCGACCTATTACGCCAACGTCCCCGCCGGCTATGCGGCGCTCGCGGCGGCGATGGAAAAGGACGACGCGCTGTGCCGCTCCTTCTTCAGGGATCTGGGCATCATGGCCTATGGCGGCGCGCGGCTGCCTGACGATCTCTATGAGCGGATGCAGGCGCTGGCGGTCAAGACCACGGGCGAGCGCATCGTGTTCTACACCGGCTGGGGCTCGACTGAGACGGCGCCGACCTCGACCGGCACCTATTGGAACACGGAGCGGGTCGGCCTCATCGGCCTGCCGTTCCCCGGCGTCGAGCTGAAGATGGTGCCGACCGGCGACAAGTACGAGCTGCGCCTGCGCGGCATCAACGTGATGCCCGGCTATTTCGGTCAGCCCGAGCTGACGAAGAAGGCGTTCGACGAGGAAGGGTTCTACTGCATCGGCGATGCCGGCGTGTTCGTCGATCCCAATGACCCGGCGCAAGGCATCATCTTCGCCGGCCGCGTGGTCGAGGATTTCAAGCTCACGACCGGCACCTTCGTCCATGTCGGCTCGCTGCGCACGGATGCGATCGCAGCCGCAACGCCGGCGATCCACGATGCGCTGGTGACGGGGCAGGACCGCGAATATGTCGGTCTCCTGGCCTGGCCCAATCTGCACGCCTGCCGCCAGTTGGTCGGTGATCCCAATGCGACGTTCGAGGATGTGGTGAAGCATCCTGCCGTCATCGACTGCGTCCGCCGTGGTCTCGAAGCCCATAATAAAGAGTGCGAGGGCGCGACCAGCCGGCGCATCGGCCGCGCCATGTTGATGGTCGAGCCGCCCTCGATCGATGGCCATGAGCTGACCGACAAGGGCTACATCAACCAGCGCGCCGGTCTCGAACGCCGCGCCGCGCTGGTCGAGCGGCTCTATGCGGCCGAGCCCGACAGCGACGTGATCGTGCTGTGATGACGCATTTTGAAACCGTCATTCCGGGGCACTCGCGCAGCGAGTGAACCCGGAATCCAGAGATAAATCAGATCGAGATTCCGGGTTCGATGCTGCGCATCGCCCCGGAATGACGATCAGGAAGCAGGTGAGGCCATGAACTTCGATTTCTCCGACGACCAGAAGCAGCTGCGGGACCAGGCGCGGAAGTTCCTCGCCGAGAAGTGTCCGCCCAAGGCGGTGCGTGTCGTGCTCGACGGCAAGGAGCCATACGACCGCGCGCTGTGGAAGGGCTTTGCCGAGATGGGCTTCCTCGGCGTGGCCATTCCGGAAGAATATGGCGGCGCGGGCGCCGGCCATCTCGAGCTCTGCGTGATCGCCGAGGAGGTCGGCCGCGCGCTGGCGCCGGTGCCGTTCTCGTCCACGGTCTATCTCGCCGCCGAAGCGCTGATGCTGGCCGGCAGCGATGCGCAGAAGCAGACCTGGCTGCCGAAAATAGCGAGCGGCGAGGCAATCGGCACACTGGCGCTGTTCGAGGGCACCGGTAATCCGTCGCCGAAAGCGATCAATTGTGAGGCCGCCAACGGTGTGCTCAACGGCACCAAGAAGCCGGTCGCCGACGGCGCCATCGCCGATCTCATCATCGTTGCCGCGCGTACCGGCTCGACCGGCCGCGACAGCGACATCTCGCTGTTCCTGGTCGACACCAGGGCGGGCGGTGTCGAAGCGAAGGCGCTGACCAATCTCGATCCGACCCGCGGCCAGGCCGAGCTCACCTTCAAGAACTGCAGGGCGGAGCCGCTCGGCGCCGCCGGCGAGGGCTGGAGCATCATCACCCAGGTGCTCGATCGCGCCGCGGTGCTCACCGCCTTCGAGCAGGTCGGCGGCTCCGACCGCGCGTTGGAGATGGGCCGCGACTACGCGCTCGACCGCATCGCCTTCGGCCGGCCGATCGGCTCGTTCCAGGCGGTCAAGCACATGCTCGCGGACATGTACGTGTCCGCGACCTTGGCGCGCTCGAATTCCTATTACGGCGCCTGGGCGCTCTCGACCAACGCTCCTGAGCTGCCGGAGGCCGCGGCCTCGGCGCGCATCAGCGCGACGCAGGCCTATCAGCACTGCGCCAAGAACAACATCCAGGTCCATGGCGGCATGGGCTTCACCTGGGAGTTCGACTGCCACATGTACTACCGCCGCGCCAATGCGCTCGCGCTCGGTCTCGGCAGTCTGTCCTATTGGGAGGACCAGCTGATCGACCGCATGCGCAAGCGCAATGCGGCGTGAGGCAAGGTGAGAACTCGTAGGGTGGGCAAAGCGAAGCGTGCCCACCATCGCGTCATGTGATTGCAACGGTGGGCACGGCGCGCTGCGCCTTTGCCCACCCTACGAAAGCAGGGTTTGACCATGAACTTCGATGACACCCCGCAGGAGGCTGCATTTCGCGCCGAAGCCCGCGCCTGGATCGCGGCCAATGCGCCAAAGCAGTATGAGGACGAGCTGCGCGCCTCCTCGCTCGGCCGCGTCGCGCTGAAGGACGCCAATATCCTCGACGTCGCCAAGGCTTGGCAGAAGAAGAAGGCGGAGGCCGGCTGGGCCTGCCTGCATTGGCCGAAAGACTATGGCGGCCGCGGCGCCTCGCCGATCGAGCGCGTGATCTGGCAGCAGGAGGAGGGGCCTTACGGCAAGCTCTCCGGCATGTTCATCATCGGTCATGGCATGTGCGGCCCGACCATGATGGCCTACGCCTCCGAGCAGCATAAGCGTGAATATCTGCCGCCGCTCGCGTCGGGAGAGAAGGTCTGGTGCCAGCTGTTCTCCGAGCCGGCCGGCGGCTCCGACGTCGCTGGCCTGCGCACCCGCGCCGAGAAGCGTGGCGACGACTGGGTGATCAACGGCCAGAAGATCTGGACATCCGGCGCGCATTACTCCGACTACGGCATCCTGCTGACGCGCACCGATCCCACGGTGCCGAAACACAAGGGGCTCACCATGTTCTTCCTGGACATGAAGAGTCCGGGCGTCGAGATCAGGCCGATCAAGCAGGCCAGCGGTCACTCCGATTTCAATGAGGTCTATTTCACCGACGTCGTGATCCCGGACTCGCAACGGCTCGGCGCCGTCAATGACGGCTGGAACGTCGCGCTGACAACGCTGATGAACGAGCGCATGTCGATCGGTGCCGGTGTCTCCACCGGCTTCCCGGAGCTGTTCGACTTCTGCTCCAACCTGATGCTGGACGATCGTCCCGCGATCGAGGACCGCAACGTGCGCTCGAAGCTCGCGAGTTGGGCGGTGAAGGCGAGCGGGCTGAAATACACCAGCATCCGCGCCATCTCGGCGCTGTCGAAGGGCGAGCGGCCGGGACCTGAGAACTCGATCGGCAAGCTGGTGGCGGGGCCGATGATCCAGGACGTCGCGGCTTACGCGCTGGACCTGCAGGGTGCCGCCGGCGTGCTGAGCGGCCCGGAGGCTGAGCTCGCCGGAAAATTCCAGGCGATGCTGTTGCGCGCGCCCGGCACCCGCGTCGAAGGCGGCACCGACGAGATCATGCGCAACATCATCGCCGAGCGCGTGCTCGGGTTGCCGGGTGACATCCGGGTCGACAAGGACGTGCCGTTCAATCAGGTGCCGACCCGGGGACGAAACTAACACGTGCAGTCGTAGGGCGGGTTAGCGCAGCGTAACCCGCCGTCAGCTCGTACAACGCTGATCAAGTGGCGGGTTACGCCTTTGGCTAACCCGCCCTACGCATTGGGAGTGAGGGTTAGACCATGAACTTCGACGACACCCCGCAGGAAGCCGCTTTTCGCGACACCGCGCGCGCTTGGATCGCGGCCAACGCGCCGAAGGAGCTGGAGGAGGAGCTGGCGAGCTCCTCGCTCGGGCGTATCCGGCTCAAGCATGCCGACATCGTCGAGGTCGGCAAGGCTTGGCAGAAGAAGAAGTCCGATGCCGGTTGGGCCTGCCTGCACTGGCCGAAGGAGTATGGCGGCCGCGGTGCGACGCCGATCGAGCGCGTGATCTGGCAGCAGGAGGAGGGCGTGTACGGCAAGCTGACGCAGCCGTTCCAGATCGGCGAGGGCATGTGCGGCCCGACCGTGATGGCCTATGGAAGTGAGGACCACAAGCGGCGCCATCTGCCCAAGCTCGCTTCCGGCGAGGAGATCTGGTGCCAGCTGTTCTCCGAGCCGGCGGGCGGCTCCGACGTCGCGGGTCTGCGCACCCGCGCCGAGAAGCGCGGCGACGACTGGCTCATCAATGGTCAGAAGATCTGGACCTCGGGCGCGCACTATTCCGACTATGGCCTGTTGATCACGCGCACCGATCCCACCGTGCCCAAGCACAAGGGCCTGACGATGTTCTTCCTGGACATGAAGAGTCCGGGCGTCGAGGTCCGCCCGATCAAGCAGGCCAACGGCATGCAGGAGTTCAACGAGGTCTATTTCACCGACGTGGTGATCCCGGATAGCCAGCGGCTCGGCGCGGTCGGCGACGGCTGGAACGTGTCGCTGACCACCTTGATGAACGAGCGCATGTCGATCGGCGCGCGGCTCGCCACCGGCTTCCCGGAGATGTTCGAGTTCTGCGCCAATCTGATGACCGAGAGCGGACTCGCCATCGACGATCGCGCCACGCGCTCGAAACTGGCGTCGTGGGCGGTCAAGGCCAGCGGGCTGAAATATACGAGCTATCGCGCGATCTCGGCGCTGTCCAAGGGCGAGCGGCCGGGACCTGAGAATTCCATCGGCAAGCTGGTCGCCGGCGTCATGCTGCAGGACATCGCCACCTATGCCATGGATCTCGAAGGCGGCGCCGGCGTGCTGACCGGCGCGGACGAGGCGGTGACGCAGGGCCAGTTTCAGCAGATGCTGCTGACCTCGCCCTCGATGCGCATCGCCGGCGGCACCGACGAGATCCTGCGCAACATCATCGCCGAGCGCGTGCTCGGCCTGCCCGGCGATATCCGTGTCGACAAGGACGTGCCGTTCAACAAGGTGCCGACCAAGGGGCGGCGCTAGTCCACGGCATCACGACGACTGTCATTCCGGGGCAAGGCCGCAGGCCTTGAACCCGGAATCTCGATGTCGGCTTGGGCTTATTCTGAACAATGTCGAGATTCCGGGGGCGGTCGCCGCGGCGACCGCCCCCGGAATGGCGGGGTGTGGAGGGCGAGCACAACGCGAGCGCCTCCGGTCGAACTGTACGGAAGGTTGTCATGTCATCAGCGGCGCCAAAGTCAGAGCAAGATCCCATCACCATTCTCGAAGAGCTGATGGCCGCGCGCTTCTCCTGCCGCAGCTTCCGCGCGGAGCCCGTGCCGCGCGCCACCATCGAGCGCATCCTGGCGGCGGCGCAGAAAACCGCGTCCTGGTGCAACAGCCAGCCCTGGCAGGTCGAGATCACGTCGGGCCCGGCGACCGAGGCTTTCCGGAAGGTGATGTATGCGGCGGCCTCCAGCGGCAAGCCGCCGTCAGGCGACTTCCCGTTTCCGCGCGAATACACCGGCGTCTATCTGGACCGGCGGCGCGAGAGTGGTTTCCAGCTCTACAACGCGCTCGACATCCCGCGCGGCGACAAGGCCGGCTATGCCCGGCAGGCGCTGGAGAACTACAACTTCTTCGGCGCGCCGCATGTGGCGATCATCCACAGCGACGAGGCGCTCGGCACCTACGGCGCGATCGACTGCGGTGGCTACGTCACGAGCTTCATGCTGGCGGCGCAGGCGCTCGGCATCGCCACCGTGCCGCAGGCGGCGCTGGCATTTCATTCCGACGTGGTGCGGCAGCATTTCGGATTAGGTGACGACCGCAAGGTGGTCTGCGGCATCTCGTTCGGTTATCCCGATCTCGGTCACAAGGCGAACTCCTACCGCACCAGCCGCGCCGCGGTTGCCGAGACGGTCCGTTTTAACGACGAATAACTTCGCGTCCGTAAGTCGTGCGCGCGTATTTGTTGCCGGCGGAGTTCCGTTTTGCGGGACTCCGGACGGGGCAAGACGACCCACGAGTCCCTTTTTGTAAACCGAGTTTGCTGAACAGGGAGCAGCTCGGGCGGCGGTGCCATGATTTTGCCGAGCTGTCGTCCACGTTCGGCGAGCGCGTTTCGGCAACGATGCTCGCGCTCTCCTGCCCGACCTTCACATCGAAAGCCGCTCTGAAATCAACAGTTTGTCCGCGATCCGCCAATCGAGGCTCACTGCTGCAGGACCGGAGGGGTGGCGAGGGTCGGTGCAGGAGCGCTAGTGGTTGCTGTTGCTCGATTTGGGCGCGCATTTTTCCCTGAGCTCGTGGGCTTCAAGCAATGATATTGACAAAATCCTCTCCAACATTTTGAGTTGCATTGCCCGAGCGTCAACGATGCAAAATTGTAGTAGCTCGATGATCTTCTCGATTGAAGGTTCAGTCACGGCTCAAAACCTGAAGTGTCAGCGATGGATTCCATGAATACGCCCTCCAACCTTTACGTCCTCGAGGTGGATGAGGCGACGCTCCTTGGTCACCGCCTCTTGAAGGCTTTCCATAAGCTCAGGCTGAAGCGGCACCGGGAACAGCTCATTGCGCTGGCTGAGCGGCTCGTGGAAGATGAAGAAAGATATCCGGCAGGGCCTGGCGGCTGACGTCTTCGAGTCCTTGCCACGTCAGCGTCGGCCGCGTCAGGCCGATCTGCTTGCAGAGTGACTTCCACGTCGTTTCATCGCAGTCGACGAGCACGGCCATTACCGACATCCCATCCATCATGTGAGGTACGCCGAGCGGCCGCGCCTTCCAGCCGCACTTCTCGAACCGCGGCAGCCACCAGGTTTCGAGCACGATCGAAAAGCCGGTCAACCCGATCGAGATGCCGTACTCCATGATCGCAGTCAGCAGCAGCATGTCGATCCGCGGGCCCGCATGCTCTCCGCGGCGCTCGGGGATCACGAAGATGCGCGACAGCTCGTAGACGTCCGGGCGCTGGATCGTGCCGCGCAGATTCAGATACGGGAAGATGTCGCTCATCAGCGTCGGCATCAGCGTTGGCACCGCGCGCATCGAGCCGATCAACTGGCCGTTGTCGATGCAGAACAGATAGACCGAATCCTCGGTGTCGAACTGATCGATCTCGCGCCCGTCGGGACGATCGAGCGCCGTCCACTTGCGCTGCTTGACGTAAATCTCGTGGCGCAGCCGGTAATACGGATCGAAATATTTCTCGTACAGAGCGCGATTATCTTTTCGAACGACATGAATCTCAGGCATCGAAACCCCCGGTCGTCTGAATCAAATTGGGGTTTGCAGATTGCCGATGCGCTCGAATTGATCCAGTGGGAGAAACGCCAGATCAGATCGAGATCTCGCCGTTGACAAGAGCGGTCGCAACCGTCGCCGTCTTGTTCTTGGTCGAAAGCTTGCGCTGCGCCTCCTCCAGATGCCAACGGACGTTGCGTTCGGAGACGCCGAGGATGCGCGCCGTCTCCCACGCGGTCTTGCCGCGCGCCGCCCAGCTCAGCACCTCGGCCTCGATCCGCGACAGGCGTCGGCTTTGGTTGCTCGCGGCGGAGCGCGCCAATGCGCGCAGCCTGCTGTGCGTGAAGATGCTGATCAGGTGCAGCGCGCCCCGCGCGTCGGGGGCGAGATTCGGATTTTCGCCTGCAAGGCTGACGGCGCCCACGGCATCGTCGTAGTGGATGGGAACGCAGAAGCCTTCGTTCAACCGGAAGTCCTTCGCGCGCATCATCACCTCATGCGCGCCGGGCTCGTCCTCGCGGTTGTAGGGCACCTCCGTCCACGCGAATGGATTCAATGTCGAGATGCAGTGCCGCGGAATCGGATCGCAGCGGTGGAATTGCTCGCGCGCATACATGTCGAACCATTCCCGCGGCCAGCCGTTGGCGAGAATGGTCTGCTGCAGCGATTGGCCCGAGGTCGGCACGCCGGCCATGATGTAGGCGTGAAAGCCCAGGTCGCTGATCATCTTCTCGAACTGGGAGAGCACGCTTGCGCTGGTCTTCGACGCCTCGATCGCATCGACGTACTCCAGAGCTCGTCGTCCCCAATACGCGTCCATCACTTGCATGTGAAAGTCTCCGCCCGCGGTTCAAGCTAGCCACGGACAAAAAGCTGTCAACCGCAAATTGGAGGTTTAGGTCGATAGTTCGTTGAGCGTGTGTCAGAACACCGGCTGGATACAGACGTTTGCATGCAAAATTTATCAGTTCGGGGCGCGGCTGCGCTCAGAATGTCGGCGTTCTCTTCTCTGCAAACGATCTCATGCCCTCCTGGATTTCTGCGCCGCTCATGCTGTCCCGATGCCTGCGGCGAGCCGCCGCATCGTCGAGGGCTCCGCGTGCAAACTCGTTGATGGCGCGCTTCATGCCGCGCATGGCCTGCGGGGCGTTGCCGGCTAGAATGGCCGCCAGCCGGTCGACCTCCGCGTCGAGCGCATCGGCCGTCGCCACACCGGTGAGATAGCCGATGCGCAGCATCTCAGCCGCGTTGATCTTCTCCGCCGTCAGGAACAGACGCTTGGCATTGTCGATACCAAGGCGGGACACGTAGCGCTTGATGCCATTCGGGTAGTAGTGCAGCCCGAGCCGCGCCGCCGGCATGAACATCTCGCTGGTATCGACCCCGATCCGGAAATCGCAGGCCAGCGCCAGATCGGTCGAACCCCCGTAGACCCCGCCGTTGAGCCGGCAGATCGTCGGCAGAGCGAGGTCCTCCAGCCGGTCGACGACCTCCTCGAATGCCGGGCTGGAAGTCTCGGCCGTATCCGCCGGCGTTGCGCCGATGGCGCCAAGGTCGAAGCCGGCGCTGAAGGCGCGTCCGGTGCCGGTCAACACCAGCACGCGCAAGGCCGGGTCGGCCTCGACCTGGTCGAACAGCGCCAGCAGCGCGCCGAGATCCTCCGGCTGCAGCCGGTTGAGATGGCGCGGACGGTTGAGTCGAATGGTGGCGCGGGCGCCGTCGATGGTCAGGAGCGGCTTGCTCGGCGCGTCATCGGCCTGGGTGGTCCGTCCGGTCGTCATGTCCTGTTCTCCATGGTTCGGCGCTTGGCCTCGGCATCGATGCTCTGCGCCAGATCGGGGTGGCGTGCCATCAGCACGCGGAAATCGACGAGGTCGAGGACCAGCAGCTTCGACAGCCCGGTCGTGCTGATGTCGGCCGAGCGCAGGTTGTTCCCGAGCAGCGCCATCTCGCCGAAGAACGCGCCCTCGCCGAGCCGGACCTTCTTGCCGGGAAGGTCGACCTCGACCTCGCCGGAGGCGATGAAATACATGCAGTCGCCCGGCTCGCCCTTGCGGATCACGATGGCGCGCGGCGGCAGGTCGATGGTGTGCAGCATCTGCGCGACGTCGGCGATCGTGGAGGGCCCGAGGCTGGCGAAGAATGGTACCCTGCTGACCGATTCCCAGGTCTTCAGAAAGTTGTCGCGCCGGGTTTCCGCGGCGAAGGCGGTGGCCAGGATGCCGGTCCACAAGCCGAAGACGCCGAGGCCGGAGATCATCACCGTGGCGGCGACCACCCGCCCGAGCGGCGTGATCGGCACCACGTCGCCATAGCCCGTGGTGGTGAGGGTCGCGACGGCCCACCATAGCGCGGACGGGATGGTGCCGAAGGTGGCCGGCTGCTCGTCGTGCTCGAGCGCGTATTCGGCGACCGATCCGAGAAACAGCACCAGCAGGAACAGCACCAGCACCGACAGCAGCGGGCGTGCTTCGACCACGAGCACCCGGCGGAGCTGGCGTAGGCCCGGGACGCCGGAGGTCACCTTGAGCACCCAGATGACCGCCAGCAGCCACGCGGTGCGTACCTCCATGCCCGAGACCAGCGCGACCGGAACGGCAAGGCCGGAGAGCGTGTCCAGCAGCCCCCGGCCCGACATCAGGTAGGCGGCGGCGCGCTGCGCCCGCGCCGCCTGCTGAACCCGAACGGCCCATTCGACGACGAAAAAGACAAGGCATCCCCACAGCAGGGCGATGATCCAGCGCCGCCCAGCCTCGTAGGCCGGGTCCATCGTCAACAGCACCATGGCGCTCATGCCGAGCGCCACGGCCACATGGGCCGCTCTGGTCATGTTGCGTCCGGCCAACGCGGTGACGAATGCCGCCAGGGCAGGGTGCTGCGGTTTGGTCATGGGCGGCGGGCGTCAGTCGCTGGTCTCAGAGCCGCAGGAGATCGCGGCGGCGTCAAGGTGCCCCGATCGGGGAAATCCCGTCAACGATGCGGGTCGGTCGGTTGGGCAGCGTCATCCGGCAGGTCCAGCCGTTCTACTTCGAGCGGGGAATTTTTCCGTGCCGGCTCAAATACCGGTTCAAACGTCGTCTGATCGCCGTATATCAGAGGTCGGCATGGACACGCTAAATTAGGCAAAAGGAGGCCGGAACCGAGCGTCCGCCCTCCCGCGTCCCAAGAGTCTGGTTGATCCCGATGGATACCTCACACCTGGTCGAACATGCGGGCGCCGCCGGCAGCCTCTTCGCCTCGATCTTCGTGGTCGCCACGCTGTCGATGCGGACGATGATTCCGCTGCGGGTTTTCGCCATCCTCACCAACATCGTCCTGATCGCGACTGCGGTGCCGATGCACAACTATCCGGTCCTGATCCTGCACGGGGTGCTGCTGCCGCTCAACAGCTACCGGCTCCACCAGATGCTGCAGCTGGTCCGCGACGTGAAGCAGTCGGTCAACAGCGACCTCTCCATGGAATGGCTGAAGCCGTTCATGACCGAGCGCAAATGCGGTCCCGGCGAGGTGCTGTTCTACAAGGACGAGAAGGCCGACAGCATGTACTACATCGTCAGCGGCCGCTTCCGCCTGGTCGAATCCGGTATCGAGCTGCCGGTCGGTGCGATCGTCGGCGAGTTCGGCATGATCTCGCCGTCCAATACGCGCACGCAAACACTGGAATGCGTCGAGGGCGGCCTGATCCTGTCGGTCTCCTACGACCAGGTCGAGCAGCTCTACGTCCAGAACCCCGCCTTCGCCTTCTACTTCCTGCGCCTCGCCAGCGCCCGGCTGTTCCAGAACATCGAAACGCTCGAGCGGCGACTGGCGCAACAGACCACCGCGCCGGCGCCCGTCGCCAAGCCGGCGTGATCCGGGAGCCTGAAGCCCAGTGAAAAGCGTCCGGTCCTCGCTGCGATATCTCTTCGCCGACGTCATCGGCGGCGACGATGGCGAGCCGCCTTTTCTGCCTCAGGGCCTTCCTGACGCCGCCGTGCCGGCGGTGAGCGATGGCATCCATCTGCTGATGGAGTATCAGGGCGCGAGCTACGCGCAGCTCTATGTCGATCGCATCAAGCGGTTCGTGCGCAGATCGAACGTCGATGCCGGCATGCTGTCCGAGATCGCGCAGCTGCTGGCCGCCCGCATGGCCTATGAGGATCCGATCCGGATCGCCCAGCTCAGATTGATCAGCCTCGACATGGGGCGGCGCCCGGGGGGGCGCGAGAGCGACGACGTCAGGAGGTTCCGCCTCGACGAGCTGATCGGTGCGCTGCCGCAAGCCGTGGCGGAATCGTTGCTGGCAGTCTTCGAGCAGATCGGCTGGCTGGGTCGGCGCCGGGTCAAGGTCCGCTTTTCGGTCCGATCGCGGCTCGCCGTTCGCCGCCTCAAGCTGATGGCTGGCCTGCGGCGCTGGCGGCTGCAGTCGGTGCGCTATGGCGAGGAGCGCGCCTGGGCCGAGCGGTGGCTGCACATGATCGCGCGCGCGCTGGACAAGCAGCCTGCGGCGGCGCCCGCCGTGATCGCGACGGCGACCATGATCCAGGGCCAGGGCGACGGCTACCGGCAGGGTCTCGCCGATTGGCATGCCATCATCGATGGCCTGGCCAAGCCCACCTTCGATGGCGTCCTGCCGATCTCGGATCTTGCCTCCGCCATCGCCGAGGCGCGCGCCGTTGCGCTGGCAGAGCCGGGACAGGGGGCGCTGAAGCGGACCATCGCGCAGATCCGGGCGAGGGCGCTCTCAGTGCCGAAGGCCAACGCCGCGGAATGACGCCGCCGCAGCGACGGTTGCCGCGGCGTGGGTAACCTTACCCCCGGCGGGATTGCCGCGAAGGGTAGCAGGGTGCGATTTGAAGTTCCCTTTCGCGTGCAATTCGCTACCGGAGATGTCATAAGCGTCGCATACGCGTCGAATTGGCCGGGTATTCTCATCAGATTGCGCTGAACGCCTCCAGTTCCCCGTGCGTCCAAGGTTGGGTTCCAAGGGTCAGTCGTAGCGAGAGCGTCAGCTTTGTCTTTTCCCTCTTTGTCGTCGCAGGTTCCGGTTGGTGCGCTGGTCGGCTGGATGCTGCTGCTGACCTTCAAGCACATCATTGGCGACTTCGTGCTGCAGAACGCCTGGATGGCCTATGGCAAGGACCAGCGGAAGGGCTGGGCGCTGCCGCTGTTGGTGCACTGCCTGATCCATCTCGCCGTCGCCATGGTCCTGATCCTGATCGTCGCGCCGAGATTCTGGTTCGTCGCCGTGATCGACTTCGCCATTCACATCACCATCGATCGCCTGAAGGGCATCTGCTCGTCGCGGTTCGGCATGAATACCGAGCACCCCTGGTTCTGGACCTTGATCGGCGTCGATCAGGCGCTGCATCACCTCACCGGTTTCGGGCTCTCGATCTTCATGGCCGCGAACGGCTGAGCCCGGCCACGGCGCGTCTCGGCGCGCCGGCCGCGGCAGCCCCCGTGTCAAGCCGGGGGTGGGACGACCGTTCGGTTTGGTTAACCGACCGTTAGCGATTCGCGCTGCATCGTCGCGGCATGGCAATCAAACCGATGCTTCAAAGCCGCGATGCGTTCGAGAGCGATTCGTGCCCGGTCGGCGACGAGCTTCTCGGCGAGCTCTACCGTGCCGACGCCAACGGGCTGCCCGCGCTGGTCGAGAGCGTGTCCGCCGATGTGAGGGCCATGCTGGCGCTGTTCTGCTACAGGCGCACGCATCTTCACCCGCTGGCGCTTGCGATTGCATCCACCTGCAGCGAGCAGGACCTGTCGCAGTTCGGCGGCCGGGTCGGATCGGCGCTGTATGCGCAATCCCGCGGGGGCCGGGCGGGTCCGGCCAGCACGACCTCGAGCCGCAAGCCGATCTCGCTGTCGACCAAGCCGCTCTCGGTGATGAAGCCGTTCGAGGACGATCTCGACGACAGCCCCGAGCCGGTCATGGCCTGACTTCCCGTCTTCCTCGCCTTTGGCTCAGGCGAGCACTTGCAGCCCGAACTTGCGTCGGGCCATCGCGCATTCGGCGTCACCGGGCATGCAGGTCCGGCACACCTCGGGGCGGATCGCGTAGATCCGGCACGCGACGGAACGCGCGATTTCGCCATCGAGCGCGCAGCAGCGGTCGCCGTCGCAGCGCATGCCCGACAGCCGCTCGTTGACCAGCTCCGCCGGGATGAGGTCGAGCGCGGCATCTTCCTCGATGGTGAAGCGCGGCCAGTTCGACGAATAGGCGCAGCACGCGCCGCAGCTCTGACAGGGGCTGACGTCAAGGTCATCGGGCATCGGTTCAGACATCCTTGGGAACCTCCCACACCAGGCTGCGCCGCCATTTGGCGCGCAGCGCCTCGCGCCTTTCCGGATATTTGTCGTCGAGATAGTCCGCCTCGACGACACGGTCGGTCCTGAAGCTGCGGAAGTCGTGGCGCAGCTCGCACCAGGCAGCGAGGATGCGGACCGCGTCGTGATAGCCGATCGCGATCGGCCAGATCACGCGCTCGCTGTCGCGGCCCTGCTCGTCGCGATAGCGCAACCTGATCTTGCGGCCCTCGTGGATCTGCGAGCGTGTGCGCGCCATGTCGATGTGGTCCGGCTCGCGCATCCACGGCCGCGGGGCGCGACTCGCCGGCTCCAGCACGAACGGCCGCAGCCGCTCCGGCACGGTGTCGGCGATCTTGGCCATCAGGTCCTCCGCCGCGCGCGCCAGCACCGGGTCGGCGTTGACCGCGACCCATTGCGCCCCGAGCACCGCCGCCTCGATCTCGTCCGGCGTCAGCATCAGGGGCGGCAGATCGAAACCTTTCTCCAGGATGTAGCCCATGCCGGCCTCGCCGCGAATCGGCACGCGCTGGCCGATCAGGGTGGCGATGTCGCGATAGATCGTGCGCTTCGAGGTCTCGAGCTCGGCCGCGATCGCATCCGCCGTCAAGGGGCGGCGCGTGCGTCTCAGCACCTGGATGATCTGGAACAGCCGGTCGGCGCGTCTCATGGTGTGTCCTGCATGGGCGAGCACCCCCGCCGATGCTGACAGGATGCTGGCAGCAGCCCGCCTTTATACCGGGTCAACAACGAGATTGAAGGGGTGATGTCGATGATGATGTTTTATGGCCTTGGCCTTGCCACCACGCTAGTGCCGCTGCTGACACCATGGTGGCAGCAGCATGTTCGTAGCGTCCGGCGTCTGCTCAGGAAGTCGGGAGTGCTGTCATGATCACATTGTTCGGTTTGGGCGCGGGCTTCGGCCTGCCGGAGATCAGCCCCTTCGTCACCAAGACGGAGGTGCAATTGAAGATGGCGGGGCTTGCTTTTCGGAAGCAGCGGGCGATGCCGCCGGCCTCGCCGAAGGGGCAACTGCCCTTCATCGACGACGGCGGCGAGCTGATCGCCGATTCGACCTTCATCCGCGCCCATGTTGAGCGCAAATATGGCTTCGACTTCGATCATGGACTCGACGTGCGCGCGCGGGCGCAGGCCTGGGGGTTCGAGCGCATGATCGAGCATCACCTGTATTTCGCGCTGGTCGGAGCGCGCTGGGTCGATCCGGTCAACTTCGCCAAGGGGCCGGCGCATTTCTTCGACGGTGTGCCGGCCGACAAGCGCGAGAAGCTGCGCGAGGACGCGCAGTTTCGCGTCGCCGAGAACTATCTGATCTCCGGGCTCGGCCGCCACGCGCCGGATGAGGACGTCGATCTCGCAGCGCGCTCGCTGCGCGCGCTGTCGGTGCAGCTCGGCGACCGGCCTTATCTGATGGGCGACCGTCCGTGCGGCACCGACGCGACGGCGTTCGCCGTCATCGCCGGCATTCTCACCCCGTTCTTCGAATCCGAGCTGCGCCGGCGCACCGAAGGCTTTGCCAACCTCGTCGCCTATGCCGACCGGATGATGGCGCAGTATTACCCCGAGTTCGAGTGGGGCGGGGCAGCCGAGGCGGCGTGAGCTGATCAGTCGAGTCCGACTCACCGTCATTCCGGGTTCAATCGCCAGTGCGCCGCTGCGCACTGACGATTGCCCCGGAATGACTAACAAGCGAAAGGCGCGGCCCGCAGCGCGCAGGACCTAGGCGGAGGGCTTGCTCTCGCCCTTCAACGTCGCCAGCTCGGCCTCGAGCTCCGCGATGCGAGCATCGCGAAAGGCCAGCGCTTCCGCGACGTCGGCCGCGTCGAACTTCTGCGGGATGTGTTGCGGGCAGTTGGTGTCCCACGCGCTGATCGTGAACAGGATGACCTGCTCGGGCCGCGCCTTGTAGCCTCCCGGCATCAGCGAGGCCGTCAGCGCGGCATCGTCCTCCACCACCCGCGCCGTCCCCCAGATCTTCACCCGGCGGCGATGCGCGTAGTCCATGATGAAGATGTAGGCGTGCGGGTTCTCCGACAGATTGCCCTGCGTGATGTATTGCCGATTGCCGCTGAAGTCGGCGAACGCCAGCGTGTGGCTGTCCAGCACCTTGAGAAAGCCCTTCGGTCCGCCGCGATGCTGGATGTAGGGCTGGCCGTCGGCCGAGGCGGTCGCGAGATAGAAGCTCGTGGCCTCGGCGAGGCGGCCGGCGAGATCGGCGTCGACCGCGTGGCGAAAGCCGCGGCTCTGCTCCACATGCGCGTAGCTGTCGCGCGACCCTTTGCGCGCCTGGATCGCCTTCGCGGCGGGTGAGAACATGACGTCGCCGGGTGCCTGGATGGTTGTCTGGGTCATCGCAATGACTCCTTGTCGCTGCGGCAGTGACTGCCGCCATCACGCCAATATGGTCCGAATCCCCCTGGGAAATAATCCGGCTAGTTGACATTGTATCGTTGCAGATGTTGCAATAATCCCATGGACCGCATCGACGCCATGCAGGCTTTCGTCACCGTCGCCGAGCTGAACGGCTTCGCGCCGGCGGCGCGCCGGCTCAAGTTGTCACCATCGGCGGTCACTCGTTTGGTCGCCGCGCTCGAATCGCATCTTGGCGTCCGCCTGCTCCAACGGACGACGCGCTCGGTGACGTTGACCGATTCCGGACGACGCTATCTCGAGCGCGCTAGCCGCATCTTGGCCGATCTGGCAGAGGCGGAGCGCGCCGCGGAGAGCGAGCGCCTGCAGCCGGTGGGGCGGTTGGTGGTCTCGGCGCCCGTCGGCTTCGGCCGGCTCCATGTCGGTCCTGTCATGGCTGCGTATCTGAGCCGCTATGCCGAGGTCGCGGCCGAGCTGCGCCTCGAGGACCGTCAGATCAATCTGGTGGAGGACGGCGTCGACTGTGCCGTCCGTATCGGCCATCTCGGCGATTCGTCGCTCGTGGCCCGCCAGGTCGGCAGCATGCGCCGCATCGTGGTCGGCGCTCCCGCCTACTTCAAGGTCCATGGTGAGCCGCGGACGCCCGAGGCGCTGACGAAGCACCAGACCATCCAGTTCGGCCCGTCCGACGAATGGCGCTTCGTCAAGGAGGGCAGGGAGCTGCGGATTGCGGTCAGCCCGCGCCTTGTCACCAACAATGCCGACGCCGCGATCCAATATGCCGAGGCGGGCGGCGGCGTGACACGGGTGATGGCCTATCAGGCAGCGGACATGCTGCGCGGCGGCCGCCTCAAGCGGGTGCTGGCGAAATACGAGCCGCCGCCGCTCCCGATCCACATCGTGTTCCCGAGCTCCCGCCTCCTCTCCGCCAAAGTGCGCGCCTTCATCGACCTAGTGACCACGACCTGCGACTGGCGCTTCGGCTGAAAGCGACTACAACGCCACACCCCGTCATTCCGGGGCAAGGCCGAAGGCCTTGAACCCGGAATCCCGATGTTGTCTTGCCTCTGTTCTTCATCATCTCGAGATTCCGGGTTCAATCGACAACGCGCAGATGCGCGTTGCCGATTGCCCCGGAATGACGAGTGGATGCGATTGCGCCGACCTTGGTGCGACACTCGTCTTGATGTGAAAGACCGGCTGTTTCGGTCACTCCTTCTTCGGCACCACGCGAAAGGTCGCGTTCGCACGCGCGACGACGGCGTCGTCGGCCAGCACCAGGCTCTGGACGAAGCAGACGGTGCGTCCGCTCTTGATGACGTCGCTCTCGACGCTGAGCCACTGTCCGGTCCCGGCGCTGCCGATGTAGTCCACTGCGAGGTTGATCGTCACCAGCGACGCCTCCCAGCCTAGCGCCTGGGCGCAGCTATAGCCCATCGCATTGTCGGCCAGCGATGCGATCAGCCCGCCATGGATCAGCCCGCGCGAATTGGTGTGCGGCGTGGCGAGCCGCAGGCCGAGGATGACGGCCTTGTCGGTTTTCTTGGCGTAGAGCGGCTCCCAGGGATCGGTGAACGGGCTCTTGCGGAAATGCGGTTCGAATCCGGCGGGGACGCTGCTCATGCGTGTCTCGATCGTTGCTGGCGATGTCCGCAGTCAACGACATCAGCGCGGATTTTGCACCGCCTACAAAGTTTCAAACGTCTTTTGCGCGGGCGTTTGACACGTTGCGCATCGGATGCACGGGATGGGCCGCGCGCGATGTCGCCGGCCGTCCGGTGCGGCCCTGCGGCAATTTCGTGGTGCGATGCTCCCGCCGTGCAATTTCGGGTGCAGGCGAGATCCTTAACGTGTTAATGAAATGGCCATGTGCCTGCAACTTTCGTCTGCCAGACTTGCGCTGGCGGGCGCGATAGGCTCCGCTTGGCGCGTGCACTGGTGGCCAACCTGCCGCCGTGCTTGCAATGATGCTTATATGCTATAACAATGAAGCAAAGGGCCCTCGAAGGCCCCCTGATGGAGGAGACGATCCCGATGAGGAAGACGCTTCTGGCGTTGGCTCTGGCCGCCGGTGTGACCCCCGCGCTCGCGCAGGACAAGACATTCGAATTGAAGATCTCGCACTGGGTGCCGGCGAGCCATCCGCTGCAGAAGGCGCTGGAGGACTGGGCCGCGTCGGTCGAAAAGGCCTCGGGTGGCACCATCAAGGGCAAGGTGTTCCCGGCCCAGCAGCTCGGCAAGGCCTTCGACCATTACGACATGGCGCGCGACGGCATCGCCGATGTCACTTATGTGAATCCCGGCTATCAGCCCGGCCGTTTCCCGATCATCGGCGCCGGCGAGTTGCCGTTCCTGATTTCCGACGCCAAGGGGGGCTCGGAAGGTTTGGACGCGTGGTATCGCAAATATGCCGAGAAGGAGATGAAGGACGTCAAGTACTGCCTCGCCTTCGTCCACACGCCGTCGGCTTTCCACACCCGCACCAAGAAGGTCGTCGTGCCCGAGGACGTCAAGGGCATGAAGATCCGCCCGGCCGATGCGACGATCGCCAATTTCGTCACCCTGCTCGGCGGCACCAACGTGCAGTCGTCGGCACCGGAAGTGCGCGACATCATCGAGCGCGGCGTCGCCGATGGCGTCACCTTTCCGGCGGGCTCGCTGGTGCTGTTCGGCGTCGACAAGGTCACGAAGTACCACATGGATGCGCCGTTCTACGTGACGACCTTCGTCTTCGTCATGAACAAGGACAAGTACAACCAGATGTCGGCGACGCAGAAGAAGGCGATCGACGACAATTGCAACACGGAAGCCGCCGGCCGGGTCGGCGAGCCCTGGGGCAAGTTCGAGGACGCCGGCGTCGACAAGATCAAGGCCGAGTCCGGCCAGGAGGTCTACAAGCTGTCGCCGGAGCAGACCGCCTTGTGGAAAAAGGCCTCCGAGCCGCTGTTCAAGACCTGGGCCGATGGCGTCAAGAAGACCGGCGTCGACGCCGAGGCCGCCATGACCGAGCTGAAGGCCTCGCTCGCCAAGTACAAGGCGCTGGCGCAGTAGCGATCGCGATCATCGCAGATGCCGCGCCTCCCGCCTCATTCCGATGGATGCGGCAACGGGCGCGCCCTCGACGCGCGCTCCTCACCCCAACCCTCTCCCCGCATCCGCCTTCGCTCTTCGAGCTACGGCGGACAAGAGCGGGGCGAGGGGGCCCACCGCCTGCTGAGCAACAGCTCGCGCTCAATCTTCAGGTTTACGACTAAGATCAAACGGGGACGCCATGCAGCGCGCCTTCATGGACCGGATCATCGACGGGATCGAGTGGATCGCCGCGTTCTTCGTCGGCATCGTCGCGCTCGACATCTTCTTGTCGGTGCTGCTCCGCAACACGCTGAACTATTCAATCCCCGATTCCTTCGACATCGGGCGGATGCTGCTCGGCATCCTGATCTTCTGGGGCATTGCCGCGACATCGTACCGCGGCACCCACATCACGGTGGACCTCATCTGGGGCAATGTCGGCCCGCGCTATCAGCGCTGGATCGACATCTTCGCAACGCTGGTGCTGCTGTTCGTCGTCACGGTGCAGACCTGGACCCTGTTCGACAAGGTGCGCGGCACCTATGAGGACAACGTCCTCACCTTCGATCTGCACATGCCGACCTGGCCGTTCTTCGCCATCGCCTGGATCGGCGATGTTTCGGCGGTGCTCCTGATCGCCATCCGGACCTATCGCCTGATTTTCCACCCCGAGGAGATTCATGACCCTCACATCAAGCCCACGGAGTAGCGCCGCATGAGCACGGATGCGGTTGCCGTCATCGGCTTCGTTGCGCTGTTTGCGCTGATGCTGCTGCGCGTGCCGGTGGGCATGGCGATGGGACTCGTCGGCGTGTCGGGCTTCGCCTATCTCGTCAACGGCACGGCCGCGTTGAAGCTGGTCGGCCAGACCTCGATGCGCACGGTCACGGACTACACGTTCGGCGTGATCCCGATGTTCCTGCTGATGGGAACGTTCGTGTCCAACTCGGGCATGAGCCGCGAGCTGTTCCGCGCCGCCAACGGCTTCGTCGGCCATCTGCGCGGCGGGCTCGGCATCGCCACGGTCGCGGCCTGCGGCGGCTTCGCCGCGATCTGCGGCTCGTCGGTGGCGACCGCCGCGACGTTCTCGGCCGTGGCCTATCCGGAGATGCGCCGCTTCGGCTATCCGCAATCCTTCGCCACCGGCGTCATCGCCGCCGGCGGCACGCTCGGCGCGATGCTGCCGCCCTCCACCGTGCTCGCCGTCTACGGCATCATCACCGAGCAGGACATCGGCAAGCTGTTCATCGCCGGCATCATCCCCGGCCTGCTCGCCATGACCATGTACATGATCACCATCACGGTGATCGGCCGCGTCCGGCCGGATTTCCTGCCCAAGGGCGAGGCGCTGCCCTGGAGCGAGCGTATCAAGGGCCTCAAGGGCATCTGGGCGCCGATGCTGCTGTTCCTGTTCGTGATCGGCGGCCTCTACGGTCTCCCCTTCCTGCCGCGCTTCACGCCGACCGAGGCCGGCGGCGTCGGCGCCACCGGCGCGTTCCTGATCGGCGTGTTCACGGGACGGCTGAACAAGGACAAGATCCTGGCCTCGCTGCTGCAGGCCACGCGCACCGCGGCGGCCGTGTTCACGGTGCTGATCGGCGCCTTGATCTTCGGCTACTTCCTGACGGTGACGCAGACGCCGCAGAAGGTGACCGAATTCCTCACCGGTCTAGGCCTCGGGCCCTACGGGGTGCTGGCGCTGATCATGGTGATGTATCTCGTCCTCGGCTGCCTGATGGACGCGATGGCGATGATCATCCTGACCGTGCCGATCATCTTCCCCGTCATCTCCCATCTCGGCTTCGATCCGATCTGGTTCGGCGTTATCATTGTGATGACCGTCGAGCTCGGCCTGATCCATCCGCCGGTCGGCATGAACGTGTTCGTGATCAAGAGCGTGGTGAAGGACGTGTCGTTCTCGACGATCTTCAAGGGCGTGCTGCCGTTCGTCGCGACCGACCTGATCCGGCTGGTGATCCTGATCGCCTTCCCGCTGCTCGCCACCTGGCTGCCGCAACAGATGATGAACCGCTGATGACAGCGCCCATCCTCGACACCCGCTACGTCTTCACCCTCACCGTCATGATCGGCGAGGTGACCTCCGCCGGCGAGACCGGCATCGGCGTGCGCCGGATCATCCCGATCCATGGCGGCGAGGTGAAGGGGCCGGGCCTCGGGGGCGAAGGCATCAGCGGCACAATCTGCAACTTCGGCGCCGACTTCCAGATCATCCGCCCCAACGAGCTGATCGACCTCGAAGCCAAATACGCCTTCGAGACCGATGACGGCGCGACCGTCCATGTCGAGAACCGCGGCATCCGCTTCGGGCCGGTCGACTTGCTGCAGAAGCTCAAGCGCGGCGAGCCGGTGGACCCCAGGCTGATCTACTTCCGCACCCACCCGCGCTTCGAGACCGGCCACGAGAAGTATCGCTGGCTGATGGAGCACGTCTTCATAGGCTCCGCCGCCCGCCATGCCGATCGCGTCATCATCGACGTGCACATGGTGCTGTAGGCCGGGCGGCTTGCGTCACGCTTCGTCATAGTGAGGAGCAGAGCGACGAAGCAATCCAGAGCATCTCCTCGCAGGCAGTCTGGATTGCTTCGCGTCGCTCGTAATGACGGTGCGGCGCCAGCTGTTGCTGCAACCTCGGCTGTCGTCCCTGCGAACGCAGGGACCCATACCGCGGAATTGATCGGTGAGGCATGACTGCCAGTCATCGTCCCATCGAAGCCGGTGGTTATGGGTCCCTGCGTTCGCAGGGACGACACCGGAATCTGTGGCCGCGGGCTCTCGCCTCATACACCATTGTCGTCCCGGGTAAGCCTCGGCGGCGCGCAGCGCGGTCGAGGCGCCGCCCCGGGACGACAGCGCAGCTAGTGGTGGCGCCGTCCGGAAGCCATGGCGTCGAGCAAGAAAATCGGGACGCCCGGATCCCGGGCAGACGTACGACTAATCCTCGTCGTCCCAATCCGAAACCCGGCCGTAGCCGCCGTGGTCGCAATCGCGATAGCGGTGAGCCGGCACGTAACGGTAGCGCTCGTAGCCGTAGCCGTCATACGTGGCGTCGCGGTAGTGGGAGCGGTAGACCGGCGCCGCCTCATACGCTTGCGCTTCCGACGCCAGCGCGCCGCCGATGAGGGCTCCGGCCACCAGGCCGCCGATCAACGCCGCATTGCGGCCGTCATGGGCTTGAGCGGGCGCCGGCGCGGCGAACAGGGTTGCGGTCACAGCGAGCGCGGCGACGCCGCCTGCGAGAGATGTCTTCAGCGAAACCATGGTCCCCTCCATTGGGAAGTGTAGGGACGTTCTACATCGCGGGCTTTGAAGGCACCCTGAATGCAATGTTGTTGGCCGTTCATCTCGGATGTCGCCCCCGGGGGCTTCGGCCTAAGCGGCATCCTCCCAGCATATTCTGATAAAAATAAATATCTTGCGCTTTATCGGAAATTATGGTTCTTTACCGGCATCCCGTCCCAAGCCGAGGGGCGTAGCGCGCGATCGTCACGACACGCGGGGCGGGGAGCGGTGGCCGCGATCATGT
>NZ_JAUEUE010000025.1:0-98830 GCF_032485055.1 Bradyrhizobium sp. SZCCHNRI20481
TGGCTCGAAATTGCACCGCGCCGAGCCCTCTCACCCCCCTAATTCGGATTCTTGCCCAGCCTCGTCGGGCAAATCAGCTGCACATTTCCGCGCGTCCCTGCTGCCGCATGAGGGGCGTTTCGCGACCGTCACGGATCGTTGGCAGTGGGATGCGATGGGCGTGTGTCGACGCAGCGTGAATTAGTTCGCGCGGACGAACGGCGAGGCACGCACGGTCAAGTCGCGCGGTCCTGATATCCCGACGCTGATATCAACTCACGTCGAAGCTTTCGCTTCGGGTTGAGGATGGTGGCCAACAAGCCCGGCGCACCAGGGAGAATGCGAAGCAGCCGTTAAAACCACTCGCGCAGGGAAGGCCGGATGATCCGGCGCGTACCTGTGGTTCCTGCCGCCAGCATTTTCTTCCGCTGGCGGGCCATGGGTGCAGTCGGCACCCGGCCTTCCCTGCGCCCTCATGATTGACGGGGGCGAGACGATCTTCACAGCTCGGGCGCGGGATGCGTCGCGAGATTGAGCAGTCTTGCTCCGAGAGGGGCCACAAGCATGGTGATCGGTAGACACGCGGACGGTGCCCACCCTCCCCTGGAGGGGGAGGGTGGGAGCTCGCGGCTTGCATCAGCGGCATCACGGAAGCCTGAAGCAAAATCGTTCGCAATCTCGGGGAAACCCGTGAGGCCGATGTGTCGAAGACACCGGGCCAATCGACACCAACCTCTATTCGACCGCAACGCGCATCAGCGCGCTCGTCTGTCGGAGATCTCTTGTGCGGGGGAGGTCACTATCAAAATGGTGCCCAGGAAAGGACTCGAACCTTCACGGCCGTTAAGCCACTGGCACCTGAAGCCAGCGCGTCTACCAATTCCGCCACCTGGGCATGGGGGCGCTGTGTACGGATCGAACGGGCGCTTGTCAAACCGCTGAACGCCCAAGATGACAATTTTTCTGACGCCATGCGCAAAAACACGGCTCTCTTTTCCGCAGTGCGGACGATGGGCTATACAGCGGCCCAGGATGGCGGGCCGCGGGGTGCGAATCGCCGCTGACAGCTATCTCGTCCGGGGCGGACCGACCGCCCGGCAATCCCAGGACTCATTCCATGGCATCGAATCTGGACACATTGGTTACCGTCTTCGGCGGCTCCGGCTTCGTCGGGCGCAACGTGGTCCGGGCGCTGGCCAAGCGCGACTACCGCATCCGTGTCGCGGTGCGCCGGCCGGAGCTCGCCGGCCACCTGCAGCCGCTTGGCCGGGTCGGCCAGATCCACGCCGTACAGGCCAATCTGCGCTATCCCGACTCGGTCGCGGCAGCGCTGCGTGACAGCCATGTCGCGATCAACCTCGTCGGCGTCCTGACCGAGAGCGGCGCGCAGACCTTCGAGGCCGTGCAGGCCGAGGGTGCCGCCACCGTCGCCAAGGCGGCGGCCGCCGCTGGCGCCCGCATGGTGCACGTCTCAGCGATCGGCGCCGACGCAGAGTCGACCTCGAGCTATGCCCGCGCCAAGGCGGCCGGCGAGACCGCCGTGCTGGCCGCGGTGCCCGAGGCCGTGATCATGCGCCCCTCGGTCGTGTTCGGCCCCGAGGACCAGTTCACCAACCGCTTTGCGGCGCTCGCGCGGGTCTCGCCGTTCCTGCCGCTGATCGGCGGCGGCGAGACGAAGATGCAGCCGGTCTATGTCGGCGACGTCGCCACCGCGGTGGCCGATGCGGTCGACGGCAAGGCGCAGCCGGGCGCGACCTACGAGCTCGGCGGGCCCGAGGTGCTGAGCTTCCGGGAAATCCTGAAAATCATCCTCGACATCACCGATCGCGACCGCGCGCTGCTGCCGCTGCCGTTCGGGCTCGCCAAACTGCAGGCCGCAATCCTGCAGTTCGCGCCGGGGCCGCTGAAGCTGACGCCGGACCAGGTCGAGCTCTTGCGCCACGACAACGTGGTGTCGGAGGCGGCAAAGGCGGCCGGGCTGACCTTGCAGGGCCTCGGCATCACGCCTGACTCGCTCGAGGCGGTCGCCCCGCAATATCTCTGGCGCTTCCGGCCGTCCGGGCAGTTCCAGCGCAAGAACGCGTGAGGGTATCTGTAGGGTGGGCAAAGCGAAGCGTGCCCACCACCTTGCTTTGGCATACTCGGTGAGAACGGTGGGCACGGCGCTGCGCGCCTTTGCCCACCCTACGCGATAACTACTTCCCCAGCGCCAGCGCGATCAGGCCGAGGGTGCCGACGATCACGCGCCACCAGGCAAACAGCACGAAGCCGTGGCGGGTGACGTAACCGAGGAAGGCCTTCACCACGATCATGGCGGTGATGAAGGAGACGACGAAGCCGATCGCGATGAGGCCGAGGTGATCGGACGTCATCTCGGCGCGGCTCTTGTAGAAGTCGTAGACGAAGGCGCCGACCATGGTCGGGATCGCCAGGAAGAAGGAGAACTCCGCGGCCGAGCGCTTGTCGCCGCCGAGCAGCATCGCCGCCACGATGGTGGCGCCGGAGCGCGACACGCCGGGGATCATCGCGAGGCACTGCGCGACGCCGATCCACAGATACATCATGAGCGGATAGCGCGTGGCGTCGTGCTCCCGCGGCTTGAGATCGATCTGATCGACCCACAGCAGGATGGCGCCGCCGACGATCAGCGAGAAGCACACGACCCAGGGATCGAACAGGAGCGCTTTGATGTACTTGCCGGCGATGAGGCCGATGATGACGGCGGGCAGGAAGGCGATCAGCACGCCGATGATGAAGCGGCGGTCGTCAGCGTTCGACATCGCGCCGATGGCGACGCGCGACAGCTTGAAGAAGTACAGCGCGACGATGGCGAGGATGGCGCCGAGCTGGATCAGGATCGCAAAACTCTTCCAGAAGCCCTCGTCGCCGAGCCCGAAGAAGCGCTCCGCCAGCAGCAGATGGCCGGTCGAGGATACGGGAAGAAACTCGGTGACGCCCTCGATTATGCCGAGAAGCACCGCCCGCAGCGTATCTGACATCATTGATCGGATCCTGGATTGCCGGCAAAACGCGGCCCTTCTCGCCTATTCGGCTCCCGCCCGCAATTGCAAAAAGCGCTCGAACCGGCCACATCCGATGAATGAACCGGCGTGTGATCGGCCATGCGAATCAGAACGAGGCAATGCCGGACAGCGGATCGGGCGCGCTGATCGCTGTTCCCGAAAGCGCCGTTTCCCGCATGACCGCCCGTCGCCCTACTGCTTACACTTTCGCCGACCATGCGCTAATGGTCCGATTCGCGAGCGCACCCGCGCGCCGGTATCGGGACGAGGCGTCGGTGCGAACCGATGGTTGATTGTTCGTTAAGCGCCGTAGCCGCGGAATCGTCGAAAGGCTCCATGTACACGCTCTACCACCATCCCTTCTGCCCGCATTCACGCTTCGTCCGGCTGGTGCTCGGCGAATACGGGCTCGATCTGCGCCTGGTGGAGGAACGCGCCTGGGAGCGCCGCGAGGCGTTCCTCGTGCTCAATCCCGCGGCCACCACGCCGGTGCTGTCGGTCGAAGGCCTGCCGCCGGTGCCCGGTGTCGGCGTGATCGCCGAGTTCATCGACGAGACCTGCGGGCCCGAGATGGGCGATCGCCGGCTGATGCCGGCGTCGGCGGCCGAGCGCGTCGAGGTGCGCCGGCTGATGGACTGGTTCAACACCAAGTTCTTCGAGGAGGCCTCGAACCTGCTGGTCACCGAGCGCATCTACAAGCGCTTCATGAGCGAGGAGGATGGCGGCGGGCCGCCGTCGACCGACGTGATTCGCGCCGCCAAGACCAATGTGCGCTATCATCTCGCCTATATCGGCTGGCTGGCGCAGCGGCGCAATTTCCTGGCGGGCGACCGGCTGACCTATGCCGACCTGGCCGCCGCCGCGCATCTGTCGGCGATCGACTATCTGGGCGACGTGCCATGGATCGAGGACGACGCGGCGAAGGCGTGGTACGCGCGGGTGAAGTCGCGGCCGTCGTTCCGACCGCTGCTCTCCGACTGGCTGGCGGGCGTGCCGGCGTCGCGGACCTATGTGGACTTGGACTTCTGAGCGCCGATAGGCCCACGCCGGAGACGTTGAAGGCGGCGCTGGCCGCCGAGGCGCAACGGCTGGGCTTCGATGCCATCGGCATCACCGACCCGGTCGTGAGCGCCGAGCGGGCCGCCGCGTTCGAACGCTTCCTCGCCGCCGGCCAGCACGGCGACATGGACTGGCTGGCGCGCGAGCCGTCCCGCCGCACTGATCCCGCCACGTTGTGGTCGGAGGTCCGCAGCGTGGTCATGCTCGGCGTCAATTACGGCCCCGACGAGGATCCGCGCGCGGTCCTATCCCAGCGCAGCAACGCTGCGATTTCGGTCTATGCCCGCGGCGACGACTATCACGACGTCATCAAGAAGAACCTCAAGACGCTCGCCCGCTGGCTGGTCGCACAGGCCGGTTGTGATGTGAAGGTGTTCGTCGACACCGCAGCCGTCATGGAGAAGCCGCTGGCCGAAGCGGCCGGGCTCGGCTGGCAGGGCAAGCACACCAACCTGGTGTCGCGCGGTTTCGGCTCCTGGCTGTTCCTCGGCGCCATCTACACCACGCTGGACCTGCCCGCCGATGCGCCGGAGCGCGATCATTGCGGCTCGTGCCGAGCCTGCCTCGACAGCTGTCCGACCGCGGCGTTCCCGGCCCCCTACAGCCTCGATGCGCGGCGCTGCATCTCGTATCTCACCATCGAGAACAAGGGGCCGATCCCGCGCGAGTTCCGCAAGGCGCTGGGCAACCGCATCTACGGCTGCGATGACTGCCTCGCCGCCTGCCCGTGGAACAAGTTCGCGCAAGCGGGGCGCGAGGCGAAGCTGGCGGCCCGCGAATCGCTGCGGTCCCCCGATCTCGCCGCGCTGGCGGCGCTCGACGACGCCGCGTTTCGCGCCCTGTTCACGAAATCGCCGATCAAACGCGTCGGCCGCGACCGCTTCCTGCGCAACGTGCTGATCGCGATCGGCAACTCCGGCGATGCGGCGCTGACGCCGGCCGCCGAACGGCTTGCCGCCGATCCGAGTCCACTGGTGCGCGGTGCCGCCGCCTGGGCGCTCGCGCGGCTGCTCGACGAGGCCGCCTTCGCGCGACGTGCGGAGGCGGCGCTGACGTCAGAGACCGACGAGAGCGTCCGCGCGGAATGGCAAGCCCGATGCTGAAGCGGGCCGCATCAGCCCATCTCACCGACCGCGGCCAGCATACGCGCGATGTCCTGCGGACGCGACAGCCGGTGGTCGCCGTCCTGGATCATGGTCAGCACCACGTCTTCGGCCGGCAGGCGGTGGGTCAGTGCGAACGCGTGCTGCCAGGGGACGTCCGGGTCCTGCGCGCCCTGCAGGATGCGCACCGGGCAGCCGACCTTGATGGCACCGCCGAGCAGGAGATGATTGCGCCCGTCCTCGATCAGCGCCCTGGTGATGGGATAGGGCTCGCCATACTCCGACGGACGCATCCAGACGCCCTTGGACTCGATCTCGGTCTGGACCGCCGGCGGGAAGCCCTTCCACATCAGCTCCTCGGTGAAATCGGGCGCCGGGGCGATCAGGACCAGGCCAGCCAGCGTCGCCTCCGCCGGGTCCTTGAGCAGCTCGCGCGCCAGCAGCAGCGCCATCCAGCCGCCCATCGAGGAACCGATCACGACCTGCGGTCCGCGGCAGATTTGCCGGAACACCGCGACGCTCTCCTCGAGCCAGCGGCCGATGGTGCCGTCGACGAAGCGGCCGCCGGATTCACCGTGACCGGAATAGTCGAAGCGGACGCAGGCGCGGCCGCGCTCGGCGGCCCAGGCGTCGAGCGCCAGCGCCTTGGTGCCTTTCATGTCGGAATTGAAGCCACCGAGCCAGAACAGCCCGGGCGGGCGGCCGGGCCGCGCCCGCACCGCGATCCGGCGCGACGATTCGCCCGCGCCGACGGTGACGAAGACGGGTGTATCGGCATTTTCTGCAGCAGGGTTCATGGATCGTTACTCGATTTCGGGGGCTGTGTGGGCGAACCAGCCGGTCGCGTCAATCCGCTCGACCGGGCACTGCCGCTTGCGAAAGGGCCCCGCGCACTCTATGTCCGCGAGCGGAACCACGAGGCCTCGAAAGTGCGGTTTTGATCGCCATTCTTGGCCATGTGGTCCCTTTGGGGAATGCACGGCCGCGCCGAAGTCCTGCGCGTGCGACGCAGGAGCCATGACGGCCGGATGTTAATTCGACGCACGGGACGCCAGCTGTCTTGCCCGCGAGGGCATCTTCCTTCAAAATAGTCGCCTTCTTCCACAACCTTGGAGAACTACCCATTCGCCGCCCCAATCGAGCCCCGCCCGCTGCCGTCAAAGACGGGCCGCGCACAAATGATGAGATTCGCAATGCGCAGATCCAGCTGATCGATTCAGAAGGTACCAACCGCGGCACTGTCGAGACCGTGGTTGCGATCAAGATGGCCGCTGATGCCGGCATGGATCTGGTCGAGATTTCGCCGAACAACAATCCTCCCGTCTGTAAGATCATGGACTACGGGAAGTACAAGTATTCGGCGCAGAAGAAGGCCGCCGAGGCCCGCAAGAAGCAGAAGGTCGTCGAGATCAAGGAGATCAAGCTCCGCCCGATGATCGATGATCACGACTACGACGTGAAGATGCGGGCGATGCAGCGCTTCTTCGAAGAGGGCGACAAGGTTAAGATCACACTGCGCTATCGCGGCCGCGAAATGGCGCACCAGGAGATCGGCACCAAGCTGCTCGACAAGGTCAAGTCCGACGTCGCGGCTTTCGCCAAGGTCGAGCAGGACGCGCGGTTCGAGGGACGCCAGGTGGTCATGGTTCTGGCCCCGCGCTAGTCGCCAGCCACCGACGCACCAAACCGAGCCCGCCACACGTCTGGCGGGCTTTTCTCTTGAGGGCCCCGTCAGAACCGCTCTTTGCGGGCGTGGATCAGGACCTGCCACCGCCCGCTGCAGCTGCCGGAGGAGCCTTTGCGGCTCCACCGAACGGAGCCGGCCGGTGCTGGTGGCCGAGGGCCGCCCTGGGATACCTGTACCCGCGGCTCGCATGTCGGCTGACCATGGCTCGGACGAGCCGATTCGGCGGTTCAGCGTTGCCAAGAGCCACCGTCTCTGGCATAAGCGCGGCCTTCGTCGCCCGGCTGATCAAGGGCTGCCGTGGCGATGTCCCTGTGCGGGTGGATCCTTGTTTGGACCCAATACCTGAGCACAACCAACGCTCTAACGAGCATTTTCGCCTGATGGCGCCGCTTTTGCGGGCGGCTTGCCGTTGGCATGAAGGAGAGCCAAATGCCCAAGCTGAAGACCAAATCCGGCGCCAAAAAGCGCTTCAAGGTGACTGCCACCGGCAAAGTGATGCACGCCCAGCGCGGCAAGCGCCACGGCATGATCAAGCGGACGAAGAAGCAGATCCGGCAGCTGCGCGGCACCCGCGTGCTGTTCAAGACCGACGGCGACAACGTCAAGAAGTACTTCTTGCCGAACGCCTGACCGGCCTCTCGCTTCCGAAACCCTGGCCGCCTCCAAGCCGCGGCTGATCGTCATCTCTGAATCCAAGGATACCCGGCATGTCTCGCGTCAAACGCGGTGTGACCGCCCACGCCAAGCACAAGAAAGTCTTCAAGGCCGCCAAGGGCTATTACGGCCGCCGCAAGAACACGATCCGCACCGCCAAGCAGGCCGTCGAGAAGGCCGGCCAGTATGCGTTCCGCGATCGCAAGCGCAAGAAGCGCACCTTCCGCGCGCTCTGGATCCAGCGCCTGAACGCCGCTGTGCGTCCGTTCGAGCTGACCTACAGCCGATTTATCGACGGCCTGTCCAAGTCCGGCATCACTGTCGACCGCAAGGTGCTGTCGGATCTCGCGATCAACGAGCCCGCCGCGTTCCAGGCGATCGTTGAGAAGGCCAAGGCGGCGCTCGCCGCCTGATCGCCCTTCCTCATCGCGAGGACTGCAAAGCGGCCGACGATCTCGGCCGCTTTTTGCTGTTCGGCGACATCGATCCTTTCGCTTGACCCCTGTCGCCCGCGCGGCGACAACCCAGCCGCCTTTGTCCCGCGGAGATTTTGACCGTGTCCGACCTCGCCTCGCTCGAGACCTCGATCCTCGACCAGATCGCCACCGCCGGCGATGAAGCCGCGCTGGAAGCCGTGCGCGTCGCCGCCCTCGGCAAGAAGGGCTCGATCTCGGCGCTGCTGGCCACCCTCGGCAAGATGTCGCCGGACGAGCGCAAAACGCAGGGTGCTGCGATCAACCTCGCCAAGGACAAGGTCACACAGGCGCTCACCGCGCGCCGCGAGGTGCTCAGGGCCGCTGCGCTGGACGCGCGGCTCGCGGCCGAGACCATCGACGTCACCCTGCCGCTGCAGGATTCGCCGGCCGAGACCGGCCGCATCCATCCGCTCAGCCAGGTGTTGGACGAATTGACCACGATTTTCGCCGACATGGGCTTCTCGATTGCGGAAGGCCCCGATGTCGAGACCGACGACTACAACTTCACCAAGCTGAACTTCCCGGAAGGCCATCCGGCGCGCGAGATGCACGACACGTTCTTCTTCAATCCGAAGCCGGACGGCTCGCGCATGCTGCTGCGGACCCACACCTCGCCGGTGCAGGTGCGGACCATGCTGAGCCAGAAGCCGCCGATCCGCGTGATCTGCCCGGGCCGCACCTACCGCATCGATTCGGACGCGACCCACACGCCGCAATTCCACCAGGTCGAGGGCCTCGTCATCGACAAGGGTTCGCATCTCGGCCACCTCAAATGGATCCTGCACGAGTTCTGCAAGGCGTTCTTCGAGGTCGACCACATCAACATGAAATTCCGGCCGTCGTTCTTCCCGTTCACCGAGCCGTCGCTCGAGGTCGACATCCAGTGCCGCCGCGACAAGGGCGAGATCCGCTTCGGCGAGGGCGAGGACTGGCTGGAGATTCTCGGCTGCGGCATGGTGCACCCGAACGTGCTGCGCGCCTGTGGCATCGATCCCGACGAGTACCAGGGTTTTGCCTGGGGCATGGGCATCGACCGCATCGCGATGCTGAAATACGGCATGAGCGATTTGCGCCAGCTGTTCGAGGGCGACGTCCGCTGGCTGTCGCACTACGGCTTCAAGCCGCTGGATGTGCCGACGCTCGCGGGGGGATTGAGCGCGTGAGCGTTGCCGGCCTCGCTGTCTCCGCTCGGGCGGTAGGACTCCCTCTCCCGCTTGCGGGGGAGGGCTGGATCCCCCGCGCGCGCGCTTCGACAACCACCGGTTTCTCCGTTCCCTCCCCCCTTGTGGGGGAGGGTCAGGGAGGGGGGTAGCCCCGGATGCCGCACGCAGTTGTCAGCGAGCGCCATCGCCGCCGGGCGAAGCAACTTCGCCAGGCGATGACGCGCGCCGAGACACTGCTCTGGCGCTACATCAAGGCGAACCGGATCGATGGCGCCAGCTTTCGCCGCCAAGTCCCGTTTCGTAACTACATTGCTGACTTCGTCTGCTTCTCGGCAAAGCTTGTCATCGAACTCGACGGGGAATCGCATGATTTCGCCGAACGGCAGGCAAGAGACGCCCAACGCGACGCATTCTTCGCAGCCGAAGGCTTTGAAGTCCACCGCTTCACCAACGAGCAGGTGACTTCGAACTTGGAAGGCGTCGTTGAAGCCATCCGTCAGGCTCTCGCCGTCCGCGCCCGTGGCTTACCCCCCTCCCCAACCCTCCCCCACAAGGGGGGAGGGAGCGGAGAGAGCTGTGCAAGCGGCCAAGACGGCACATACGAAGCCAACACACACGATACAAACACCAGCAAGATCCGAGGCATGCAGCCATGAAATTCACGCTGTCCTGGCTGAAGGACCATCTCGACACCGATGAGTCGGTCGAGACGCTCGCCGACAAGCTCACGATGATCGGCCTCGAGGTCGAGCATCTCGAGGACAAGGCGAAGCTGCTCGCGCCTTACAGAATCGCGCGCGTCGTTTCCGCCGAGCAGCACCCGAACGCCGACCGGCTGCGCGTCTGCATGGTCGACACCGGTGACGGTGGCGCGCCGGTGCAGGTGGTGTGCGGCGCGCCGAACGCGCGCGCGGGCCTGGTGTCGGTGTTCTCGCCGCCCGGCACCTACATCCCCGGCAAGAACATCACGCTCTCGGTCGGCACGATCCGCGGCGTCGAGAGCCGCGGCATGCTGTGCTCGGCGGCCGAGCTGCAGATTTCCGACGATCACGACGGCATCATGGAGCTGCCGGCGGATGCGCCGATCGGCACTCCTTACGCGGAGTGGGCCGGCCTCGGCGATCCCATGTTCGAGATCAACCTGACGCCGAACCGCCAGGATTGCACCGGCGTGCACGGCATCGCCCGCGACCTCGCCGCCGCCGACATGGGCAAGCTGAAGGACCCCGGCATCAGGCCGGTGAAGGGCGAGCTCCCCTGCCCGGTGAAGGTCACGGTCGAGGACGAGAAGCTGTGTCCGGGCTTCGCGCTGCGACTGGTGCGCGGCGTCAAGAACGGCCCGTCGCCGAAGTGGCTGCAGCAGCGCCTCACATCGATCGGCCTGCGCCCGATCAACGCGCTGGTCGACATCACCAACTACATGACCTTCGACCGCGCGCGTCCGCTGCACGTGTTCGACGCCAAGAAGGTGAAGGGCAATCTGGTCGTCCGCCGCGCGCGTGACGGCGAGACCTTGCTCGCGCTCGACGGCCGTACCTACACGCTCGACCATTCGATGTGCGTCATCGCCGACGATTCCGGCGTCGAATCGCTCGCCGGCATCATGGGCGGCGAAGCCTCCGGCTGCGATGAAGACACCACCGACGTGCTGATCGAATCGGCGCTGTGGAACGAGATCAACATCGCCCAGACCGGCCGCAAGCTCGGCATCAATTCCGACGCGCGCTACCGCTTCGAGCGCGGCGTCGATCCGGCCTTCATGGTGCCGGGCCTGGAGATGGCGACCAGGCTCGTGCTCGAGCTGTGCGGCGGCACGCCGTCGGAGACCGTCGTCGTCGGCAATCCGTTTGGTGATGACCGTATCATCGATTTCCCGCTGACCGAGGTGAAGCGGCTGGCGGGCATCGAGGTGCCGCTGACCGAGATGCGGCGGATCCTGACGCATCTCGGCTTCGTGGTCGCCGGCAACGGCCCGGTCGTGAAGGTCGCGGTGCCCTCCTGGCGCAGCGACGTGCATGGCAAGGCCGACATCGTCGAGGAGGTCGTGCGCATCGTTGGCGTCGACAAGGTGCCGATGACGCCGTTCGAGCGCGGCGATGCCCCTCGAAAGCCGGTGCTGACGCCGATCCAGCTGCGCACCCGGCGCGCCAAGCGCGCGCTGGCGGCGCGCGGCATGGTCGAGGCCGTGACCTGGTCGTTCATCTCCAAGCCGGCGGCCGAGCTGTTCGGCGGCGGCAAGGCCGAGCTCGCGCTTGCGAACCCGATTGCCGCCGATCTCTCCGACATGCGGCCGAGCCTGCTGCCGGGACTGATCGCAACCGTGCAGGCCAACGCCGATCGTGGCTTCGGCGATGCCGCGATCTTCGAGGTCGGGCAGATCTTCAAGGGCGATGGCCCCGCGGACCAGCTCATGGCGGCGAGCAGCATCCGCCGTGGCGTCGCGTCGGCGAAGGGTCTCGGCCGACATTGGACGGGATCGCAGGCGGCGAGCGCTTACGACGCGAAGGCCGACGCGCTCGCCGTGCTCGCGGCCGCTGGCGCGCCGATGGCGTCGCTGCAGATCGTCGCCGGCGGCCCCGCCTGGATGCATCCGGGACGCTCCGGCACGATCCAGATGGGACCGCAGAACGTGCTCGGCCATTTCGGCGAGCTGCATCCGCGCACGCTGGAGGCGTTGAAAGCCGACGGGCCGCTCGTCGCCTTCGAGGTGATCCTCGATCGCATTCCGGCCGCCAAGGCGAAGCCGACGCGCGCCAAGCCGGTGCTGGAGCTGTCCGCATTCCAGCCGGTGTCGCGCGACTTCGCCTTCATCGTCGACCGCAAGGTCAAGGCCGGCGATATCGTGCGCGCCGCGCAGGGCGTCGACAAGAAGCTGATCACCGATGTCGCCGTGTTCGACGTCTACGAGGGCAAGGGCATCGAGGACGGCAAGAAGTCGGTGGCGATCGCCGTCACCCTGCAGCCGCGCGACAAGACGATGACGGACGAGGAGATCGATGCCGTGGCGGCGAAGATCACCGCGGACGTCGCCAAGAAGACCGGCGGCACGTTGCGCGGATGAGCCTGTCCGGGCTCATCCCTGCCGATCTCAGCCCGTTCGCGACGATCGCGCTGGCGATCGTCGCTTTCATCGCCGCGACCGCGCGCGGCTTCTCCGGCTTCGGCGCGGCGCTGATCTTCATGCCGCTCGCGAGCAGTTTTGCGACGCCGCGCCTGGTCGCGCCCCTGCTTCTCGTGATCGACTTCGTATCGATGGCCCCAATGGTGGCGCCGGCCTGGCGTGAGGCCGACCGCAAGGCCACCGCCGTGATCGTCGCGGGTGCGTTGGTCGGCGTGCCCGTGGGCACCTATTTCCTCAGCCGGCTGGACCCTGTCACCGTACGCTGGATCATCACCGGTTTCGTGATCGCGCTGCTTGCGCTGCTGCTGTCCGGCTGGCGCTATCGCGGCAGGGAGTACACCGCGCTGTCGGTCGCTGTCGGCTATATCTCCGGATTCTGCAGCGGACTGGCGCAGACCGGGGGCCCGCCGATCGTCGGCTACTGGCTGGGACGCCCGATCCCGCCAAAGATCGCGCGAGCGAATATCGTACTGTTCTTCGGCGCATCGGACTTCTTCGCTATGGTGAGCTACGCAATGAGCGGGCTGATCACCTGGGATTCGCTGAAGCTTTCGCTGCTGATCGGTCCGGTCTACGCGCTTGGTGTCGCGTTCGGCGCGTCGCTGTTCGGCCGTGCCAGCGAGCAGGTGTTTCGCGCCATCTGCTACGCGCTGATCGCAATCGCCGTGATCGCCGGCCTGCCGGCCCTCGACGGCGTGCTCGGGCGGGGTTAGCCTTCCTCCAACGAAGCAGACAGGGAGGCCACCGTGATCCATCGGCGAACGATGCTCAAGCTTGCGCTGGGAACGGCCGGCGCCATCGCGGCGCCCGCGGCGTTCGCGCAAGGCGCGAAGTCCGGCACGCGCATCGTCTTCCTCGGCACCAAGGGCGGCCCACGCGTCGGCGTGGGCGCTTCAAATCCGGCCAACCTCGTCGTCGTCAACGGCACGCCGTTCGTGATCGATTGCGGCATGGGCGTCAGCCGTCAGCTCGTCAGTGCTGGGGTTCCGATCCCATCGATCAAGTACATCCTGATCAGCCATCACCATTCCGATCACAATCTCGAATACGGCAATCTGTTCTACAACGCCTGGGCCGCAGGATTATCGACGCCGATCCAGTCGTTCGGACCGAGGGGCCTGGAGGCGATGACCAGGAGCTTCTGGGAAACTAACAAGTTCGACGTCGACACCCGCATCGCGGACGAAGGCCGGCCAGATCCGCGGCCACTCCTGGTCGCGAAGGATATCGACACGGACGGCGTCGTGCTGAAGACGGCGAACGTGACGGTGACCGCGTTCCGCACGCCACATCCGCCGATCACCGACAACTTCGCGTACAAGTTCGAGACGCCCGACGGCACGATCGTGTTCTCGAGCGACACCGCCTATAACCCGAAGCTTGCAGAGTTTGCCAAGGGCGCCGATGTGCTCGTGCATGAATGCCTCTATGTGCCCGCGGTCGATCGGCTGGTCGCCAAGACGAAGAACGGCTCGACGCTGAAGAAGCACCTGCTCGACAGTCACACGACCACGGAAGACGTCGGACGCATCGCCGCGGCTGCAGGCGTGAAAGTGCTGGTGCTCAGCCACTTCGTACCCGGTGATGATCCCGAAGTGACGGACGAGGACTGGACGCGGGAGGTGAAGAAGAACTACGCGGGCCGCATCGTGGTCGCGAAAGACCTGATGGAATTGAAGCTGCCTGTGTAGCCAAGGCGTGCTTCAATCGGCAGCTCGCCTGCATCAGCCCTAGGGTGGGCAAAGGCGCAGCCGTGCCATTTCAACGCTGGAGATCGCAGTTGCGCCGTGCCCACCATCTTGCTGATGAGTTTGCGGATCGACGGTCAATCCTCCGGCGAGGCCGAGCGCACCTTGCCGCGACGGCGCGGTCGCTGCCGCTCACTGCTCGGCTCCGGCTCGGCGTCCTTGATCGCGCCGATCCGGCGCAGCGCGGCTTCGGCGGCGCGCTCGCCGGAGTCCCAGGCGCCGTCGACCGTGCCCCACAGCGTTTCGTGCGTGGCCTCGCCGGCCAGGAACAGCGGGCCCAACGGTTCGCCGAGAATTTTGCGGGCGCCCTGGCTGCCGGGCGTGGCCGCCGACATCGCGCCGAGCACGCCCGGCACCTGGTTCCAGCGCGTGGCTGCTGACGACTTCACCGCTGCGGCGGCTTCACTTCCAAACAGCTTGCCGATCCACTCCCTGGCGAAGTCGGCCATCGCCGCCTCGCCCTGCACTGATAGTTCGCGGCCGAAGGCGCCGGCAACATCGACGGTACAAAGCGACGATCCACCGATATTGGCAAGCAGCAGACCCGTGCGGTTGGAATTGCTCTGCTCGATGATGACCTCGTCCCGCGACAGGCCGAGCGGATTGCCCGCCAGCATCAGCGCAATGTGATCATAGCTGCCGAGGCTGAGCTTGGCGGCGGCGTCGAGTTGCCGCTTCGGCAGCTCGGGCACGAACTTGATGGCGCCTGATGTCAGCACGTTGGTCGACACCGTGAGGATGATGGCGCGCGTCGCGATTCGCCCCGCCGGCGTTTCCACCGCGGCGTCGCGGTTGGTCCACACGACGCGCGTTGCCGGAGTCGACAGCGATGACGGCAACGATTCGCCGAGCTTGGCGAGGAACGTGCCCAACCCCTGCCGGCAGGCCAGCGGAGCGCTGCGACCCTGTGCGCGCGCCTTGTCCATCGCGGAGAGATCGGCGAGATCCTTTCCGGTCGCGCTGGCGCCGAGTACGAACGCGGTGGTGCTGGTCCAGTCGCCCAGATCTTTCGGCAGCGCCGCGGCGCAGGAGGTATCGAGCTTGCCGCGCGCCGCCTCGTCGATGGCGCGATTGGCGCGCACCAGCCCGGCCAGGAACTGCTCGGTCTCGCCGGGCCGCGCATTGCGCCGGCCGACCCGGATCTTTTGCCCGACGGGAGCCGCGACGAGATCGAGTCCGACGCCGCGCGCGAGCCTTCCGATGGGATTGCTGTCGGCGCTGAGCAGCCAGCGGGCGCCGCGATCGAACGGCACGCCGAAGGTGGCGACATCCGTGCTGCAGCGGCCGCCGAGCTGCGGCGAGGCCTCCAGCACCACGACCTTGCGGTTGGCGGCCACGATCCGGCGCGCCGCGGCGATTCCCGCCGCACCCGCCCCGATCACGACAATGTCAGCCTCGCGTGGAACAGCCGCCTGCGCGGCGCCGCCTGAGATGGGCAGCGCGGCCAGCGCCGCGGAAGCGGAGAGGAAGCCGCGGCGCGTGAAGTTCATGACATGGTTTCCGAAAGCTTTGAACGAAACGAATACCGACCGAATTTGCCGTATCTGCCGCGCTGCGGCAACCGGGATGGTAAACGCGATACCGTGCGGACTGCTTCGACTATGAACCAAATTGCAACCGCAATCGACCATCATGGAAGAAGGGAAAAAGCCGGCGACCGGCCAAGGTCGCCTGGGGAGCGTTATGGGTATCGTGCTCGACCAGATCGGCAAGCTGATTGCCGCCTATCTCCAGAAGGAGATCCCCGGCTATGAGCCGTTCACGCCGAGCGATCCGGACTACCTGCGCAAGGACGTCCAGCCCGGCGACGTGCTGTTGGTCGAGGGCAACAGCCGCATCTCCGGCATCATCAAATATCTCACGCAGTCGACCTGGTCGCACGCCGCGCTCTATGTCGGCCCCATCGATGGCGCCGTCGAGCCCGACGGGGAGCCGCATGTGCTGGTCGAGGCCTATGTCGGCGACGGCGTGATCTCGGCGCCGCTGTCGAAATACTTCGCCTATCATACCCGCGTGTGCCGTCCGGTCGGCCTGACCTATGAGGACCGGCACACGGTGTGCCGCTACGCCATCAATCGCATCGGCTTCGGCTACGACACCAAGAACATCATCGACCTGATGCGCTATCTGATCCCGATGCCGGTTCCGCAACGCTGGCGGCGGCGCATGATCGCGCTGGGTTCGGGCGATCCGACCAAGATGATCTGCTCGGCGCTGATCGCGCAGGCGTTCGACGCGGTCCGCTATCCGATCCTGCCGAAGATCACGCGGGCCCCCTCACGGCGTGCCAAGCGCGAGATCCTGCACATCCGCGATTCGTCGCTCTACATGCCGCGCGACTTCGACATCTCGCCCTATTTCGAGATCGTCAAGCCGACCATCGTCAATGGATTCGACTACACGACGCTGCACTGGGCCGACAAGCAGAAGCCGCTCGCGGAGGTAGCGGGCGAGTTCGCCGTGTTTCCAGGCTCCGTCACAGCGCCGCCGCTCGTTCCTGAGGCGGCTGACGAAGAGGCGGCGCAGCCGGTTCCGGCTGAGGAAATGATGATCGAGGAAGTCAGCGAACGGCTCGTGGTCAACGAGCATTACCTCGTCGCCGAGCCGGTGCGGCAGGTCGCGCCGCGCGCGGCTGCCCGACGGCGCAAGGTCGCGGTTTGATCGTCATCCATTCTGCTCAGCGATCCGACCGGCCGATCACGTCCATCAGCTCCGCGATCTTCTGCCGCTGATCGGCCTTGTCGCCGGAGGCGATCGCGTGCTCGACGCAATGCGCGACGTGGTCGCGCAGGATCTCCTCCTCGACCCGGCGCAGCGCCGCCCGCACAGCGGAGATCTGGGTCACGATGTCGATGCAGTAGCGGTTGTCCTCGACCATCTTCGACAGGCCCCTGACCTGCCCTTCGATCCGGCTCAAACGTTTCTGACAGGATGTCTTGATGTCCTCGCGCATGGGGCCTATATACCCCTACAGGGTATAGGTTTCAAGAGGCTGGGCGATGTCGGAAACCAAACACGAGCATGGTGGCGCGGCCGCCGGCGAGGGCGGATGCGGCTGTGGATCGCACGCGCGCGCGGTGGAAACCGGACACAACCAAGCATCCGCGGACAACTGTTGCAGCGATCGTGCCGGCGCGGCGCCTGACGGCGATTCGGGGGCCTGCTGCGGCGGCTCGGACCACGCTGCGCCTGAACCGGCGAAGGTCACGGATCCGGTCTGCGGCATGTCGGTCGATCCGGCGACCTCGACGCATCGCTTCGAGCATCAGGGTCACACCTTCCATTTCTGCTCGGCCGGGTGTCGCACCAAGTTCGCCGCCGATCCCGCCAAGTATCTCGCAGCCGCCACTGCACCTGCAGCCGCGCAGTCGTGCTGTGGCGGTCATGAGCACCATGCGCATCAGCATGACCAGGCAAAGGTCATCGATCCCGTCTGCGGCATGAGCGTCGATCCCGCGACCTCGAAGCATCGCTTCGAGCACGAGGGTCACACCTTCCATTTCTGCTCGGCCGGCTGCCGCACCAGGTTCGCGGCTGATCCCGACAAATATCGCGGCGAACGCGAGTCGCCGCCCGCGATGCCGGCAGGCACGATCTACACCTGCCCGATGCATCCCGAGATCCGGCAGGTGGGCCCGGGCACCTGCCCGATCTGCGGCATGGCGCTGGAGCCCGACGTCATCAGCCTCGACGACGCGCCCAATCCCGAGCTCGCCGACATGACGCGGCGATTCTGGATCGGCACCTTGCTCGCCGCTCCCGTCGTCGTGCTCGAGATGGGCGGCCACCTCGTCGGCGGCCATGGCTTTGTCGATCCGATGTTGTCGAACTGGATCCAGCTCGCGTTGGCGACACCAGTCGTGCTGTGGGCCGGCTGGCCGTTCTTCGTCCGCGGCTGGCAATCGGTCCAGACGCGCAATCTCAACATGTTCACCTTGATCGCGATGGGCACGGGCGTCGCCTATGTCTACAGCGTGATCGCGACCCTGGCGCCGCAGACGTTTCCGCCGGCGTTCCGCGGCCATGGCGGCGCGGTCGCGGTGTATTTCGAGGCGGCCGCCGTGATCACCGTTCTCGTCCTGCTCGGCCAGGTGCTGGAGCTGCGCGCGCGCGACGCGACGTCGGGCGCGATCAAGGCGCTGCTGCAGCTGGCGCCGAAGACGGCGCGGCGGCTCGACACCGACGGCAACGACCACGAGGTGGAGATCGCCGAGCTCGCGGTCGGCGATCGCCTGCGCGTGCGTCCCGGCGAGAAGGTGCCGGTCGACGGCATCATTCTCGAAGGCCGCTCCTCGCTCGACGAATCGCTGGTGACGGGCGAGTCGATGCCCGTGACCAAGGCCGAAAGCGAGCGCGTCATCGCCGGCACCTTGAACCAGACCGGCAGCTTCGTGATGCGCGCCGACAAGGTCGGCCGCGAGACCCTGCTGTCGCAGATCGTGCAGATGGTCGCCGACGCGCAGCGCTCGCGCGCGCCGATCCAGCGCCTCGCCGACCAGGTCGCGGGCTGGTTCGTGCCGATGGTGATCGCTGCTGCCATTGCCGCCTTCGTCGCGTGGTACGCGTTCGGTCCCGAGCCGCGCTTCGCCTTCGGCCTCGTCGCCGCCGTGAGCGTGCTGATCATCGCCTGTCCCTGCGCACTCGGTCTCGCGACGCCGATGTCGATCATGGTCGGCGTCGGTCGCGGCGCCCAGGCCGGCGTGCTGATCAAGAGCGCGGAGGCGCTGGAGCGGATGGAGAAGGTCGATACGCTGGTCGTCGACAAGACTGGCACCTTGACCGAGGGCAGGCCGAAGGTGACGGCGATCGTCACCGCTGATGGTTTCGACGAGACCGAGGCGCTGCGGCTCGCGGCAAGCGTGGAGCGCGCCAGCGAACATCCGCTCGCCGCTGCCGTCGTCCGTCATGCCACCGAGCGCAACATCAAGCTCGCCGACGTCAAGAGCTTCGACGCGCCGACCGGCAAGGGCGCCCGCGGTGAGGTCGACGGCAAATCCATCGTGCTCGGTACCGCCACCTACCTGGCCTCGCTCGGCATCATCACCGATACGCTCGGTGTCGAGAGCAAGCGGCTGCGCGAAGAGGGCGCCACCGTGATCACGATGGCTGTCGACGGCAAGCCGGCAGCGCTGTTTGCGATCGCCGATCCGGTCAAGGCCTCGACGCCGGAGGCGCTGAAGGCCCTCGCGGCCGACGGCATCAAGGTGATCATGCTGACCGGCGACAACCGCACCACGGCCACCGCGGTCGCGCGCAAGATCGGCATCACCGAGGTCGAGGCCGAGGTGCTGCCCGAGCAGAAGAGCGCGGTGGTCGCGCGTCTGCGCGCCAGCGGCAAGATCGTCGCGATGGCCGGCGACGGCGTCAACGACGCGCCGGCGCTCGCCGCGGCCGACGTCGGCATCGCCATGGGCACCGGCACCGACGTGGCGATGGAGAGCGCCGGCATCACGCTGTTGCGGGGCGACCTCGGCGGTATCGCGCGGGCGCGAAAGCTGTCGGCGGCGACGATGCGCAACATCCGACAGAACCTGTTCTTCGCGTTCATCTACAACGCCGCCGGCATCCCGATCGCCGCGGGCGTCCTCTATCCCCTGTTCGGCATCCTGCTGTCGCCGATCATCGCCGCCGCCGCGATGTCGCTGTCGTCGGTCAGCGTGGTCGGCAACGCGCTGCGACTGCGGGCGACCGAACTTTGATACGATGCCGGCGGACTTGCCGAAGCCCGCCGGCATGTCTACCTCTGCCGCGGGCTTTGCAGCGAGGGACCCCGCCATGATCGACGCCGCCATCAAGGCGATTTCGCAGATTTTGTCGCCGCCGATGCGCTCGATCCTGTGGCGCGCGATCGGGCTGGCGCTGGTGCTGGTCACGGTGCTCGCGATCGGGCTGCAGCGGCTCTTGACCTGGCTTGCGACCGCCGGCGAGGGCTGGGCGGAGGCCATGCTCGGGCCGAACTCGCACGGCACCCTCGAAGTGCTCACCTGGATCATCTCGATCGCCGCCGGCTTCGGCGTCGTGTTCGGCGGCATCATGCTGATGCCGGCGATCACCTCGGTGATCGCGAGCCTGTTCGTCGACGACGTCGCGGACCTCGTCGAGCGCGAGCATTATCCGGCCGAGCGCCCCGGCGCCGCCCTGCCTTTCGGCGTCGCCATCATCGAGGGCCTCAAGGCCGCCGGCCTCACCATCCTGATCTATCTGGTCGCCCTGCCCTTCGTGTTCCTGGCCGGCGCCGGCTTCGTGATCTTCTTCCTCGCCACGGCCTGGCTGCTCGGCCGCGAATATTTCGAGCTGGCCGCGATGCGCTTCCGGCCGCCGGCGGAGGCCAAGGCGATGCGGCGCGACAATGCGGTGACCGTGTTCACCGCGGGGCTGATCATCGCGGCCTTCGTCACCATCCCGATCGTGAACCTGGCGACGCCGCTGTTCGGCATGGCCTTCATGGTCCACCTGCACAAGCGCCTATCCGGACCGCGGCCCGAACTGATCGAGCCGTCGCCGGAGCGCCGGCTGCGCAGCCTCTAGCGCCATCATCCGCGGCGACAGGCTCGCCGCCTTGGCGCGGGCGAAGGGGATCAGCAGGAAGCCGAGCAGCGCGACACCGGCGAGCAGCGACCAGGCCTCGTTGACGCACAGCGCCAGCGAGGCCTTCTCCACCAGCGGCCGGACATAGGCGATCGCCTGCTCCTCCGAGACGCCGCGCGGCCGGTTGCGCAGCAGCTCCGGCGCGAGCCCGATCGCCTTGGCCGCCGCGGTATCGCCGGCCAGCAGGCGGTCGCGAAACGCCTGGGCATGCATGGCGACGCGGCCATAGATGATGGTGTCGATCAGCGCGATGCCGATGGCGCCGCCGAGATTGCGCATCAGGTTGAACAGCCCGCTGGCATCGGCGACCTCGGCCTGCGGCAGGTCACCGAGCGCGATCCGCGTCGGCGGCAGCAGGCAGAACATGATGCCGACGCCGCGCACCACCTGCGGCCAGAACATCTCCTGATAGTCCGCAGTCGGCGGCTGGAACGCGCTCGCTGCCAGACCGAAGCCGAACAGCACGAAGCCGAACGCCGTCAGGAGACGCGCGTCGACCTTGCCGTCCAGCGCCGTCACCAGCGGAGCGGCGATCAGTTGCGCTACGCCGGTGACCAGCATGATCTTGCCGATCTCGAACGCGTCGTGGCCGCGCACGAAGGCGAGGAACACTGGCATCAGATAGACCGAGCCGAACAGCCCGATGCCCAGACAGAAGCTCGACAGGCAGCCGAGCGTGAACGACCGCCGCTGAAAGCTGCCGAGCCGCAGGATCGGATGCGGCGAGGCCAGCAGGCGCTGGATCAGCAAAGTGAGGCATGACGCGCTCAGCACCAGGAACGCAATGCAGTTCGACGACAGCCAGCCGCCCTTCGGGGCCTCCTTCAGCCCGAGCTCGAGGCTGGCCAGGGACACCGCGAGCAGCAACAGCGCAAACAGGTCGAGCTTGTCGAGCTCCGCGAGATCCATGCGCTGCTTCGGCAGCAGGCTTGGCGTCATCAACGCGGCGATGATGCCGGGCACGATGTTGATCAGGAACAGCCAGGGCCACGACCAGGTGTTGGTGATGAAGCCGCCGACGACCGGGCCGATGGTCGGTGCGAGCACCGCGACCACGCCGCCGATCGTCGTCGCGACCGCGTGCAGGCGCGGTGGAAACAGCAGGAACACGGCGGAGAACACGACGGGGATCAGGAGACCCCCGAAGAAGCCCTGCAGCACGCGAAACGCCAGCAGCGTGTGAAAATCGCCGCTGAACGCGCAGCCGAGCGAGGCGGCGGTGAAGATGCCAACGGCGCCGACGAACAGCCAGCGCAACGTGAACACGCGCGTGAGCAGCCCGGTGAGCGGAATGGCGATGATCTCGGCGATCAGATACGCCGTCTGGATCCAGCTCATCGCGTCCGGCGTGATGCCGAGCGCCTCCTGGATGGTCGGCAGCGACGTCGCCACCACCTGGATGTCCAGGATCGCCATGAACATGCCGACGCACATCAGGATGAAGCCGAGCCAGGTGGCGAGGCTCGGACGATCCTGCGGCGCGGCCGATGCGCTCATGCGGTCTGGCCGCCGCCGATGCCGGTGAGTGCTTCCGATTCGGCGCGGATGCGGATGAACAGCACCGCCGCATTCAGGCCGGAGAAGATCAGCGCGATCAGCGGCAGATGCAGCGCCAGCGGCAGCAGCGCGATCTCGGCTGCGACCACCAGATAGTTCGGATGCGAGATGTAGCGATAGGGACCATCGGTCACCAGCGGCGCACCGGGCAGGATGATGATGCGCGTCGTCCAGCGCGGGCCAAGCGTCGCCAGCACCCACCAGCGCAGCCCCTGCAGCAGCACGAAGCCGCTCAAGAGCCACGGGTCGACCTCCTGGTCGGCGCCGAGCAGCCACAGCGACACCAGCCAGGCCGCATGCATCGAGATCATCAGCGGATAGTGATCCGCCCCGACCTCGACCGCGCCCATGGCGCGCAGGCGCTTGGTGTTGTGGCGGGCGAGCACGAGCTCGCCGAGCCGTTGCATGGTGACGAGGGCGAGGACGAAGGCGGCGAAGGTCATGCGGCGTGCCTCAATGAAACGCAGCTTGCGGTGAACCCAGGTCCGAGCGCCGTCAGCACGGAGCGCGGCGGCAAGCCCCGGGCGCGGGCGCGCTCCAGCACGAACAGCACGGTCGGCGCGGACATGTTGCCGTAGTCGGCGATGATCTCGCGCTCATGATCCAGCGTGCCCTGGCCGAGCGACAGCGCGCGCTCCAGCGCCGTGATCACCTTGGCGCCGCCGGGATGGCAGACGAAGCGATCGACGTCGGACGGCGCGAGCTTCATCCGGTCCAGGATCTCGTTGACGGCCGGGCCCATGTTCTCGGTAACGAAGTCAGGAATGGTGCGCTGGAAGATCACGCCGAAGCCTTCGGGATCGACGCTCCAGCCCATGATATCCAGCGTATCCGGCCACAGCTTCTCGCCGGTCGCCTCGACCCTGATAGCGCCGCCATCGCCGGCGCGCAGGATCGCCGCTGCGGCACCATCGCCGAACAGGCTCAGCGCGACGATGTTGGCTTTCGTCAACTCATCATGGCGCACAGCCAGCGTGCACAATTCGAAGGTCACCAGCAGCACATTGGTGCCGGGCCGGGCCTGCGCCAGCCGCGCGGCGATCGACAGGCCCGAGACGCCGCCGGCGCAGCCTAGGCCGAACACCGGCACGCGCGACACGTCCGCGCGGAAACCCATGCGCCCGGCGACGCGCGCTTCCAGCGTCGGCGTCGCGATGCCCGTCGAGCTCACGGTGACGATGGTATCGATGTCGGCGGCTGCGAGATCGGCCTGCGCGAGCGCCTTGTTGGTCGCATCGATGAACAGCGCCTCGGCGCCTTCGAGATAGGCCTCGGTGCGCTCGGGCCAGCCGCGGCGCTCCATGTACCATTCGATCGGCTTGACGCCGTAGCGCTGGCGGATGCCGGTGTTGGAGAACAGGCTCGCCATCGTGTCGAACTGCGGAAAGCGCGGCGACAGCACCACGCGTGCGGCCTCCATCACCTCGTTCTGGCGGAACTGATGCGGTGGCACCGAGGTCGCGAGCGACACGAGTGCGGCGGTATGGTCCATGCGGCTGATCCTTCAACGTCCCGGCGCAGAAAGGTCCGAGAACGCGGGAATCGTCACGCGCCACTCACATCGCCCCGGATTATGGGTGTCATCTTATGTCCAATGCGGGCGGCGATGTGGCCCGGCCATGGTGAGACGGCGTCGCGCCGTGACACAATAGTGACTGTCAAACGCGTTCTCAGGCGAAACCGTTCGTCACGCACAACGTATCAGGCGGTCTTCTCGGGCCAGCGGCAGAGGTCCTTGATCAGGCACAGCTCGCAGCGCGGCTTGCGCGCCAGGCACGTGTAGCGGCCGTGCAGGATCAGCCAGTGATGCGCGTGCAGCATGAACTCGGCCGGGATCACCTTCTCTAACCCGAGCTCGACCTCCAGCGGCGTCTTGCCAGGGGCCAAGCCGGTGCGGTTGCCGACGCGGAACACATGGGTGTCGACCGCCATCGTGTGCTCGCCGAACGCCATGTTGAGCACGACGTTCGCGGTCTTGCGGCCGGCGCCCGGCAGCGATTCCAGTTCAGCGCGCGTGCGCGGCACCTCGCCGCCGAATTCGCTGATCAGCTTCTGCGACAGCGCGATCACGTTCCTGGCCTTGGTGCGGTAGAGGCCGACGGTCTTGATGGTGTCGCGGAGCTTGTCCTCGCCGAGCGCGATCATCTTTTGCGGCGTGTCGGCGACGGCGAACAGCGGCCGCGTCGCCTTGTTGACGCCGGCGTCGGTCGCCTGCGCCGACAGCACCACGGCGACCAGCAGGGTGTAGGGGTTGAGGTGCTCGAGCTCGCCCTTCGGCTCCGGATTGGCCTGTGCGAAGCGGCTGAAGGCCTCGCGGATCTCGGCCGGGGTCCAGGGCCTGGCCGCGCTCAACGCTTTCTTGACCGACCGGGCAGGGCTCTTCGGCTTGGCCGTCGGGGCCTTCTTGGCGGACCGTTTCGAGGCGGCCTTAGGGGCTGACTTGGGAGCTGCCTTGGGAGCGGCCTTCTTCAAGGGGCTGCGAACCGGCGCCGGCTTGGCGCGTTGGGGGCGGGTGATTTTGGCCATGATCCGGGTATACTGAGGCCCCATGACGCCAGGCAACGCTTTTGCGTATCAGGAGACCGGCACCGACGCCGCTGATCCCGAGCTGTTCGCGGCCCGGCTGACGCCGCATCGCTCGCTCAGCCGCACCGGGTTTCTGGTGCTGATGGTCGTGGTCTGCGCCATCAGCTTCATCGGCGGCATCGCCTCGCTGCTGATGGGCGCCTGGCCCGTGCTGGGCTTCTTCGGCCTGGATGCGCTGGCGATCTACTGGGCCTTCAAGGTCAACTTCCGCCGCGCCAACGCCTATGAGGACGTCTCGATCACCCTGACCGAGCTGCGCCTGCGCCGCGTCAGCCACAAGGGCCACGTCATGGAATGGCGCTTCAACCCGCTCTGGGTGCGGCTCGACCAGGAAACCCACGAGGAGTTCGGCATCGAGCGCCTCTACCTCGTCGCCCGCGGCCAGCGCGTCGCCATCGCGAGCTTCCTTGGCCCGGAGGAGAAGGCGAGCTTTGCCAAGGCGCTGACGGCGGGGTTGCAGGCGGCGAAGCGGGGGCCGGTGTACAATCCGCTGTAGGGCGTTATCTCGGCCAGCACTCCCCTGGGGAACGAGGAGCAACCCCGCGGCCGTCCTTGGGTCTCGCACCATGAGGCCACAGCACGGGCCTCGCCGTTCGAGACGCCCGCCTTCGGCGGGCTCCTCAGGGTGAGGAGAGACAGGGCACGAGGATCGTCATGACCGAAGGCGCGTATCTCTACATCGTGCTCTGCGCCGACGGACGCCTGTACGTCGGAACCACGAGGACATCGCTGGAGCTGAGGGTCGCCCAGCATAATGACGGGACCTTCGGCGGGTACACGTTGACCCGGCGTCCCGTCAAACTGCTCTACTCGCAGTGGTTCGAGCGGATCACGGATGCCATCGAAAGCGAACGCCGCCTGAAGAAATGGAGTCGCGCCAAGAAAGAGGCCTTGATCCGCGGCGATCTCGATGCGCTGCAGGCTCTCTCAGCGCGCAGAGCGGCTTTCGGGGGGAAGACCTTCGCCCGCAAAGAGACCCCAAGGCGATAAGATGAAGCAGTGGTCCATTCCCTCGCCATAAACACGCTGTCGGCGTGTTCGTGGTTTTGCGTGCAGCGGCCGTTTGCGGCGCTTGACCCTCATGGTGAGGAGCGCCGCCCAAGCGGCGCGTCTCGAACCATGAGGCCCGAAACGATCAGCCCAGCCGATCACATTCGCCATAGCCCCCCGATCAGAAATCGGGTGGAGTACCCGCCCCGGCCGCCCTACATCCAAACCCATGATGACCCTCGCCATTCACGACTCCGCCCTGGCCAAGCCGGGCCCGCAACAGACGGCGGCGCTGCGCGACTACGATTCGGTGCGCCGCGCCATCGCCTTCATCTCGGAACACTGGCGCCGGCAGCCGGCCATCGAGGACATGGCCGACGCCGCCAGCCTGACGCCCGACGAGCTGCACCATCTGTTCCGGCGCTGGGCCGGCCTGACGCCGAAGGCGTTCATGCAGGCGCTGACGCTCGACCACGCCAAGGGCCTGCTGAAGGGCTCGGCCAGCGTGCTCGACGCCGCGCTCGACTCGGGCCTGTCGGGCCCCGGCCGGCTGCACGACCTGTTCGTCACCCATGAGGCGATGTCGCCCGGTGAATGGAAGACCGGCGGCGCCGGCACCACGCTTCGTTACGGCTTCCACCCCTGTCCGTTCGGCATCGCGCTGGTGATGGCCACCCCGCGCGGCCTCGCCGGCCTCGCCTTCGCCGACCCCGGCGAGGAGGCCTCCGCACTCGCCGACATGAAGAGCCGCTGGCCCCGCGCCACCTACGTCGAGGACGTCCCCGGCACCGCCGGCCTCGCCCAGCGCATCTTCGACAAGACCCTGTGGCGCCCCGACCAGCCGCTCCGCGTCGTGCTGATCGGCACCGATTTCGAGGTCCGCGTCTGGGAGACCCTGCTCAAGATCCCGATGGGCCGCGCCGTCTGCTACTCGGACATCGCGACGCGACTGGAGTCCCCGAAGGCCTCGCGCGCCGTGGGCGCCGCGGTCGGCAAGAACCCGATCTCGTTCGTGGTGCCGTGCCATCGCGCGCTCGGCAAGAGCGGAGCGCTGACGGGCTATCACTGGGGGCTGACACGCAAGCAGGCGATGCTTGGGTGGGAGGCTGGGCAGGTGGGGATGGGGTAGAAGGCCAAATGCCTTAACCACCTCCCCCCGCAGGGTCTCTTGCACAAGTTAACGCCAGCAGCCGCGCCGAGCCGGTGTTGGTAACATCCCGCTGTCCTAGTCTGCGACGGCCGACGATCCAGTCGTCGCGAATTTCAGAACTGTCTCGGCGTTTGAACGCTCAGGATATAGGCGCTAGACGAAGCCATCGAAGCTCTTGCTATCCACGACGATGCGAGTAGGCGATGCTCCGCATTCAGCGGAGGGCAGCTTTGTCCGATTCGAGCAGGGTCGGTGCAGCATCTGCTTTCGAAAATCGCCCCTTAGCCATTGCAACTTTGCATTGAACCGGCTTTTATCCACGCATCGAGCCGCGAGCCCTGCTTTGATGGCGTTTTCAGCGCGAAATCCTACCTATATCGCTTTTATTGACGAAACTGGCGATCACGGGATTGAAAAGATCGATCCTAAGTTTCCGGTTTTCGCCATCTGCGCGGTCACGATGACTGTCGAGAAGTACGTTGTGAATGCGGCGTCCAACCTGACGGCAATGAAGTACTACTTTTTCGGCCACGAGTGCGTTGTGATTCATGGTCATAAAATTCGGAAGAAAGCGCAGCCATTCCTATTCTTAAAAGACCCGGCAGCGCAACAACGGTTTATGGAGAAAATTTGCTATCTCTTCGATAATTTGGACGGCCACATAGTTGCTGCCGCCATTGATAAGCCAAAGCTCGTCAAACAGTACTCTAACCCTACGAATCCGTTCTTCCTTAGCCTTCAGTTTGTCCTTGAGCGATTGCATATGCACTGGTCGGGCAAGCTTACTCCAACAAACAGATTGCTTTGCGTTTTTGAGGAAAGAGGCGGGAACGAAGATGCCCGCACGCTCGAGTGGTTCACCGAGATCTGTTCCGGAAATAATTTTCGTGGGCAAACTTTTCATTTTGAAATCGACTTCAAGAAGAAGGCCGAAAATGTCGGCGGTCATCAGTATGCAGATTTGGCCGCGTACACCGTCGCGAGATTTGTAGAAACGGGTGATGAATCTCGTAAGGATTGGACCGTTGTCAAAAAGCGAATTCGTAAATCGATGTTCGGTAACATCTATGGGTACGGTCTAAAGGTCTTCCCATGACAGCAGAAAGGCCACGGCTGCGACCGTGACCTTTCTTTAGCGCCGACCGACTATGCCGATCCATTTCGAAATGAAATATAAGATTAACCCATTGATTAGTCAAGATATTTTTAAGCACAGTTTTGCGAATCACTTCAATGGGTTGCGCATTCGGCGCGGCCTCGTCAAGCGGAGCGGGCGAAGGCACGTATCCGCAAGCTGCGCGAGGTCAGAGCCGTGCCTCTGTTAAGTCCTCCCACCGTCATGGCCGGGCCTGACCCGGCCATCCATCTTCTTGGACGGCCCTTCTGCTGAAGGGGATGGATGCCCGGGTCAAGCCCGGGCATGACGAGCTATTAAGCTCGCTTGACCTCGCGTGCTGGATCAGCTCGCCAGATCCAGCTTCGACTCCACGGTCGAATCCGCGTTCAGCCGGTAGATGATCGGCACGCCGGTGGCGAGCTCGCGCTTCAGGATGCCTTCGGGCGTCAGCTTTTCCAGCACCATGATCAAGGCGCGGAGCGAGTTGCCGTGGGCGGCGACCAATGTGCGCTGGCCGCGGAGGACGCCGGGGAGGATTTCCTGGACGTAGTACGGCAACGCGCGGGCCAGCGTATCCTTGAGGCTCTCGCCGCCGGGCGGCGGGACGTCGTAGGAGCGGCGCCAGACGTGGACCTGCTCCTCGCCCCATTTGGCGCGGGCGTCGTCCTTGTTGAGGCCGGAGAGGTCGCCATAGTCGCGCTCGTTGAGCGCGAGGTTCTTGCTGGTCGGCAGGCCGGTCTGGCCGAGCTCGGTCAGGATCAGATCGAGCGTGTGCTGGGCGCGCGTCAGCACCGAGGTGAAGGCGACGTCGAAGATCAGCCCTTGCGCCTTCAGCTTGCGCCCGGCCTCCTTGGCCTCGGCGACGCCCTGCTCAGTCAGGTCCGGGTCCTTCCAGCCGGTGAACAGGTTCTTCAGATTCCACTCGCTCTGGCCGTGGCGCACCAGCACCAGGAGACGTTCGCTCATCAGTTCGCTTCCATCGACGTTGAACTAGAAAAGGTCCTTGAGGCCGAGCACGTCGTCCATCGTGTAGTAGCCCGGCGGCTTGCCATGCGCCCACAGCGCCGCCTTCAGCGCGCCATGGGCGAAGATCATGCGGTCCTCGGCCTGGTGCGACAGCACCAGCCGCTCCGAGGGACCGGCGAAGATGACGCTGTGATCGCCCGCCGCCGTGCCGCCGCGCAGCGAGGCGAAGCCGATGTCGCCGCTGCGGCGCTCGCCGGTGATGCCGTCGCGGCCACGGGCGGAATGCTCCTCGAGCGCGATACCGCGGCCCTCGGCGGCGGCGCGGCCGAGCATCAGCGCGGTGCCCGAGGGCGCGTCGACCTTGTGCTTGTGATGCATCTCGAGGATCTCGATGTCGAAGCCGGCATCGAGCGACTTCGCCACCTGCTTCACCAGTGCCGCCAGCAGGTTGACGCCGAGGCTCATATTGCCGGACTGCACGACGACGGCGCGCTTGGTGACGCTCTTGATGACGGCGTCGTCCGACGACGACAGGCCGGTCGTGCCGACGACGTGGACGAGGCCGCGCTCGGCGGCGATCGCGACGTTGGCGATGGTCGCGGCCGGGACGGTGAAATCGAGGATGCCGTCGGCCTCCGCCGACATGGTCCAGAGGTCGCCCGACAGTGTGATGCCGTTGGCGGGCAGGCCGGCGAGAACGCCGGCGTCCTTGCCGATCAGCTCCGAGCCCGGAGCTTCGAGCGCGCCCGCCAGCACGGCGCCGTCGGTCTCGGCGATCGCACGCACCAGGGCGCGGCCCATGCGGCCGCCGGCTCCGGCAACGATCAAGCGCATCTTGGACATGTCAACTCCTCCGCCCCTTCGAGGGCTATAGCCGGGGCGCGCGGCGGCGGCAACCGAGGCCGGCGGGCAGCCGGGCCGCACTCAGGGCTGCGGTCCGTCATAGCCCTCGATGATCACCAGGTCGCCTTGCGAATGCGGCGCGCGCATCGCCACCAGCCGCTGGTATTCGGCAGAATTGTAACATGCCAGCGCGGTGGCGTAGTCCTTGAACTCGATCACGACGTTGCGCGAGCGCGAGGTGCCTTCCTTGGTCTCGTACTGGCCGCCACGGACCAGGAATTTGGCGCCGTACTGGTGGAACACGGCGCCGTTCTGCGCGACGTAGTCCTTGTAGCCGTCCATGTTGTGCACGTCGATCCGCGCGATCCAATAGGCCTTGGGCATCCCTGTCGTCTCCTTGCTCTCGGTCGCCTTGCTCAGGTTCGGTTGGTCTTGCCGACCAGCGCGACGGCGCTGGCGATGTCGGCGACAATGCTCTCGGCGGCCGCTGCCGGATCGGCGGCGGCGGTGACCGGGCGGCCGACGACGAGGCGGTCGGCGCCGCCGGCGATCGCCAGCACCGGGGTCATGATGCGCTTCTGGTCGCCAACGTCTGATCCCGCCGGGCGGATCCCGGGGGTGACGAGCTGCATGTCAGGGCCGACCAGCGGGCGCACCAGCTCGGTCTCCTCGGGCGACAGGATCAGGCCGTGGATGCCGATCTCCTTGGCCTGCCTGGCGCGGTGCGCCACGAGCTCCTTGACGCCCATGGCGTAGCCGGCGGCGGCGAGGTCGGCATCGTCGTAGGACGTCATCACGGTGACGGCGAGCAGCTCGAGGCTGGAGCCGGCGGCGCCGGCGAGCGCGGCCTTCATGCTCTGGGAGAAGCCGTGCACGGTGAGGAAGCGCGCGCCGAGCCTGGCGATCTGACGGGTGGCGCGCTCGACGGTGGTCGGGATGTCGTGCAGCTTGAGGTCCATGAACACGTGCTTGCCCTCGGCCGCAAGCCGTTCGGCGAGGCCGAGGCCGCCGGCATAGGTCAGCTCCATGCCGATCTTGTAGAATGTCACGGCGTCGCCGAGCCTGATGATCATGGCTTCGGCATCCGCCACGCTCGGCAAATCGAGCGCCACGATCAGGCGGTCGCGGGGAGCAATCTCGGTCGGCATGTCACCTCACATCGTATGTTGCGCGACAACGATCAGCTCCCGCACCAGGGCGTCGAGCGCCGTGATGTCGGCGGGCAGTTTGAGCCGGTCCATGTCGTTGTAGGCCTTGTCGGCGAAGGCCAGCGCAAGCTGGCTCGGGATCACCGTCGCGTTGCAGGCAGTCAGCATCAGCCGCAACGCCGAGAGTGCACGCACGCCGCCGAAGCGATTCTCGGAGGCGGCGGCGATCGCAAACGGCCTGCTGCGGAACACCGCGCCGCGACTGCCCGGCGGCTCGTCGACGCGCGAGATCCAGGTGATGGCGTTGGTCAGCAGCGGCGGCACCGAGGCGTTGTATTCCGGCGTCACCAGCAGCACGGCATGATGAACGCCGATCATGCGCGTCAGATTCACGGCGTGAAATGGAATGTCCGATTGCGCCTCGAGGTCGGCGTCGTAGATCGGCAGCGGGAAGTCGGCGAGCGAGATGCGTGTGACGTCGGCGCCGGCCTGCACGAACTGATAGGCGGCTGCCGCGGCGAGCTTCGCGTTGTGCGAGCCGACCCGCGTCGAACCGGGGATGATGAGGATCTTCAGCGCGGACATCGTGAGGTCGGTCAACGACCCGCCACGAAGGATCGCGGCCGCCGGTCAGGGCTTGCGATACACCCAGACGCGCGCCGGCGGAAGGTTCATCCAGATGCGCTCGGATGCCTGCGTGGTGACGCCGGGCAGCGACTTCGGAATCGGCGGTACGACGGAATAGGTGAACTGCACGAACGGCGCATTCGGCGACATCGCCGCGAACGCATCGCGGATCAGCTTCATGCGGGTCAGCATCGGCTTGGTCACGAGCGGCAGGCCGGAGACGACGGCGGAGGCCGGGGCGCCCAGCACGTTCCAGAGCGTGTCGCGAAGGCGATAGGCGTCGCCCTGGACCACCTTGGCCTGCGGGTAGCGATCGCGCAGCAGGGCGCAGAAACTCGGATTGTACTCGACCAGCACCAGCCGCTTCTGATCGATCCCATGTTCGACCAGCGCATTGGTGATCGCGCCGGTGCCCGGTCCGAGCTCGATGACGGGGCCTGTCCCGTGCGGATCGACGTACTGCGCCATCGTGCGGGCCAGCAGCCGACTCGACGGCATGACGGCGCCCATGTGCAGCGGCTTTTCGATCCATGAGCGGAGGAAGCGCACTTCGTCGTCCAGACGGAGAGGCTTTTTCGACGCACGCACGGACGTTTGCAAGGGCATCTCAGTACCAGACGGGACCGTCTTCACGGCGATGTCAGAAAAGAGTCACAAAGACGTATAGGGCGCAGGCGGGGCGGTCAAGCCGAACCGTAACGTACGATTAAGGCTGGCGGGTCCGCGCTCTTACAGTTGCATTCGATAATTTTTTGCATGTGCAAAGCAGCAAATTCGCTCGACACATGAATCCCGAAGTCATTCGGCGAGGCCACCTGGCCGTGCTTGCTTGAACTCACGGCTCAGCTCGCCGCCTTGCCGAAGAAATCCTTGACCTTGGTGAAGAAGCCAGCCGCCTCGGGCTGGGTCGCTCCCGAGGACAGCTTCTCGAACTCGGCCAGCAGCTCTTGCTGCTTCTTGGTCAGGTTCTGCGGCGTCTCGACCACGATCTGGACATACATGTCGCCGGTCTGGCGCGAGCGCAGCACCGGCATGCCCTTGGCCGCGATCCGAAACCGGCGCCCGGACTGCGCGCCGGCGGGAATCTTCACCTTGGTCTTGCCCTTGTCGATCGTCGGCACCTCGAACTCGCCGCCAAGCGCCGCCGTCACCATCGAGATCGGCACCCGACAATGCAGGTCGGCGCCGTCGCGCTGGAAGAACTCGTGCTGGGTCAGCGACAGGAAGATGTAGAGATCGCCGGGCGGTCCGCCGCGCAGCCCCGCCTCGCCCTCGCCGGCAAGACGAATGCGGGTGCCGTCCTCGACGCCCTGGGGAATGTTGACGGACAGCGTGCGGTCACGGGTGACGCGGCCAGAGCCGGAGCAGGACGGACAGGGGTCCTCGATCATCTGGCCGCGGCCGTGACAGCCGGGGCAGGTCCGCTCCAGGGTGAAGAAGCCCTGCGCCTGCCGCACGCGGCCGGCGCCGCCGCACATCGAGCAGGTCTTCGGCTTGGTGCCGGCCTTGGCGCCGGTGCCGGAGCAGGATTCGCAGGTCACCGAGACCGGAATCTCGATCTGCGCCGTCTTGCCCTGGAACGCCTCTTCCAAGGTGATTTCCATGTTGTAGCGCAGATCGGCGCCGCGCTCGCGCCCGGTGCCGCCGCGTCGCTGCCCGGCCATGCCGAACAGGTCCTCGAAGATGTCAGAGAACGAGGAGGCAAAGCCGGCGCCGAAGCCGTGCGCGCCGCCCATGCCGCCCTGCTCGAAGGCGGCGTGGCCATAGCGGTCGTAGGCGGCGCGCTTGTCGGCGTCGCGCAGCACCTCGTAGGCCTCGTTGATTTCCTTGAATTTCACTTCGCTGGAGGCATCGCCCGGATTCTTGTCCGGATGCCACTTCATGGCCAGCTTGCGGAAGGCGGCCTTGAGCTTGGTCTCGTCGGCGTCGCGCTCGACTTCCAGGGTCTCGTAGTAGCAGCGCTTGGTGGACATCAATCAAACCCGCCCGAACTTCGCCCAATAGGAACGGCTGGCGCGATCGCCGCGCGCGTTCCGGGTCAATGAAAATGACCCCCATCCAACGAGCCGCAAAGTGCGCTCTTTGGCATGGGGGTCATGGTCACTACCTCTGCCTCAGTTAAGCAGATTTCTTCTTGTCGTCGTCGACCTCGGTGAACTCCGCGTCGACCACGTCATCCTTGGCGGCGTCGCGGGCCGCATCGGTCTCGGCCTGCTGCTTGTACATGGCCTCGCCGAGCTTCATCGACGCCTGGGCCAGCGTGTTGGTCTTGGCCTTGATCGCCTCGGCATCGTCGCCCTTCAGCGCTTCCTTGAGATCGCTGACGGCATCCTCGATGGCGCGGCGCTCGGTGTCGGCGACCTTCGAGCCATGCTCGGCCAGCGCCTTCTCGGTGGAGTGCACCAGCGCGTCCGCATGGTTCTTGGCGTCGACCGCCTCGCGGCGCTTCTTGTCCGCCGCGGCATTGGCCTCGGCGTCCTTGACCATCTTGTCGATGTCGGCTTCCGACAGACCACCCGAGGCCTGGATGCGGATCTGCTGCTCCTTGCCGGTGGCCTTGTCCTTGGCCGAGACGTTGACGATGCCGTTCGCGTCGATGTCGAAGGTCACCTCGATCTGCGGCATGCCGCGCGGGGCCGGCGGAATGCCCATCAGGTCGAACTGACCGAGCATCTTGTTGTCGGCCGCCATCTCGCGCTCGCCCTGGAAGACCCGGATGGTGACCGCGTTCTGATTGTCCTCGGCGGTCGAGAACACCTGGCTCTTCTTGGTCGGGATCGTGGTGTTGCGGTCGATGATGCGGGTGAACACGCCGCCCAAGGTTTCGATGCCGAGGGACAGCGGCGTCACGTCGAGCAGCAGCACGTCCTTGACGTCGCCCTGCAGCACGCCGGCCTGAATCGCCGCACCGATCGCCACCACCTCGTCGGGGTTGACGCCCTTATGCGGCTCCTTGCCAAAGAACTGCTTCACCATCTCCTGGATCTTCGGCATGCGGGTCATGCCGCCGACCAGCACCACTTCGCCGATCTCGCCGGCGGTCAGGCCGGCATCCTTCAGCGCCTTGCGGCACGGCTCGATGGTCTTCTCGACGAGGTCGGCCACCAGCGCCTCGAACTTGGCACGGGTCAGCTTCATCGTCAGATGCTTCGGACCGGACTGGTCCGCGGTGATGAAGGGCAGGTTGATCTCGGTCTGCGTGGTCGACGACAGCTCGATCTTGGCCTTCTCGGCAGCTTCCTTGAGGCGCTGCAGGGCGAGCTTGTCGTTGCGCAGGTTGATGCCCTGCTCCTTCTGGAATTCGTCAGCGAGGTAGCTGACCAGACGCATGTCGAAGTCTTCACCGCCGAGGAAGGTGTCGCCGTTGGTCGACTTCACCTCGAACACGCCGTCGCCGATCTCCAGGATCGAGACGTCGAAGGTGCCGCCGCCGAGGTCGTACACGGCGATGGTGCCGGCCTTCGTCTTGTCGAGGCCGTAGGCGAGCGCAGCCGCGGTCGGCTCGTTGATGATGCGCAGAACCTCGAGGCCCGCGATCTTGCCCGCGTCCTTGGTGGCCTGGCGCTGGGCGTCGTTGAAGTAGGCGGGGACGGTGATGACGGCCTGATCGACCTTCTGGCCGAGATGGGCTTCCGCGGTCTCCTTCATCTTCTGCAGGATGAAGGCGGAGACCTGCGAGGGCGAATAGGTCTTGCCGTCGGCCTCGACCCAGGCGTCGCCGTTGCCGGCTTTGACGATCTTGTAGGGGACGAGCTTCTTGTCCTTCTCGACCATCGGGTCGTCGTAGCGGCGGCCGATCAGTCGCTTGACCGCGAAGAAGGTGCGCTCGGGGTTGGTCACGGCCTGGCGCTTGGCCGGCTGGCCGACCAGGCGTTCGCCATCGTCACTGAACGCGACGATCGACGGCGTCGTGCGCATGCCCTCGGCGTTCTCGATGACTTTCGACGATTTGCCGTCCATGACGGCCACGCACGAATTCGTGGTGCCGAGATCGATCCCGATGACCTTTCCCATGGTCTCATATTCCTTCTTTTTGCGGCAGGTTGGGTGGGGCCCTGACGGCGCCCCCATCCAAAACCCCCTCAGATCAAATGCTCGCGATATTGCGACGATGAGCGTCATATAGGAGGGGGGGACTGGCCCGCAAGGACCGGACCAGGGGTTCGACCCAACGAAAATCACGGCCGTCGCCGAACGACCTCATGGAGACATCAGAGCGGCCCATCGGAATTGGCGGCGACGCGAAACGGCGGCTCGGACCGGAGGCGACTGCGCGAATCCACCTGCCGGCACGTCGAATGGCCCCGTGCGAAATAGGAGGGTGCGGTCGCGGGCAAGTGCGACAAATCCGGTACCGCTGATCTGCCCCAATGACCGAAATGCGTTGTTAACCCACGGGCCCTAGCCTGCCGCACTCCTGGGACGGGAATGAGGCATGGTCATCGACTCCGATTGGAGCTTTCCGCAGCGCGCGCGCGAAGCCGGCCAAGCCACGTTCCCGGGACTGCTGATCTGCGCCATCGTGGTTGCAGCGGCGTGGCTGCGGTACGTCCTTCCCCTCAATGTCGATGTCAGCTGGTGGCTCCTCGTCGGCGAGCGCATGCTCGATGGACAGCGGCTCTACGTCGACATCCTCGAGACCAACCCGCCGATGGCTGGGTCGGTCTATCTGCTGGCCGTCGCGCTGGCGCGTGCGATCCATCTCAGGCCCGAGCTGGCGACGAATATCCTGATCTTCGTGCTGACCGCGGCATCCCTGACGCTGGTATGGCTGGTGCTGCGGACATCGGCCCTGCGCCATCGCCTCGCCGACGGCAGGCTGGCGGCGTGGACGACCGCCCTGCTTCTGATCGCGCCGATGTATGATTTCGGCCAGCGGGAACATCTGGCCCTGATCACGATATTGCCGGCGATCGCGGTGTACATCCTGCGCGCCAGGCGCGAGCGGGTGGCCCCGGCGGCCATGCTCATCGCCGGGCTCAGTGCCGGCCTCACGATGAGCTTCAAGCCTTATTTCGCCTTCAGCGTCGGCTTCTGCATACTCGCCGCCGCGGCTCAGGCGCGCGACTGGCGCGTGCTGTTCGCGCTGGAGAACTGGATCGCCGCGGCCCTGGTGCTGATCAACGCGGCGTGCATCTACCTGTTCTTTCCCGAATATTTCACGGTCATCTATCCGCTGGTCCGCGACGTCTATCTGCTTCTGAAGGCGCCCGTGCCGACCATCCTCGTGACCCTGCCGATGGGCCTGTGGCTGGCTGCAGCAGTCATCATCCTCATTCTTCAGCGCACGCAGCACGAGCGCGACGCCGCATCGTTCACCACATTGGCCGCATCACTCGGGTTCCTGGTGTCATTCGTCGCGCAGCAAAAGGGCTGGGGCTACCATGCCTATCCGATGGTGGCGCTGGCGCTGCTTGCCGCCGGCCTTGCCGTGTCGGCGATCGACGCCAGCCGCGACGCGCGACGCTGGCCGCGTGTCGCCACCGCTCTCGCCGGCGCCGTGCTCTTCGTGCAGACCTGCTTCTGGTTCAATGGTAGTGTCGACGTCCAGCAGATCGAAGCCCAGGTGGCCCGGCTCGGGCCGCGCCCGAGCATGCTGGTGCTCAGCGCGGCGGCGGTCATCGGGCACCCCATGGTGCGGACCCTTGATGGCACCTGGATCTCGCGCCAGGAGGCGTTCTGGGTCCGGGAAATCGTTCGCCGGTCGCAACAAGACGGAACCATCGATTCACAAACTGCGCAGAGGCTCGCGCCCTATGTGGAACGTGAACGCGCCGGGATCATCGCCGACTTCCGGAGGCAACCGCCCGACGTCGTCCTGATCGACAATCAGAACAGCGACTGGGGCGACTGGGCGCGTTCCGACCCCGAGATCAGGGCTCTGCTCGCGCCCTATGTGCTGGTGCAGACCGTCGATGGCGTCGAAATCCTGAAGCGCGGCTAGCACGGCACCGTCATCAACCCGCCTTTCGAGGCGAAATGACCTGGGAAATGCGACCCGCAGGGCGCGCTGATCGCCGCAGGCGATCAAAACCGCGCGCCCGGCCTGTTGCGGGGGGCGCAAAGCCGCTAAAAGCGTGCCGCCGAAGACCACGCTGGCGAGGACCCCCGACCGCCTCGGCGCGAGGCCTCGGTCAACGAGGCAATGTTTGATGATGATCGTTCGATTCTTCGCCGCGGCTACCCTGCTGATGTCGCTGCTGCACTCCGCCATGGCCGCCGAAGCCATATTTCCGCCCGGCGTCCGCATCGGGCTCGCGCCGCTGGTGGGGCTCGCCAAGGCCAAGACGTTTTCCGGCTTCGAAACCGAGGACCAGAGCGTCAAGGTGCTGCTGACCGAACTGCCGGCGGCCGCCTATGGCGAGGTGAAGAATGCGTTTACCGCCAATCCCGCCGGGACCGGCAGCGTCAAGCCGGAGAGCATCGAGACCGCCGCCGGCACCGCCTACTACACGGTTGAGAACGGTCGGGATGGCGCCACGCCGGTGCGGCGCTACTCGATGATCCTGCCCGGCAACGGCTTCTCCGGCTACGTGGCCGTGCAGATCCCGGAGACCGCGAGCCGGATCTACACCGACGATGCCGTGCGTCAGATGTTCGCCTCCGCCGTCGTCCGCAAGGACGTTCCCGTCGACGAGCAGCTCGCGATGATGCCGTTCAAGGTGACCGAGCTCTCCGGGTTCAAGACCATCCGCACGCTCGGGCCGGGTGCCTTGATCCTGGCCGACGGCGAAGAGGACAAGGGCTTCGAAGCCGCGCCCTTCGTGGTGATCGGGCTCGTGGCCGGGGTGGCCCCGGAGGCGGGCGACCGCGCGCGTGTCGCCCAGCAGGCGGCCACCACCATTCCGGGCGTCCGCGAAGCGCGCATCACGATGTCCGAGCCGATCCGCATCGACGGCCAGCCGGCCTACGAGACCCGGCTCGAAGCCACCAGCGGCAAGGACAATACGCCGGTGACCGTGGTGCAATGGCTGCGCTTCGGCGGGCCGAATACGCTGCGGATCATCGGCAGCGCGCCGCGCGATCAGTGGTCGGTAGCCTTCCCGCGCTTCCGCGCCGTCCGCGACGGCATCCAGCCGAGAGGCTGAGCCCAACTCGGTATCCGGACGCCGCGGTCTCATCGGCCGCGGTCCACTTGCCGCGACATGAACTACAAACTCGCGCCGACAAACAAGAAGCCACGGGCATCACCGCCCGTGGCTTCTTCGTTGGACTGACAGGACGGCAGGAGAAGGCCTGCCTATGCTCGCCGTCACGCGGCGCTGTTCGACTGATCGTTGCTCGGCGCGGGCGCCGCCTTCGCGCCACCCTTGGACACGCCGACCAGCGCGGGACGCAGGATGCGCTCGCCGATCATGAAGCCGGCCTGCACGACCTGCACCACGGTGCCCGACGGCACCGACGAATCCGGGACCTCGTACATCGCCTGCTGGAAGTTGGGGTCGAACTTCTGTCCCGTCGGATCGAACTTCTTGACGCCGTTCTTCTCCAGCGTGTTGAGCAGCGAGCGCTCGGTCAGCTCGACGCCCTCGATCAACGATTTGAGGCCTGCATCGGCATTGGCGCGTGTCTCGGCCGGCACGGCATCGAGCGCGCGCTGCAGATTGTCGGCGATGTCGAGCACGTCGCGCGCGAAGCCGGTGATGCCGTACATGCGTGCATCGGCGACTTCACGGGCCGTCCGCTTGCGCAGGTTCTCCATCTCCGCCAGCGTGCGCAGCATCTTGTCGCGCGCGTCGGCCGCCTCCTTGGCAAGGGCCTCGGCCGAGCCGGTCTCAGGATCGTCGGGCATGATGTAGGGCTTGGAGACGACGGGGTCGCTGGCCTGCGCCGGGTTTTCCGGATCATTCTTGTGCAGGTCGGGATCGGTCATGGACAGACTCGCAAGTTCGGCTGACGGGTTTTGGGGGTATGGGGCGGGATATCGTGCTTTGAACGTCGAAAATCAAGCGCAGCCTGACCATCGCGCCCGGAGGCGCTGTCCGCGGGTTAATCATGTCACGCGTCAGCCGCCCAGCAGCCGGCTGACCAGACGCGCGGCATAATCGACCGTCGGGATCACCCGGGCATAGTTGAGCCGGGTCGGACCGATGACGCCGAGCACGCCGACGATGCGACCCGTGGCGTCGGAATAGGGCGATACGATCGTCGACGAGCCCGACAGCGAGAACAGCTTGTTTTCCGAGCCGATGAAGATGCGGACACCTTCCGCGCTCTCTGCCCGTCCAAGGAGATCGACGACGCCGCGCTTGGTCTCGAGATCGTCGAACAGCCGCCGCACGCGCTCGAGATCTTCGAGCGCATGCAAGTCCTCGAGCAGGTTGGCGTGGCCGCGCACGATGAGCTGCCGCTCGTCGCTGTCCCCTCCGGACCAGCTCGCGACACCGGCGGCGATCACCTTCTGCGTCAGCAGGTCGAGCTCGGCGCGATCATGCGCCAGCGCCGTCTCGAGCTCGAGCCGTGCTTCCGCCAGCGTCCGGCCTCTGATGCGGGCATTGAGGAAATTCGACGCCTCAGTCAGCGCCGAGGATGGCACGCCCGGCGGCAGAACCAGAACCCGGTTCTCGACCTGCCCGTCCTCGCCCACCAGCACGACCAGCGCACGCTCGGGCTCGAGCCTGACGAACTCGATGTGCTTCAGCCGGGTGTTGGATTTGGCGGTCAGAACCACGGCAGCGGCACGGGTCAGACCCGACAGCCGGGTCAGCGCCTCGTCCAGGGCGGCCTCGACCGATTGCGCCCGCCCGACCGCGGCGAGCTGGCTCTGGATCGATTGCTGCTCAGCCTCGGTCATGTCGCCGACCTGCATCAGGGCATCGACGAAGAAACGCAGGCCGGCCTCGGTCGGCAGCCGGCCGGCCGAGGTGTGCGGCGCGTAGATCAGGCCGAGCTGCTCGAGATCGGCCATGACGTTGCGCACCGAGGCCGGCGACAGCGGAACCGCGATCAGCCGCGAAATGTTGCGCGAGCCGACCGGCTCGCCGGTCGCCAGATAGCTTTCGACGATCTGCCGGAAGATCTCGCGCGAGCGCTCGTTGAGCTGCGCCAGACCGGCCGGCGGTGTCATCAGGTTGATCGGATCGTGGTGGGCCACCAGATGCTCTCCTCGCAGCTGCCTATAATGTGTCCATGCGGCGGCTCGGTGGCAAGCCGGTCGTCGCGCGCTCTCGGGCGCGACGAGGCCATGATAAACCCTTGATAAGCCCTTGCCGCTGCCGGTCGCGGCTCCTACAAGGCCGGTCAAAGTCGGTCTTTCGCGCGCTTTCACGGAGAGAATCATGCGGCCGAGCCGCCGTGCACCGGATGAACTGCGGGCCGTGAGCCTGGAACGCGGCGTCGTCAAATACGCCGAGGGCTCCTGCCTGGTGAAGTTCGGCGACACCCATGTGCTGGTCACCGCCACGCTGGAGGACCGGCTGCCGCCCTGGCTCAAGGGCCAGGGGCGCGGCTGGATCACGGCCGAATACGGCATGCTGCCGCGCGCCACGCTGGAACGGACCCGGCGCGAGGCCTCCGCCGGCAAGCAGACCGGTCGCACCGTCGAGATCCAGCGTCTGATCGGCCGCTCGCTGCGCACCGCGATCGACCTGGAAGCGCTCGGCGAGCGCCAGATCACGGTCGATTGCGACGTGCTGCAGGCCGACGGCGGCACGCGCACGGCGTCGATCACCGGCGCCTGGGTGGCGCTGGCCGACTGCATCAAGTGGATGAAGTCGCGCAACATGATCAAGACCGAGGTGCTGCGCGCCAACGTCGCCGCGATCTCCTGCGGCATCTACAACGGCACGCCGGTGCTGGATCTCGACTACGCCGAGGATTCCGAGGCGGAGACCGACGCCAATTTCGTCATGACCGGCGACGGCCGCATCATCGAGGTGCAGGGCACGGCGGAGAAGACGCCGTTCACCGAGGCCGAGCTCCTGGCGCTGATGGCACTGGCCCGCAAGGGCGTGGCGCGACTGGTCGACCTGCAGAAGATGGCGGTCGCGTGAGTAGCGGTCATCGCAAGCTCACGGGGCGCCTCGTCATCGCGACCCACAATCCCGGCAAGCTTGCCGAGATGCGGGAGCTGCTCGCTCCCCATGGCGTCGAGGCGGTGTCGGCCGGCGATCTCGGCCTGGACGAGCCGGACGAGACCGGCGAGACCTTCCAGGCCAACGCCCGCATCAAGGCGGTCGCCGCGGCCAAGGCCGCGCAGCTTCCTGCCTTTGCCGACGATTCCGGCATCGTGGTTCATGCGCTCGATGGGGCGCCGGGGATCTATTCGGCGCGCTGGGCCGGACCGGACAAGGATTTCACCAGCGCGATGGCGCGGATCGAGCGCCTGCTGCAGGAGCGGGGCGCGAGGAGTGCCGACAAGCGCACCGCCCATTTCGTCTCGGCGCTGTGCGTGGCGTGGCCGGACGGTCATGTCGAGGAGGTCGAGGCGCGGGTCGACGGCGCCCTGGTCTGGCCGCCGCGCGGCACGGCCGGCTTCGGCTACGACCCGATGTTCCTGCCCGAGGGGCACGACCGGACCTTCGGCGAGATGACCAGCATCGAGAAGCATGGCCTGCCGCCGCTCGGGCTCGGCCTGTCGCACCGGGCGCGCGCCTTTGTGAAGCTCGCGGAGATCTGCCTTGACCAGCGCTGACAGCGAAGCGTTCGGCGTCTATGTGCACTGGCCGTTCTGCCTGTCGAAATGTCCGTATTGCGACTTCAACAGCCACGTCCGGCATGCCGCCATCGATCAGGACCGCTTCGCCCGCGCCTTTGCGCAGGAGATCGCGACCACGGCCGCCCGCATCGGGCCGCGCACCGTCACGTCGATTTTTCTCGGCGGCGGCACGCCGTCGCTGATGCAGCCGCAGACGGTCGGCGCCATTCTCGACGCGATCGGCAAGCACTGGCACGTCGCTGGCGATGTCGAGGTGTCACTCGAAGCCAATCCGACCAGCGTCGAGGCGACACGCTTTGCCGGCTATCGCGCCGCCGGCGTCAACCGGGTCTCGCTCGGCGTCCAGGCGATGGACGATGCGTCGCTCAAGATGCTGGGACGCCTGCACACCGCCGAGGAGGCGATGAAGGCGGTGGCGATCGCGCGCAATGCGTTCGAGCGTTATTCGTTCGATCTGATCTACGCCCGGCCCGACCAGACGCCGGCGATGTGGACCGAGGAGCTGACGCGCGCGATCGGTGAGGCGGCTGAGCACCTGTCGCTGTATCAACTAACGATCGAGGAAGGCACGCCGTTCTTCGGCCTGCACGCCGCAGGCAAGCTGAAGACGCCGGATGAAGGCCTGGCCCGCACCTTGTACGACGTCACGCAGGAGATCTGTGGCCGTCACGGACTGCCGGCCTATGAGATCTCCAATCATGCCCGCCCGGGCGCGGAGTGCCGGCACAATCTGATCTATTGGCGCGGCCACGAATATGCCGGCATCGGCCCCGGCGCCCATGGTCGTCTCGACATCGGCGGCATCAGGCATGCGACCGCGACCGACAAGCGGCCGGAGGCCTGGCTGATGCGGGTGGAGTCCAACGGTCATGGTGTGATGACCGACGACGAGCTCAACCGCGAGGAGCGCGCCGACGAATTCCTGCTGATGGGGCTGCGTTTGGCCGAAGGCATCGACCCCAGGCGGTATGCCGCGATCTCCGGCCGTGCGCTCGATCCGCGCCGCATCGCGCTGCTGCGCGAGGAGGGCGCCATCGCGGTCGATCCGGATGGACGGCTGCGCGTGACTCAGGATGGCTTTCCGGTGCTCGACGCGGTCGTCGCCGATCTCGCCGCCTGAAGGATGCTGCGACTCACGTCGCGCTGAAGCTCTTCGGCGCGCCGGCGACCGTCTGTCCGCCACCCGAACCGACGCGCATCACGGCAAGCCCGCGCTCATTGGTGCCGTCGCTGCGGAACCGGAACAGCCCATCGATGCCGGCAAAGCCCGATGCATTGGTCAGGACATCGGGCGCGAAGCGCTGGTTGCCCTGGGTGCGCGCCAAAGCGGCCACGAGCGCCACCGCATCGTAGGCAAGGGTTGCCGTGCGCACGGGATCGCCACCGAACCGCGTCCGGTAGCGACCGGCGAAGGCGCGGAAGCCGGAGGGATCCGGCGCAGCATAGAGGCCACCCTGCAGGCTGGCGCTGGCATAAACGCGCGGATTGTCCCACAGCCCCGTGCCGAGCAACTGAATGTTGCGCAGATTGGCGCCGGCAGCGGTCAGCGCATCGGCCGTCGCCGCGACCGATTCGCCGTCGTCGGCAAGCAGCAGCGCATCGGCACCGCCGAGCGCCTGCGCCACCGTGCGCGCAGGCCCGGCGCGGTCGCTGGAATATTTCTCGAACGCAACGATGCGTCCGCCGCGGCGGCTGACCGCGGTCTTGAACGCACCCTCGACGACGGTTCCATAGGCATTGTCGGGCAGCAGCGCCGCGAACGAGCGTTTGCCGACGCTGGCGGAATATTCGACGATGCGGCTGGCGTCGGACTCCGGCAGGAAGCTGAGCAGATAGACGCCGCGCCCAGCCACGCTCGAATCGGTCGAGAAGGCGATGACCGAGATGTTGCGCGCGCGCGCCACCTGGGCGGTCGCCGGTACCGAGCCCGCGAACAGCGGACCGAGAATGATCTCGGCGCCTTCGTCGCAGGCCTGTTGCGCACCCTGCTGCGCCCCTTGCGGGCTGCCGGCGTCGTCCTTGATCAGGAGCTGGATGTTGGGGTTCTGAAACTCGGCGAGCGCCATCTCGGCCGCGTTCTTCATCGATTGCGCAGCCACGCCGGCATTGCCCGACGCCGACAGCGGCAGAATCAGCCCGACCTTCACCTGGCCGTTACCGGCAACCGCCGGCTGCTGCGGCGGTCCCGCCGGCGCCGTCGGCTGCTCGAACGGATTGAAGCCCTGCTGGACGTTGGAGCACGCCGACAGCAGCGGCGCGCCGACGATCAGGCCCAGCGCCGTTCGCCGGGCGACCCCATGGGGTCCCGGACCGAGAGAGTTGGGATGACGCGGGCCCACCATGGCATCTCTTCGTTCGGCCAAGACCGGCCAGAAGTTCCCCAAACGCACGTCCGCCAAGCCGTGCTGATTCACTCATATTGTCGACGAATAGTTAAGCAAAACAAAAGGCTGTCACCGCCACAAAGCCGATCAATTCGACGTTTTGCACGGCCTATCCCCTGCTCGTACACATCCCCATTGACGTGCAGTTTCGGACTTGAAGGTTCGATGAACGGCCACACGCCCATGCCGATCGGAACTTCAAAATTGCTGCGCGGCTGTTCCCCTGTGGCAATCCCGCGGCATGCCCTTTAAATTACCTCGATGGGCGCGAAGGCAATCCCCAAGACGTCGCCAGACGACGGCAAATCTTCCACCACGTCGACCTACCTGGTGGCGGGTCAAATCGTCGTGGCACCCAAGGCACGGCCTGGATTGCATCTGGTGGCAACGCCGATCGGCAATCTCGGCGACATCACGCTGCGTGCACTGGAAACCCTGGCCGGCGCCGACATCATCTTCTGCGAGGACACGCGAATCACGCGGCGCCTGACCGAGCGCTACGGCCTGGGCGCGGAACTCGCAGCCTATCATGAGCACAATGCCGAAGCGGTCAGGCCGCGGATCCTGCAACGTCTGGCCAGAGGGGCAGCCATCGCGCTGGTGTCGGACGCCGGCACGCCGCTGATCTCCGATCCCGGCTACAAGCTGGTGCGCGAGGCCTGTGAGGCCGGACACGCCGTCACCGCGCTGCCGGGACCTTCCGCCGTGCTCGCGGCGCTGAGCGTGGCGGCGTTGCCGACCGACCGCTTCTTCTTCGAGGGATTCCTGCCGGCCAAGCAGCAGGCGCGGCGCACGCGGCTGTCCGAGCTCGCGCGGATCGAGGCGACGCTGGTTCTGTTCGAGGCGGGCAGCCGGGTGCAGGAGACGCTGGCCGATCTCGCCGATGCCATGGCTGGGCGTCAGGCCGCGATCTGCCGCGAGCTCACCAAGCTGCACGAGGAGGTGCTGCGCGGAGCAATCGGCGATCTCGCTGCACGGGCCGGCGATCTCGAAACGCGCGGCGAATTCGTGCTGGTGATCGGTCCACCGCCTCGCGATGCCGAGGTGCTGACCCAGGACGCACTGGACGCCGTGCTCAGGGATCTGTTGCAGCGATCGAGCGTCAAGGACGCCGTGATGCATGCCGTCGAGCTGTCGCGCCGGCCGCGACGCGAGGTGTATGCGCGCGCGCTCGAGCTCTCGAAGGGCGCGCGGTCGGGGGAGGCCGATGGCGAAGACTGAGCGTGCCTCCCCAGACAAGCCGGCGAAGACGGCGGCACCCGAGCGCGTCGCCGCCTTCCGCACCGGATTGTCGGCGGAAGCCCGTGCCGCAGCGCTGCTGATCGCCAAGGGCTACCGCATCCTCGCCAGACGCTTCCGCACGCCCCATGGCGAGATCGACATCATAGTGCGCAAGCGCAGCCTGGTCGCCTTCGTCGAGGTCAAGGCGCGCGCCTCGCTCGACGATGCGGCCTATGCCGTGACGCCTCGCCAGCAGCAGCGCATCATCGATGCCGCCCAGGCCTGGCTGATGGCTCATCCGGACCATGCCGAATTCGAGCTGCGCTTCGATGCGATTCTGGTTGCGCCGCGCAGCCTGCCGCGCCATCTGATGGCGGCCTTCGACGCCAGCACCTGACATGAACTGACTGCAGAGAGCAGGGACCTGCCCATGAAACTGAATGTCGCCGTCCAGATGGATCCGATCGCGCGCATCAACATCCGCGGCGACTCGACCTTTGCGATGCTGCTCGAAGCACAGCGGCGCGGACATGGCCTGTGCTACTACACGCCGGACAAGCTGTCGCTGCGCGGCGAGGAGCTGTACGCGCCGGTGCAGGCGCTGACCGTGCGCGACCAGGTCGGCGACCACTTCACGCTCGGCGAGCCCAAGCCGACGGCGCTGACCTCGTTCGACGTCGTGCTGCTGCGCCAGGATCCGCCGTTCGATCTCGCCTACATCACCTCGACGCATTTCCTCGAGCGCATCCATCCGAAGACGCTCGTGATCAACGATCCCGCCAGCGTGCGCAACGCGCCGGAAAAGCTGTTCGTGATGAACTTCCCGCAATTGATGCCGCCGACCTTGATCTCGCGCGATCTCGACGAGATCAACGCCTTCCGCGATCAGCACGGCGCTGTCGTGATGAAGCCGCTGCATGGCCATGGCGGCGCGGCAGTGTTCCGCGTCATGCCGCAGGACATGAATTTCGGCTCGCTGTTCGACATGTTCTCGGTGACGTTCAAGGAGCCCTGGGTGATCCAGCGCTTCCTCCCCGAGGTGAAGCATGGCGACAAGCGCATCATCCTGGTCGACGGCGAGTTCGCCGGCGCCGTGAACCGCGTGCCGGCGGCGGACGATCTGCGCTCCAACATGGTGCGCGGCGGCGCCGCGCAGGCCACCGATCTGAGCGCCCGTGAGCGCGAGATCTGCGACACGCTGGGTCCGGAATTGCGCGCGCGCGGCCTGCTGCTGGTCGGCATCGACGTCATCGATGGCAACCTCACCGAGATCAACGTGACGTCGCCGACCGGCATCCGCGCGATCTCGCGGCTCGGGGGCCCCGACATCGCCGCCCGCGTATGGGACGTCATCGAGAGCAAGCGGCGCTGATCAGGCACCGTCCCACATGGCTGGGGATAAGGCCAGCCAACGCGGTCATTCCGATGCGTCAGAAGCGGAGCGGAATCGCCGACATCGACGCATTTCATGATATGACGCGGGTCTCATGCGTCTCGTCCTGACCACCTGGAACATCAATTCGGTGCGCCTGCGCATCGACCTCGTCGCCAAGCTCATCAAGCAGGTCAGGCCCGATGTGCTGTGCCTGCAGGAGACCAAGTGCATCGACGACGCTTTCCCGCTGAAGCGTTTCAAGCGGCTCGGCTATGAGCACGTCGCGCTGAACGGGCAGAAGGGCTATCACGGCGTCGCCGTGATCTCGAAATGGCCGTTCGAGGAGACCAACGTCCGCACCTTCTGCGACAAGGTGGATTCGCGCCACATCACGGTGGCGTTCGGCGAGAAGGCGCAGCTCGCGCAGCCGCTGGTGCTGCACAATTTCTACGTGCCCGCAGGGGGCGACATTCCCGACCCCGCGCTCAACCCGAAATTCGAGCACAAGCTGCAATTCCTCGACGAGATGAAGGCGTGCGAGCCGCTGCATCCGCGCGGCGACGACCGGCACATCCTGGTCGGCGATCTCAACGTCGCGCCGCATGAACACGATGTCTGGTCGCACAAACAGCTCCTGAAGGTGGTGTCGCACACGCCGGTCGAATGCGAGAAGCTGTTGGCGGCGCAGGCCCATGGCGAATGGGTCGACGTCGCCCGCGAGCGCATCCCGATGTCGGAGAAGGTCTACACCTGGTGGAGCTACCGTGCCGCCGACTGGACCGTCGGTGATCGCGGCCGAAGGCTCGACCACATCTGGGTGTCACGCGCACTGAAGGACCGGGTCAGCGACTTCAGGATCCTGCGCGACGCCCGCAGCTGGGAGCGGCCGTCGGATCATGTGCCGGTCACGGTGACGCTGGACGTGTCGTAGCGAAAGCGAAGCTGACCCGCCCGGACAAGAAGATCACGACGTCAGCTTGGTCCCGGCCGCCATGATGTCATTGGCGATTCGGCTGGCGCGGTGGGCGAACTCGTCGCGCAGCCGGCGCGCAGCCATGGCGTCGCTCTCGAGCACACGCTGAAACAGGCTGCGCGAAATCCGCACCACGGTCGAATATTCCAGGGCCGTCGCGGTCGCCGGGCGCCGCATCTCGACCAGCAGCGCCAGCTCGCCGATCAGCATGGTCGGCGTGGCGACGATCTCGGCACCGACCTCGTCGCTGATGCGCAATGACCCACGCTGGACGACATAGCCGCAATCGGCGGTGTCACCTTCGCGGAACAGGGTCTCGCCGCTCTGGATGTTACGCTGCTCGGAGCCGATGGCGATCATGCGAAGCGAGTCGCTTCCCAGCAGGCGCAATGTTGGGACGCGCTCCAATAGCGCAATATCGTCTTCGATCGACATCAAGGGCCCGGGGAAGGCGGAATGGAACCAATATCATAAATGGCGAAACCGCCATCCCCGAACCTATCACGGTACCAACTTGTAGCCACCGGCCTCCGTCACCAGAATCTCTGGATTCGCGGCATCTTTCTCGATCTTCTGCCGCAGACGGTAAATGTGCGTTTCCAGCGTGTGGGTGGTGACGCCGGAATTGTAGCCCCAGACCTCCTGGAGCAGGGTCTCGCGTGACACCGGCTGCTGGCCGGCGCGGTACAGGAAGCGCAGGATCGCCGTTTCCTTCTCCGTCAGGCGGACCTTGCGGGCGTTGGCGCCCGTCAGCATCTTCGAGCCCGGCCGGAAGCTGTAGGGGCCGACCGAGAACACCGCGTCCTCGCTGGCCTCGTGCTGGCGAAGCTGGGCGCGGATGCGGGCCAGCAGCACGGCGAAGCGGAAGGGCTTGGCGACATAGTCGTTGGCGCCGGATTCGAGCCCGAGAATCGTATCGGAATCGGTATCGTGCCCGGTCAGCATGATGATCGGCGCCTTGAAGCCGCCCTTGCGCAGGGACCGCACCACTTCGCGGCCATCGGTGTCGGGCAGGCCAACGTCCATCAGAACCAGGTCGGGTGAATTGGCCTTTGCGGCGGTGGCGCCTTTGGCGCCGGTATCGACGGCCTGGGCTTCGAACTCGTCATGCAGCGAGAGCTGCTCCATCAGGGCATCGCGCAGATCGGTGTCGTCATCCACGATCAGGATCTTGCGGGCATTGGCCATTGTACAATCCTCTAGGTGGCGCCGGCGGGATCGGATGGGTGGCGCCGTCAAACGGTGGGCAAACAGGCTCATCAGCCCTGTTCCGTCTTGAAGTAGGGGGCTGTTACCGATTCACAAGCGCCCGGACTCTACTTCAGAATTGGGCAGGGATTGAGATGATTGTCCTGTTCGACCCTCGCGGCGGACCATTTGCCGACATTAAGGCAATTACCGGGCAATAAAGGGCAATGAAAAGGCGCGTTGTTTCATGTCGTTATGGAAGGTGAAGCCTGGCATGCCAGCATCGCTGATCTCGATTCGCGCCACGGCGGGGTCGCGGCAGCGCGGCTGGATCCAGGTCTGGGGCCAGGTCATCCCGGTGGCGCTCGGCCGCGGCGGCATCCTGGCCAACAAGCGCGAAGGCGATGGTGGTACGCCACGAGGCGTGTTCCGGCCGCGGCGGCTGTGGTGGCGGGCCGACCGTCACCCCCGCCCACACACGGTCCTGCCGGTTCGGCCGATCGGTCCGGAGGATGCCTGGTGCGAGGACCCGGCCGACCGGCATTACAATCAGGCGATCCGGCTGCGCGGCGACCGGCCCGGAGACCGGCTGGCGCGCCAGGACCATCTGTACGATTTCATCATCGAGATCGACCACAACACGCGGCCGCGGATCGCGGGCCGCGGCAGTGCCGTGTTCCTGCATCTGGCGCGGCCGAACTTCGGCCCGACCGCAGGCTGCGTGGCCATGACCCGCCCGGCGATGCTGCGTCTGTTGCAAAGGATCGGCCCGCGCACCAGGATCGTCATCCAATAACAAGAGAAGGGGAGGACGGCATGCGCGCACCGGATCAGCCAGCCAGCGCCGCGGGCCTTCTGCGTCAGCATTGGAGCGAAGGCCGGAAGCTGGCGGCGCTGCCGCCGGAGTTGCGTCCAAGGGACCGCGCCGAGGGCTATGCCATCCAGGCCGAACTCGAGCGCCACTCGCCCAAGCCACTATTTGGCTGGAAAATTGCGGCGACCAGCGAGGCCGGCCAGCGCCATATCAATGTCGCCGGTCCGATGGCCGGGCGGATCCTGGCCGAGACGGTGTTGCCAGCGGGTGGCACCGCAGCGATGGCCGGTAACGCGATGCGGGTCGCGGAGCCGGAGTTCGCGTTCCGCCTGGGAGCGGACCTGCTGCCGCGGCCGACACCCTATGATGTCGCAGAGGTGCTGGCCGCGGTCGACACCCTGCATCCCGCGATCGAGATCCCGGATTCGCGGTTCGCCGACTTCGTCAGCGCCGGCGAGGCGCAACTGATCGCCGACAATGCCTGCGCGCATCTGTTCGTGCTGGGCGAGGCCACCACCGCCGACTGGCGCAGCCGCGACCTGATCGCGGAGCGGCCGCGCATCGCGCTGCGTGGCGAGACCTTCATCGGCCACGGCCGCAACGTGCTTGGTGATCCGCTGATAGCGCTGGCCTGGCTGGTCAACGAGCTCAGCGCGCTTGGCGTGCCCGCGCGGGCAGGGCAGGTGGTCACGACCGGCACCTGTCATGCGCCGCTGCCGATCGGCAGCGGGGACCACATGGAGGCCGATTTCGGCGATCTGGGGCAGGTATCGGTGCGGTTCGAGTAGGGGCCGGCCGCGATTGCGCCCCCCTTCAGCGATGCCCGAAGATCGCCGAGCCAACACGGACATGCGTGGCGCCGAACTGGATGGCGGTGGCGAAGTCGGCGCTCATGCCCATCGACAGATGCGCAAGGCCATTGCGGGCGGCGATCTTGGCGGTCAGCGCGAAATGCGGACCGGGCGCGTCCTCTACCGGCGGAATGCACATCAGCCCTGAAATCGCGAGCCCGTAGTCCTTGCGGCAGGCGGCGATGAAGGCGTCGGCGTCGCCGGGCGCGATTCCCGCCTTCTGCGGCTCCTCGCCGGTATTGATCTGGACGAACAGCTGCGGATGCCGGCCCTGGGCGGAAATCTCCTTGGCGAGCGCCGCGCACAGGCTTGGCCGGTCCACCGAATGGATGGCCTCGAACAGCGCCACCGCCTCCTTGGCCTTGTTGGATTGCAGCGGCCCGATCAGGTGCAGTGCGAGTCCCGGATGCGCGGCCATCAGTGGCGGCCACTTGGCTTTGGCTTCCTGAACGCGATTTTCACCGAACACGCGCTGTCCGGCCGCGATCACCGGCTCGATTGCCTCGGCATCGAAGGTCTTCGACACGGCGATCAGCGTGACCGAGGCGCGATCGCGCTCGGCATCGCGGCAGGCGCGCAGAATCTCCTGCTCGACGGCGGCGAGCGCAGACGGCGAGGACGGGGATGAGGCGTTCAATTCAGGCACGATGGCGTCCGTCGGTCGTTAGATTTGCGGGTTTGGCTGCAATTTTACAGAGTTCGAGAAAAGGTTCTTGAGCCCTTCTCCTTACCCTGCACGGCCGGGGTAGGGGAAAGAAATGCCAAGCATCCGCTTCAATCGCAATAGAGTGAAGCTGAACCGGCTGATGGGGATCCGCGCCCGGCTGGCGCTGCTCGCCCTGATCCTGGTGGCGCCGCTGATGCTGGAACGCGCGCGCTCCCTGGAAAGCGCCAGGACGAGGCAGATCGCGCTCGCATCGGAGGAATTCTTCGGCCTCGCCCGGCAAAGCGCCGACATGCAGCGCGAGGTCATCATGTCGGTGGAGACGGTGCTGAAGTCGACCGCCTATGTCCGGGCGTCGAGCACCGGCGTGAGCCGCAGTTGCGACATGATGCGCGCCAGCCTGCCGGCGACCCTGCCCTGGATCCGCACCCTGATGATCGCCGGCCGCGACGGCCGCATCCAGTGCTCGACCAACAACCAATATGTCGGGCTCGATTTCAGCGACCGGCCGTATTTCCGTGGCGCCCAGGAATCACGCGATTTCGTGTTCAGCGACTACCTGCTGTCGAAACCGTCGCACGTGCCGATCGTCATGGCCGCCTATCCGGTCGGCGCGATCACCGGCGAGCCGGACGCGGTGATGCTGGCGAGCGTGAACCTGGAATGGATGTCCAAGATCATGAACAATCTTGGCGGCCGCCCCGGCATCACGGCGGTGCTGGTCGACAGCGAAGGAACCGTGCTGGCGGCGCCCGTCGACCGCACCGAGCTGATCGGCCGGCCGCTCGACAGCGTGCCGTTGTTGTCGGCCGTTGCCGAGACCGCGCTGAGTTCGGGGAAGCCGACCGAGACGATGGGCTTCACGGCGGCGGATGGATCCAAGCGCGCGATCACCTTCACCCGGATCGCCGACACTGGATCGCGGCTGATCGTCAGCATCGATGAGACCCGCGTCACCGCCGCCATCGACCGCGAGATCCGCAACGCCTATCTGCAGGCCGGCTTGGTCTGCCTGATCGTGCTGCTCGGCGCGCTGATCGCCGCCGAGAAGTTGATCGTGAAGCCCGTCAGCATGCTCGCCGCGACCGCCAAGCGCTTCGGCCATGGCCACTGGTCGGCGCGCGTCACCACCAAGCATCTGCCGTCGGAGTTCGTGCCGCTGGCAAAGTCCTTCAATGCGATGGCCGCCAAACTCGGCCAGCGCGAGCGCGAGCTGGTCGCCGCGAATGACCGGCTGACGGTGATGGCGTCGATCGACATGCTCTCGGGGCTCGCCAACCGCCGCGGCTTCCAGAACCGCATCGACGTCGAATGGAGCCGCGCGCAGCAGGCCGGCACCGAGCTGTCGCTGCTGATGATCGATGTCGACCACTTCAAGCTCTACAACGACACCTATGGTCACCCCGAGGGTGACGCCTGCCTGTCACGTCTCGGCGAGACGCTGTCGCAGATCGCCGGCGCAATGACGGCTTTCGCCGGCCGCTATGGCGGTGAGGAGTTCTGCCTGTTGTTGCCGGGCATGGGTGCCAGAGAGGCGCTCGCGATCGGCGAGCAGGTGCGCGCCACGGTGCTGGAGCTCGAGCTGCCGCATGCGACCTCGGCGCATCAATGCGTCACCGTGAGCGTCGGCGTCGCCTCGACGCGGCCGAACGAATCACTGATGCCCTCCGACCTGATCGAAGCCGCCGACGCCGCGCTCTATGCGGCCAAGCATCGCGGTCGCAACACGGTGGTTGCACATGGCTTCGCGGATTTCGCTGACGACAGGAGCGACGTAGTGCGCGCCGGATAGGACGCTGCGGCCGCGGCCCGCAGTCAGCCGACCGCGAGCTTGCGGTCGAGCTCGAGCTCGGTGACGACGCGGTTGCGACCGAGCTTCTTGGCAAGATACAACGCGCGGTCGCAACGGTCGATGAGATCAGCCATCGATTCGCCGAACTGGAACTGGCCGACGCCGATCGACACCGTGATCTGCGGCAACACCTCGCCGGTCGAGCGACGCGTGAACTGACAGTCGGCGATGGTGCGTCGGATCCGCTCCGCGATGACAGTGCAACCTTCGAGGTCGGTCTGCGGCAGCACCGCGATCAGTTCCTCGCCGCCATAGCGCGCCGGAAGATCGTTGTCGCGGACGCGCTCGCGCAAGGCTTTGGCGACAAGGCGAAGCACCTGATCGCCGACGCCATGGCCGTAATTGTCGTTGAACTTCTTGAAGTGGTCGACGTCGATCAGGAGAATGCTGAGCGGCTCGTCGCGCTCCATCGCCTCGATCTGCGCGTGGCGGAAGAACTCCTCGAGCGCGCGGCGGTTCGGCAATCCGGTCAGCGTGTCGGTGCGCGCGCGCTGCTCGGACTTGTTGAGCGAGTCCCTGATGGTGTCGAGCTCGCGTGACTTTTCGGCAAAGCTCACTTCGAGCTTCGCAGCACGCGCGGTCGCCTGGGCGAGCTCGCTGACCAGGTTCTCGATCAGGATCTTCGGATCGACGCCCTGCTCGCTGCGTTCGGCAACGCCATCGATCGCCGCCATGTGCGTGCGGTTGTCGGCGATCGCGGCGGTCAGATAACTTTTGGCGGAGTCCATCACGCCATGCAACTGCTGCGAGACTTTGTGGACGACGGCCGCTTCCGTACCCTGCTGGCCGATGTACATGTCGAACAGCGCCTGGTTGGTGGTCTTGTCGAACTTGCGCTTGTTGCTGACCAGGATGTCGACGGCGCGCTTGAGGTCCGACGCCGAGCCCAGGGAGTACTTGAACCACAGATGGAAGTTGTTAGGCGTCGGTGGCACGCGCTGTTGAGCCATGGATTTCATGGCCTTTTCCGCGACCGTCGTCGCGTACTCGAAGTCAAGCTCGTCGAACGTAGCGCCGGACACGATGTGGAGTGACCCCAGATGCGGGCGGATGCCTGGATGTATGCACTCAGTCTCCCATTCAAGTCTTAACCGTGCCTCAATCGGACCTTCGACACTGCCGGCAGAGCCCGCAAAAAAACTCACGATTACCGTCGCTTAGCCGATGCCCAAAATGGTATCATCATCTGTCGCCCCATTGACCGGGCTGCCGCTTTTGTGGCCTAGTCCGCCGTCTTCAAACGACGCGAATCCTCGAAAATTATAAGCGATTCCATGACATCCGAACGCTACAACGCCCGTGAAGCCGAGCCGCGCTGGCAGCGCCAGTGGGACGAGAAGGCGATCTTCGCCACGAAGAACGACGATCCGCGCCCGAAATACTACGTACTCGAGATGTTTCCCTATCCGTCGGGACGCATCCATATCGGCCACGTCCGTAATTATACGCTCGGTGACGTGCTGGCCCGCTTCATGCGCGCCAAGGGTTTCAACGTCCTGCACCCGATGGGCTGGGATGCGTTCGGCCTGCCGGCGGAGAACGCCGCGATCGAGCGCAAGGTGGCGCCGAAGGCGTGGACCTACGACAACATCGCCGCGATGAAGAAGCAGCTGCGCTCGATCGGGCTGTCGCTCGACTGGGCGCGCGAGTTCGCGACCTGCGATCCGTCCTACTACAAGCACCAGCAGAAGATGTTCCTCGACTTCATGCAGGCGGGGCTGGTCGAGCGCGAGAAGCGCAAGGTGAACTGGGATCCGGTCGACATGACCGTGCTCGCCAACGAGCAGGTCATCGACGGTCGCGGCTGGCGCTCCGGTGCGGTGGTCGAACAGCGTGAGATGAACCAGTGGGTGTTCAAGATCACGAAGTACTCGCAGGAGCTGCTGGACGCGCTCGATGGTCTCGACCGCTGGCCCGACAAGGTGCGGCTGATGCAGCGCAACTGGATCGGCCGCTCGGAAGGCCTGCTGATCCGTTTTGCGCTGGATCCGGCGACGACGCCGGCCGGCGAGACCGAATTGAAGATCTTCACGACCCGGCCGGACACGCTGTTCGGCGCCAAGTTCATGGCGATCTCGGCCGACCACCCGCTGGCCCAGGCCGCGGCGGCGAAGAACCCGGAGCTCGCCGCGTTCATCGCCGAGATCAAGCGGATCGGCACCGCGCAGGAGGCGATCGACACCGCGGAGAAGCAGGGCTTCGACACCGGCATCCGCGCCGTGCACCCGTTCGATCCGAGCTGGACCTTGCCGGTCTATGTCGCCAATTTCGTGCTGATGGAGTACGGCACCGGCGCCATCTTCGGCTGCCCGGCGCATGACCAGCGCGACCTCGACTTCGTCAACAAATACGGCCTCGGCAATGTCCCGGTGGTCTGCCCCGAGGGCCAGGACCCAGCGAGCTTCGTCATCACCGACACCGCGTTCGACGGCGACGGCCGCCTGATCAATTCGCGCTTCCTCGACGGCATGACGATCGCGCAGGCCAAGGACGAGGTCGCCAGGCGGCTCGAGAGCGAGCCGCGCGGCGGCGCGCCGGTCGGCGAGCGCCAGGTCAATTTCCGCCTGCGCGACTGGGGCATCTCGCGCCAGCGCTATTGGGGCTGCCCGATCCCGGTGATCCACTGCCCCAAATGCGATGTCGTGCCGGTGCCGGCGCAGGACCTGCCGGTCGTGCTGCCTGATGACGTCACCTTCGACAAGCCCGGCAACGCGCTCGACCACCATCCGAGCTGGAGGCACGTCACCTGCCCGACATGCGGGGCCAAGGCGACCCGCGAAACCGACACGATGGACACCTTCGTCGATTCGTCCTGGTACTTCGCGCGCTTCACCGATCCGTGGAACGAGACCTCGCCGACGACACCTGCGGTCGCCAACCGGATGATGCCGGTGGATCAGTATATCGGCGGCGTCGAGCACGCGATCCTGCATCTGCTCTACAGCCGATTCTTCACCCGCGCGATGAAGGCCACCGGCCACGTCGCCATGGACGAGCCGTTCGCCGGCATGTTCACGCAGGGCATGGTGGTCCACGAGACCTACCAGAAGGCCGATGGCACCTACGTCAATCCGGCCGAGGTCAAGATCGAGGTCGGCGGCAACGGCCGCCGCGCGGTGCTGGCCGCCACCGGCGAGGACATCACGATCGGTCCGATCGAGAAGATGTCGAAGTCGAAGAAGAACACCGTCGACCCCGACGACATCATCGAGAGCTACGGCGCCGACGTCGCGCGCTGGTTCATGCTGTCGGACTCGCCGCCGGATCGCGACGTGATCTGGAGCGACGAACGGGTGCAGGGCGCGGCGCGCTTCGTCCAGCGGCTGTGGCGGCTGGTCAACGAATCGGTCGCAGCAGGCCAGGAGGCCGCCTCCTCCCGTCCCTCCGACTTCGGCGCAGACGCGCTGGCGCTGCGCAAGGCCGCGCATGGCGCTCTCGACAAGGTGACCGGCGGCATCGAGCGGCTGCATTTCAACGTCTGCCTGGCGCACATCCGCGAATTCGCCAACGCGCTGGCCGAGGTGCTGGGCCGGCCGGCGACGCCGGCGCCGGACCTGGCCTGGGCGATTCGCGAGGCCGCTGGCATCCTGGTGCAGCTGATCTCGCCGATGATGCCGCATCTGGCCGAAGAATGCTGGCAGGTGCTGGGCCAGACTGGCCTGATCTCGGAGGCCTCCTGGCCGCAAATCGAACGCGATTTGCTGGTTGAGGACAGCATGACCCTGGTTGTCCAGGTCAACGGCAAGAAGCGCGGAGAAGTCACAGTCGCCAGCAACGCGCAGAATCCGGAAATTGAGTCTGCCGTTTTGGCCCTCGATGCAGTAAAACTGGCGCTGGACGGCAAGGCCGTTCGCAAGGTGATCATTGTTCCCAAGAGGATCGTGAATGTCGTCGGCTAGGTTTCGGATCGCTGCACGCCTCGTTGCCGTGGCCGCCTTGGCCGGGCTGACGGCCGGCTGCTTCCAGCCGATGTACGCGGAGCACGCCGACGGCACCCCTGCCCTGCGCGACAAGCTGATGGGCATCGAGCTGCCGCCGGTCGACAAGCCGAACGCCTCCCCCGAGGCGCGCATTGGCGTCGGTATCCGCAACGCGCTCGCATTCAAGCTCTACGGCACCGCGACCGGCACGGCCCCGACCCACAAGCTGGTGCTGCGGTTGCAGACCAGCCGATCCTCGCTGATCGTCTCGCAGACGACCGGTCTGCCGACCACCGAGAATGTCGGCGTCGACGTGCAGTACAATCTGGTCGAGCTGGCGACCAACAAGTCGGTCATGACCGGTACGACCTTCGCGCGTACCTCCTACGACATCCCCGGCTCGTACCAGCGCTTCGCCCGCCAGCGCGCCTTCCGTGATGCCGAGGATCGCGCCTCCGAGGAAGTCGCCGAGAAGATCAAGACGCGGCTCGCGGCCTATTTCACCGCCGGCACCTGACGCACGGCTGACATCGCCGTGGTCGCGTTGCGCGGACGAGACATCGATGCCTTCCTGGCCAAACCGGACGCCGCCCGGCCGCTGATCCTGTTGTACGGCCCGGATACGGGCCTGGTCCGCGAGCGTGCCGAGGCCCTTATCGCGTCGGCCGTCGACAACCCCGATGATCCCTTCTCCGTGGTCAGGCTCGACGGTGACGAGCTCTCCGCGGAACCGTCGCGCCTCGTCGACGAAGCCATGACGGTGCCGCTGTTCGGCGGCCGGCGGGCCATCCGGGTGCGCGCCGGCTCGCGCAATTTCGCCAGCGGCGTCGAGACGCTCTGCGAGATGAATGTACGGGACTGCCGCATCGTCATCGAGGCCGGCGACATCCGCCCCGATTCGCCACTGCGCAAGATTTGCGAGAAGGCCAAAACGGCGGTCGCGATCGGCTGCTACCCGGACACCGAGCGCGATCTCGCCAAGCTGATCGACGACGAATTGCGCATCGCGGCCCTGCGCATCGCGCCCGACGCTCGCGCCTCGCTGATGGCCCTGCTGGGCGGCGACCGCCAGGCCTCGCGCAACGAGCTGCGCAAGCTGACCTTGTTCGCCCATGGCGAGGGCGAGGTGACGCTCGACCATGTGATGGCGGTGGTCGCCGATGCCTCGGAGATGAAGCTCGACCCGATCGTCGACGGCGCCTTCGGCGGCAAGCCCGAAATGGTCGAGACCGAGTTCGGCAAGGCCATGATCGCCGGCACCTATCCCGGTGTCATCATCTCCGCTGCGCAGCGACATGCGGCATGGCTGCACAAATCGGCCCTTGCCGTCGCATCCGGCACGCCCGTGTCGGCCATTCTCGAAGGCGGTTTTCCGCGGCTGCATTTCTCACGAAAGCCGAGCGCCGAGACGGCGCTGCGCAATTTCTCTCCGGCGCGGCTGCTGCCGATCATCGATCAGCTCGCCACCGCCGCCCTCGACATGCGCAAGCAGCCGGGCCTCGCCGCAGCCATCGCGCAGCGAACGCTGCTGTCGATCGCGGTGAACGCGCGGCGCAAGGGATGAGTGGGCCTGCGGCCTTGCTCCAATCTCCGACGTCATTCCGGGGCGACGCGCGCCAGCGCGGCGAGCCCGGAATCCATCGGGCCAAGCGATCTGCCGAGAGATGGATTCCGGGTTCGTGCTGCGCACTCCCCGGAATGACGGAGAAGAGTTTCGAGATCACCAGAGGCAACCGTGACCAGGACGCACTGGTCGTACCCGTCGCCTAATGAGTAACTCGTCGTGCCCGGGCTTGACCCGGGCAGCCATCCTCTTGGAGCGAGTACCATCGAAAGATGGATGACCGGGTCAAGCCCGGCCATGACGATGTGGTGAGGACGTCACAACAAAGCTGACGGGAGTTCGTCGGAAGTATCTCGACAACGGGACCGCAATTACGACCTAACAGCCTAACCCTGCTCCAGCCGCCGCATCACCTCGTCGAGCTGCTCGAGGCTGCGGTAGGTGATCTGCACCGTGCCGCCGGGGTCGCGGTGGCTGATCGACACCGAAAGGCCGAGCGCATCGCCGACGCGCTTCTCCAGCGCGATGGTGTCGGCGTCCTTCTTCTCCGCCGGCGCACTGCCCCCAGAGCTGCGTGGCTTCTGCGGCTTGCGTTCCGGCACGCCCTCCTCGTGCGCGAGCGCCTCGGTCTGGCGGACGTTCAATCCTTCCGCGATGATCTTCTTCGCCGCCGACATCGGATCCGGCAGGTTGATCAGCGCACGCGCATGACCGGCCGAGATCTGTCCGGTCGCGATGAAGCCCTGCACCTCGGCCGGCAGTTTGGTCAGCCGCATCATGTTGGCGACGTGGCTGCGGCTCTTGCCGACGATCTTGGCGATGTCTTCCTGGTTGCGTTTGAACTCGTTGGCGAGCGCGTGATAGCCCTGCGCCTCCTCCATCGGATTGAGATCCTCGCGCTGCACGTTCTCGATGATCGCCAGCTCCAGCGCATCGCTGTCGCTGACATCGACCGGAACGATCGGCACCTCGTGCAGGCCGGCGGCCTGCGAGGCGCGCCAGCGCCGCTCGCCGGCGATGATCTCGTAGCGGTCGTGCTGGCCCTTCACCGGACGCACCACGATCGGCTGGATCACGCCATGCTGCTTGATCGAGGCCGAGAGCTCGGCGAGCTCGCCGTCGGAAAACGTCTTGCGCGGATTGCGCGGGTTGGGCTTCAGAAACTCGATGGGCACCTTGCGCTGGTTGCGCGGCCGCTCCGGCGGCGCCCCCGCCTCGCGCCCGACGTCACCGATCAGACTTGCGAGACCCCGGCCCAATCGCGATCGCGACTCGTCGGCCATCGCCTTCTCCTTTGGATTCACGTCACGCTCCGCTTGCGTCTGCTGCCGATCGGTCCCGTCGGCACAATGAACGAGGGAGCGGATTCATTTCGAAACCCGCTGCCGTCCTCGAATGAGATCCGGACGACGAGGTCCCCCGGAGCAGAGGCAAAGTCAGTTCGTGCGCAGGTCACGCTCGCGCTGAATGACTTCGGTCGCGAGCTTGAGATAGGCCTCGCTGCCGACGCACTTCAAGTCGTAGACCAGCACCGGCTTGCCGTAGGACGGCGCTTCCGAGATGCGCACGTTGCGCGGGATCATCGTGTTGTAGACCTTCGATCCCATGAACTGGCGGACGTCGGCGACGACCTGGTTCGACAGGTTGTTGCGCGAGTCGAACATCGTCAGCACGATGCCGTGGATCGAGAGGTTCGGGTTCAGGGTCGAGCGCACCTGCTCCACAGTCTGCAGCAGCTGCGACAGACCTTCGAGCGCGAAGAACTCGCACTGCAGCGGCACCAGGATCGCGTCGGACGCGGCCATTGCATTGACCGTCAGCAGGTTCAGCGACGGCGGACAATCGACCAGCACGTAGGTGTAGTCGTTCTCCGGCGAGACGTTGTTGTTGAGGCCGGCGATCGCATCGCGCAGACGGAAGGCGCGGTTGGCGGTGGAGCCGAGCTCGAGCTCAAGACCCGACAAGTCCATCGTCGAGGAGGCGATGTGCAGCCGCGGCACGGCCGTCGCAACGATGGCGTCGCGCAGCGAGGCCTCGCCGATCAGCACGTCATAGGTCGAGCAGTTGCGGCTGCCGCGGTCGATGCCGAGCCCGGTCGAGGCGTTGCCCTGCGGATCGAGGTCGACGATCAGCACCCGCTCGCCGATCGCTGCCAGCGCCGTGCCGAGGTTGATCGCGGTCGTGGTCTTGCCGACCCCGCCCTTCTGATTGGCGAGCGCCAGGATGCGCGGATGCCCCTCCGGGTGTTGGGCTCTATCTTCTTGATAAATCTGATCAATTACGGCCATGCGCGATCGCCATTGGTTGTCGTCTTGACGGAATTCAGCTCTGTCGCTCGATGCAATCGATTGCGACGATCCAGCCCTGCCCGCCCGTCCGGCTGGAGTGAAGTTTCGACTCAATTTTCCAATACTTAGTAGATTCGGTCAATTCCGCTTCTACATCTTGACCCTTGAGAAACAGCGCCTTCGCGCCTTTTTTCACCAAGGGCTCCGCAAAGCCGATGAGCTGATGTAGCGGAGCCAGCGCGCGTGCGGTCACGCAATCGACTCGCCCGCTCCACTTCTCCACGATATCCCCGATCTCTGACAAATGCACGATCCCCGGAGCGCCGGTGACACGAATTGCTTCGCGCAGGAACGCTGCCTTCTTGGCGTTGCGCTCGACCAAGTGAATCTGTGCACCCGGCCGATCGGCCAAAGCGCAAGCAAGCACGACGCCGGGAAAGCCGCCGCCGCTGCCCAGATCAACCCAGATCCTGGCGTCGGGCGCGAGATCGAGAAGCTGCAACGAGTCGGCGATGTGGCGCGTCCAGAGATGGGGCAAGGTCGACGGCGCGACCAGATTGGTCTTCGCCTGCCACTCCAGCAGCAATGCGACATAGCGATCGAGGCGTTGCTCCGTTTCACGTGAAACGGGAGTCAGCGCGAGCGCTGCCGCCTTGTCCGATTCGATCATCTTGGATGCCGCCGCTGGCGATGCCTGTTTCACGTGAAACGCCTCAGCCGGTGGCCTTGCTGCGACGCGCTTCTCGACGGAGATAGGCCGCAAGGATCCCGAGCGCCGCGGGAGTCATCCCATCGATCCGGCCCGCCTGTCCGATCGTCCACGGCCTGGCTGCAGTCAGCTTCGCCCGCGCCTCATTCGAAAGACCCGGGACGAGCGCATAATCGACCCCACCGAGCACCAAGCCCTCATCGCGCCGGAAGGCATCCACGTCCTCGCTCTGGCGGCGGACATAGACATCATATTTGGCATCGATCTCCAGATGGACGGCGATGGCGGGATCGATCGCACCGAGCTCCGGCCAGATCGCTCCCACCTCGGAGAAGCCGATCTCCGGATAGGCCATCAGATCGAAGGCCGAACGGCGCTGGCCATCCTTGTTGAGCGTGAGGCCATGCTTCGCCGCCTCGTTGGGCGTGATCGTCAGCGACCTCGCCATCGAACGGGCAGCCTCCAACGCATCCATCTTGGTTCGATGGAAACGCGCGCGATCATTGCCGACACAGCCGAGCGCGATGCCCTTGTCGGTCAGTCGCTGGTCCCCATTGTCCGCCCGGAGGGTTAGCCGATACTCCGCGCGCGAGGTGAACATCCGATACGGCTCGGTGATCCCTCGCGTGACGAGATCATCGATCATCACGCCGAGATAGCCGTCGGCACGATCGAACACGATCGACTCGCCGCCGCCCGCCGCGAGCGCCGCATTGAGCCCGGCTACCAGACCCTGGGCGGCAGCCTCTTCGTAGCCGGTCGTGCCGTTGATCTGACCCGCCAGGAACAGGCCCCTCATCCGCTTGGTCTGGAGCGTTGGCTCCAGCTCGCGTGGATCGACGTGGTCGTACTCGATCGCATAGCCCGGTCGGATCATCCGGACGCGCTCGAGGCCCGGGATGGTCGGCAGCAGCGCGAGCTGGACCTCCTCGGGCAACGAGGTCGAGATACCGTTCGGGTAGACGGTGGTGTCGTCGAGCCCTTCCGGCTCCAGGAAGATCTGGTGACCGTCGCGATCACCGAAGCGTACGATCTTGTCCTCAACCGACGGACAGTAGCGCGGCCCGGTCGACTTGATCTGGCCGGAGTACATCGGCGAGCGATGGACGTTGGCGCGGATCACCTCATGGGTCGCGGTCGTCGTTCGGGTAATCCCGCACTGGATCTGCGGGGTGGTGATCCTGTCGGTCAGGACGGAGAACGGCTCCGGTGGATTGTCGCCGGGCTGCATCTCGACCGCTGTCCAGTCGATCGTCGATCCATCCAGGCGCGGCGGCGTGCCGGTCTTGAGCCGGCCGAGCCGAAATCCGATGGCTTCGAGAGACCGGGACAGCCCCAGCGCCGGCGCTTCGCCGACCCGGCCGGCTGGCCAAGTCCTCTCACCCAGGTGGATCAGACCACGCAGGAACGTACCGGTCGTGATGACGACAGCGCCAGAGATGAAGGTCCGGCCGTCAGCCAGCCGCAACCCCGCCACCCGCCCGCCGGCAACGATCAGTTCGTCCGCCTCGCCTTCAATGACGGCGAGGTTCGCGGTCTCCCGGATCGCCGACTGCATCGCGGCAGCGTAGAGCTTGCGGTCGGCCTGGGCGCGTGGACCTCGAACGGCCGGCCCCTTCCGGCGATTCAGAACCCGAAACTGGATACCGCCGGCATCGGCGACGCGACCCATCAGCCCGTCGAGAGCATCAACCTCGCGAACCAGATGTCCCTTCCCCAGCCCACCTATGGCCGGATTGCAGGACATGGCGCCGATGGTCGCGAACTGATGCGTGATCAGGGCAGTTCGGGCACCCATGCGTGCCGCGCCCGCCGCAGCTTCACAGCCAGCGTGGCCGCCACCGATGACGATGACGTCGTAGGATGTCAGATGCTCGCTCATGAGGCTTATCTAGCGCGTGCGGATAACGCTCGGAAGACGTTTCACGTGAAACATTCGCTACCCCGTCAGGCAGGGAGGGAGATGTTTCACGTGAAACAGCATCGGGGCTTGTTTCACGTGAAACGTCCAACGAGGGCTCTACCCCTGTTTCACGTGAAACGATTGACGATCAGTTAACCAAGCAACATTTCATTAAGCATATCTGCGTCCGCCGAGGTTCTTGACGCTGCTACTTTCCGATACAGAACTCGCGGAAGATCACGTCCAGCACATCCTCGACATCGACCCGCCCCAACAGACGCCCAAGCGCCAGTGCGGCGATCCGCAGCTCCTCCGCGGCGAGCTCCTCACCGAGATCAACAGCCGTAACGCTCCGACGAAGCGCCGACACGGTCTCATTGAGCAGGGCTCGTTGCCGCTCCCGGGTGATCAGGCCATTCTCGGTCGATCCGAAGAAGTCACGGGCAAAGCCTATCAGAGCCTCCAACAGGCCGGCCACCCCTGCTCCGGTTCTGGCCGAGATCGCAAAGACCGGAGCATCTCCCTGCACCGTCGCCGTGGCTGTCTCCTGCGGTCTCGGCAGATCGATCTTGTTCCGGACCAGCCAGACAGGCACCCCGCTTCGACGCTCTGCCTCCGGCTGACTATCCTCGGACAGCCACAGCACGAGATCGGCTTGCGCAGCCCGATCCCGGGCTCGGCGCACCCCCTCCTGCTCCACGGGGTCGTCCGTCTCCCGGATCCCAGCGGTGTCGATCACCGTGACGGGATAGCCCTGGAGATCGAGCTGGATCTCGATGACGTCGCGCGTGGTGCCGGCATGAGGCGAGACGATCGCCACCTCACGTCGGGCCAGCAGGTTCATCAATGTCGACTTGCCGGCGTTTGGAGGTCCGGCGATGACGACAATCAGGCCATCGCGCAGCCGCTCGGCCCGACCCTGCGCCGACAACACGGCCTCGATCTCCGCCAGGAGCTGCTCAATCCGCGATAGCGCCGACGCCATCAGCTCGGTTGGCACGTCGCCTTCATCGGCGAAATCGATCCCGGCCTCGATCAGCGCCGCCGCTTCGATGATCTGCTCACGCCAGCTCCGCGCCTTGTCGCCCAGCAGGCCCTTCAGCTGCCGCAACGCCTGGCGCCGCTGGCGATCCGTGTCGGCATGAATGAGATCGTCGAGCCCCTCGGCTTCGGTTAGATCGATCTTGCCATTCTCGAACGCGCGCCGCGTGAACTCGCCCGGCTCGGCAGGGCGCATCTGCGGCATCGCCGACAGGACCGAGAACACCGCCGCGATGACGGCACGGCTGCCATGGACATGCAGCTCGGCAACATCTTCGCCGGTGGCACTGGCCGGGCCGGGAAACCACAGCACGACGGCATCGTCGATCGGTTCGCCATTGCCATCCCGCAGCAAGGCGCGCGTCGCCATCCTCGGCAGCGGCAGTTTCCCCGCAAGCATCTGAAGGGCGATGCCGGCGTGAGACCCGGAGAGTCTGACGATCGCAATCGCACTCGGCAGGCGTCCGGAGGACAGCGCGAAGATGGTCTGGTCGTGAGGATGCATGATCCTCAGTTGGGCTCACCGGCAGCGAAAGACAATCGGTTTGCAGCGGCATGCTTTACGCCGACGAACCTGGGCGGGCGGATAAGCATCGAGGACTTCTCGCCGGGCGCAGCGACAAACAAGTCAAACAAAAAGGGCGCTCCAAAGAGCGCCCTTTCCAAATCAAGACCGTGGGCCGATCAGGTGTTCATGGATTCGAAGAACTCGGCATTGCTCTTGGTGCTGCGGAGCTTGTCGAGCAGGAAGTCGATCGCGTCCATCGTGCCCATCGGATTGAGGATGCGGCGGAGCACGTACATCTTCTTGAGGTTCTGCGGCTCGGTGATGAGCTCTTCCTTGCGGGTGCCGGAGCGGGCGATGTCGATCGCCGGGAAGGTCCGCTTGTCCGCGACCTTGCGGTCGAGGATGAGCTCGGAGTTGCCGGTGCCCTTGAATTCCTCGAAGATGACCTCATCCATGCGGCTGCCGGTGTCGACCAGAGCGGTCGCGATGATGGTCAACGAGCCGCCTTCCTCGATGTTTCGCGCGGCACCGAAGAAGCGCTTCGGCCGCTGCAACGCGTTGGCGTCGACACCGCCGGTCAGCACCTTGCCGGAGGACGGCACGACCGTGTTGTAGGCGCGGCCGAGGCGGGTGATCGAGTCCAGCAGGATGACGACGTCGCGGCCGTGCTCGACCAGGCGCTTGGCCTTCTCGATCACCATCTCCGCGACCTGGACGTGACGCGCCGCCGGCTCGTCGAAGGTCGAGGACACGACCTCGCCCTTCACCGAGCGCTGCATGTCCGTGACTTCTTCCGGACGCTCGTCGATCAGCAGCACGATCAGGTAGCACTCGGGATGATTGGCCGTGATCGAGTGCGCGATGTTCTGCATCAGCACCGTCTTGCCGGTGCGCGGCGGCGCGACGATCAGCGCACGCTGGCCCTTGCCGATTGGCGCGACGATGTCGATCACGCGTGGCGACAGATCCTTGCGGGTCGGATCCTCGAGCTCGAGCCGGAAGCGCTCGTCCGGAAACAGCGGCGTGAGGTTGTCGAAATTGACCTTGTGCTTGGACTTCTCGGGATCCTCGAAGTTCAGCGTGTTGACCTTGAGCAGCGCGAAATAGCGCTCGCCCTCTTTCGGGCTGCGGATGTGTCCCTCGATGGTGTCACCGGTGCGCAGCCCGAAGCGGCGGATCTGCGAGGGCGAGACGTAGATGTCATCGGGACCCGGCAGGTAGTTGGCATCGGGCGAGCGGAGGAAGCCGAAGCCATCGGAGAGCACCTCGACGACGCCCTCGCCGATGATGTCGATTTCCTGGATCGCGAGCTGCTTGAGGATGGCGAACATCAGCTCCTGCTTGCGCATCGTGCTGGCGTTCTCGACCCCGTTTTCCTCCGCGAAGGAGACGAGCTCGGCCGGCGTCTTTGACTTGAGGTCCTGTAGTTTGATTTCCCGCATTGGGGTGGTCCTGTGGAAGCGACTTGGGAGGGATGCGAGGTGGCTGTGGGAAGGCGGACGAAAATGAGGTCCGCAGGTCTGAGCAAGGTTGGCGCCGATGAGGCACCAGACCTGATGCGGCGGCCGGTCAAGCCGGAACGCAACCACATCCGCCTGCGTGGGGTGGGATATCTACAATATAGAAAATCGCGCCGGCGTCTGCAAGGCGTCTGCAGCGCAGCGGTATTCCGAGGGAAACGGTCAGAACGGCTTGACGATCACGAGAATCACGATGCCTATCATCAGTACCGTTGGTACCTCGTTGATGTAACGGTAGAATTTCTGGCTGCGGGTGTTCTTGTCGGCGCCGAATTCCCTGACCCAGCGGGTGAACAGTCCGTGGACTCCGGACATGATCAGCACCAGCAGAAACTTGGCATGAAACCAACCGCTGGTATACCAGTGGCCGGCCCAGACCAGATAGAGCCCGGCAAGCCACGTCACGGTCATCGCCGGATTGATGATCGCCTTGAGCAGGCGCCGCTCCATGACCTTGAACGTCTCGGACTGCTTCGAGCCGATCTCGGTGTCGCAATGATAGACGAACAGCCGCGGCAGATACAGCATGCCGGCCATCCACGCGATGACGGCGATGACGTGCAGGGCCTTGATCCACTCATACATCGGAGACGCGTGATCCTCTCGGCTGGTGATCAGCTTGCGTGCCGAGACATATCCGCTCGCTCAGTCCCCTCCAAACCAAATAATTTTAGAATCTTAAGGTTTGAGTCTAGGTAGCGGTGGATTGGACTCATGCAATGTCATCCGCAGTGTGCCCGCAGCTTGTTCACATCCCTCAACATGTGAGCTGCACACGCCGGATCGCCGCAGAGTTCAATGTGATTCAAACGCTTGCCGAAATCCTTCGACAGCTTATCCAGAGACAAACCGACCTCGTCCCGATATCATCGCGCTGCTGTCTGGCGCTGTCCCGGACGGCGACCATGTGCAGAACTATCGGGGTTATACAAAGGGAGCGGTCCGAGGCTGCTTTTTGGTCCCATCCTTCACAGGGATTCACAGATCGTTAAGGATTTGATGCCCACCACCGGCAATTACTTTCACCTGCATCTGGTTTCCGATTCGACGGGCGAAACCTTGATCACGGTCGCGCGAGCGGTCGCCGCGCAGTACACCAACGTGACCCCCGTCGAGCACGTGTACCCGCTGGTTCGCAGCCAGAAGCAGCTCGACCGTGTGCTCGACGAGATCGAGGAAGCCCCCGGCATCGTGCTGTTCACCCTGCTCGAGAAGGACCTGGTCAGCCGGCTCGAAGGCAAGTGCCAGCAGATCAACATCCCGAGCCTGTCGATCATCGGTCCGGTGATGCAGCTGTTTGAGGCCTATCTCGGCGCATCGACCGCCGGCCGCGTCGGTGCGCAGCATGTGCTCAATGCCGAATATTTCGCCCGCATCGATGCGCTGAACTACACGATGCTCCACGATGACGGGCAGATGGTCGACGGCCTCGAAGACGCCGAAGTGGTGCTGGTGGGCGTCAGCCGGACGTCGAAGACTCCGACCTCGATCTATCTCGCCAACCGCGGCGTGCGCACCGCCAACGTGCCGCTGGTCCCGGGCATTCCGATCCCGCATCAGCTCGAGACATTGAAGAAGCCGCTGGTCGTCAGCCTGCATGCGACCCCGGAGCGGCTGATCCAGGTGCGGCAGAATCGCCTGCTCAGTATGGGTGCGGAATCCGGCAATGAGAATTATGTCGACAAGCAGTCGGTGACGGACGAGGTCGCCTATGCACGCAAGCTGAGTGCGAAGTTCAACTGGGTCATGCTCGACGTGACGCGGCGCTCGATCGAGGAGACGGCCGCCGCGATCCTGAAACTCTATACCGACCGGCAGCGGCAGCGGCTTCCGGACTAGTGAGCGGATCAATGTCCATCTGGTGCAGTGACGAGCCTCTCATTCTAGCATCGCAAAGCCGCGCGCGGCGGATGCTGCTCGCGAACGCAGGCCTCGCGTGCGAGGCCCTTCCGGCCGATATCGACGAACGCGCGGTGCAGGCCGAAGCCGGCCTGGTGGCGCCCTACGAGATCGCGTTACACCTTGCCAACGCAAAGGCCGCTGCGGTCTCGGCAAGCAGGCCCAATTCATATGTGGTGGGCGCGGATCAGACGCTCGCATTGGGTGAGCGCATGTTCAACAAGCCAGCCGGCCGCCAGCATGCCATGCAGCAACTGTTGGCGCTGGGCGGGCGCACCCATGCGCTGCACTCGGCCATTGCCGTGGTCCGCAACGGCGAGGTGCTGTTCTCGCACGTCGCAATTGCCTGGATGACGATGCGCGCCCTCACCGAAACCGAGATCGCAGCCTATCTCGATGTCGCCGGCGAAGCCGTCACATCCAGCGTCGGCGCCTATCAGCTGGAAGGGCTCGGTGTGCACCTGTTCGACCGGATCGACGGCGATCACTTCACCATACTCGGCCTGCCGCTGTTGCCGCTGCTCGCCTATTTTCGCGAAGCGAAGCTGCTCAGGATCTGATGCCGACCGCAGCCACGCGTAAGGGGGAGTGACCGCGGATGAGAGTGCTGGGTCTAACCGGCTCGATGGGCATGGGCAAGTCGACGACCGCAAAGCTGTTCGCCGAAGCCGGTGTACCGGTCTACGACGCCGACGCGACCGTTCATAAGGTCTATGAGAGCGAAGCCGCGCCGGCGATCGAAGCCGAATTTCCTGGGACGACGGTGGACGGCAAGGTGGATCGGGCCAGGCTCTCCGCCAAGGTCGTCGGCGATCCCGCCGCGATCCGCCGGCTCGAAGCGATCGTGCATCCGATGCTGCGCTCCTACCACCAGAAGTTTCTCGATGACGCCGAGCAGTCCGGCGTGCCGGTTGCCGTCGTCGATGTCCCCTTGCTGTTCGAGACCGGCGGCGACAAGCGCGTCGATGCCGTGGTGGTGGTGTCGACGTCGCCCGAGATCCAGCGCCAACGCATCCTGGCGCGCGGCACGATGACGGAAGAAGCGCTCGATGCGCTGCTCGCACGGCAGATGCCGGATGCCGAGAAGCGCAAGCGCGCCGATTTCGTCGTGGATACCTCGCACGGGCTCGATCCGGTGCGGGCACGCATCCGCGACATCCTGGCGGAGGTCGTTAGAATGCCGCAGCGCCGGGGCTGATTCGCGAACGCCGGCGGCGCGGAATTCGACGGATCAGATCAGATGCGTGAGATCGTTCTCGACACCGAAACCACCGGCCTCGACGCTCTGCGCGGCGACCGCCTGGTCGAGATCGGCTGTGTCGAGATCATCAACCGCATGCCCACCGGCCAAGTCTACCACCGCTACATCAATCCCGAACGCGACATGCCGGCGGAGGCGTTCGCGGTTCACGGACTGTCGAGCGAGTTCCTGGCGGACAAGCCGCTGTTTCACGAGATCGTGGAGGAGTTCCTGGAATTCATCGGCGATGCCCCGCTGGTGATCCACAACGCCTCGTTTGACATCGGCTTCATCAATGCCGAGCTCGACCGGGTCAAGCGCGCGGCCATTCCCAGGGATCGTCTGGTCGATACGCTGCTGCTCGCACGTCGCAAGCATCCTGGCGTGTCGAACCGCCTCGACGACCTCTGCTCACGCTATGCGATCGACAACTCACGCCGCACCAAGCACGGCGCGTTGCTCGACGCCGAACTGCTGGCGGAGGTCTATGTCGATCTCGTCGGGGCGCGGCAGTCGCAGCTGATCCTGACCCAGGACAGCCAGGAGATCCGCATCGGGGGGGCCGGCGATACGCCGCGCCGTCAGCGCGAGCAGCCGCTTCTGCCACGTGTCACGGATGCGGAGCGAGAGGCGCATCGGGCCTTCATCGCCACCCTCGGCGACAAGCCGATCTGGATGGAGTTTCTCGCCGGCACGTGATCCGCCGGATCGGCAGCGGATCACGCCCTGCAAACATCAATCGTAAAGCTGAACCAGATCAGCTCGACAGCACTTGGCCGCCCTGGGCCGCTGCCTGGCGCTCCATGTTCTGGCGGTACAGGCCAACGAAATCGACCGGGTCCAGCATCAGCGGCGGGAAGCCGCCGTCGCGCACCGAGTTGGCGACGATCTCGCGGGCGAACGGGAACAAGAGGCGCGGGCATTCGATCAGCAGCATCGGCGACAGGTTCTCGCGCGGAATGTTGACCAGCCGGAACACGCCGCCATAGACCAGCTCGAAGCTGAACATCACCTGGCTGCCGCTCTCGGCCTTGCCCTCGATCGTCAGCGTCACCTCGTATTCCGTGTCATTCAGCGCGTTGGCGCCGACATTGATCTGGATGTTGATCTGCGGCGGCTGGCCCTGCGGTGCCAGGGACTGCGGAGCGTTCGGATTCTCGAACGAGAGATCCTTGATGTATTGGGCCAGCACGTTCAGTTGAGGAGGAGCAGCCGCCTCGGGAGTGGCGCCGTTACCGTTGGTCATCGCAGTGTTCTCCAGGCAAAAAGGGCGGGTCGTTGCGGCGCGTGGCTACCATAGGGCCGGCTTGTTCCACAAGGACGAGCCACGGACGCCGCAAAAGGCCGAGGCAAAGGATTGATCCGGCCGGCATGCCTCTATTTGTCGCATCGGCCCCCGGGCGGAACCAGCGACCGGCCTACCCCGTTCCAATCAGGGGTCGATCGGATTTCCCCTTGAGAGGGAAAAGGGTTAGGATCGCTACGCCACAATGTGCCATTGGCCGGGCCCAATTCGATGACTACATCCGGGTCGACCGAGGGATTCACGGGTCTTTACCTGGATCCTGTAGAACGGGTGTCCGGTGGCCGGGCTCCGCGTTCGGCTCGACAGGTCAGAAAGCGAACACGACGTGGACATTTATACCATCATCTTCCTGGCGTTGGCGGTCTTCATCTTCGTGCGCCTGCGCGCCGTGCTCGGGCAGCGCACCGGAAGCGAGCGGACGCCGTTCGATCACGCCGCCAGAAACGCGGTCCAGGGTGCGCCGGACAACCACGTCATGCCGGTTCCCAACAAGCCCGTCGACCCCTCGGCTTCGGTCCCCGGCGGCGAGATGCCGGCGGCGGGCGATCGCTGGCGCGGCTTGGCCGAGCCGGGCACGCCGCTCGCGCGCGGCCTCGACGCGATCGTCGCCGACGACTCCTCGTTTGACCCGCGCCATTTCCTGACCGGTGCGCGCAGCGCCTACGAGATGATCGTGCTGGCGTTTGCCAATGGCGATCGCCGCGCGTTGCGCGACCTGCTGTCGTCCGAGGTCTATGAGAGCTTCGACGCCGTCATCAAGGAGCGTGAGAAGCAGGAGCAGAAGACCGAAACGCGCTTCGTCTCCATCGATACCGCCGAGCTGGTCGGTGCCGAGCTGCGCGACCGCACCGCGCAGGTCACGGTGCGCTTCGTCTCGCAGATGATCTCGGTGACACGCGACAAGATGGGCAACATCGTCGACGGCAATCCGGACAAGGTGGCCGACATCACCGACATCTGGACCTTCGCCCGCGACACCGGCTCGCGCGATCCGAACTGGAAGCTGGTCGGCACCGGCAGCCATTGATGGAATAGGTTGCCGTCGGCGGTGTTACGTTGGAGGCCACCGCTCTCGGTGTCGGCCGGCTGCGTAAGGAGCACGACGAGCCGCATCCTCGGGTTTTTGAGATTGATCTTTTGAACATGCCATTTTCTCCGAATTTCGCGTTGAGTGGTACTTTGATGGTGCAAGCATGGTTCGCGAAATTTGGAAGCGGGGTTTCACCGCTCATCGCGTGAAGTACTGGACATCGGCACTCGCCTTGAGCGTCGTTGCAGTGGCGCTCGCCCCTTACGCGGCCGAGGCAGTGCGCTCACGCCACCGGACCCCGGCGGCACCGGTGCGCCACCTGCCCTACCCCCAGCTCGACTGGCCGCTCGAAATCAACAACAGCCAGTACCTGCCATTGGCCTGGAACGACGTGCCCGGCTGGAACGACGACGATCAACTCGCGGCGTACCGGACGTTCCGCGCCAGTTGCAAGCCGATCGCCGCCAAGACGGATGTCACGCCGGACGCCAAGGCGCTGGGCGATTCCCTGCGCGACCCCTGTCGCGACGCCCGGGCCGCCGATCTCGCCGACAATGCCGCGGCAAGGGCGTTCTTCGAACGGCACTTCGAGCCGCTGAAGATCTCTAAGCTCGGCGATGCCGACGGCTTTGTCACCGGCTACTACGAACCCGTGATCGACGGCTCGCGGACCCAGAACGAGGTCTACAACGTTCCGGTCTATCGCCGCCCCTCCAATCTGTTCGTTCGCGGCTTCAAGCAGGACGCGACGAGTCTGCCCAACAAGGGTCCCGTCTACCGGAAGATCGGACGGCGCAAGCTGGTCCCCTATTACGACCGCGCGGAGATCGAGGACGGCGCCATCGAGGGCCGCGGCCTGGAGATCGCGTGGCTGAGGAACCAGACGGACCTGCTGTTTGCCCAGATCCAGGGATCCGCGCGCATCAGTCTCGACGATGGCTCGACCGTCCGCATCAACTACGATGCCTATAATGGCCATCCCTATACGCCGGTCGGCCGTGTCCTGATCGAGCGCGGCATCATTCCGCGCGAGCAGATGTCGATGCAGCGCATCCGCGACTGGATGGAGCAGAACCCGGAAGGTGCCAACGAACTGCGACGGACCAACCGCTCCTACATCTTCTTCCGCGAGGTGCAACTGTCGGAGAAGGACGAGGCCGTCGGCGCCCAGGGCATCCCGCTGACTCCGGGCCGCTCGATCGCGGTCGACAAGTCGCTGCACGTCTATGGCACGCCGTTCTTCATCACCGGCGAGTTGCCGATCGAATCCGAGAAGTCGAAGACGGCTTTCCACCGGCTGATGATTGCCCAGGATACGGGCTCGGCGATCGTCGGACCTGCGCGCGCCGATCTCTACTTCGGCGCGGGACCGGACGCCGGCAAGGTCTCCGGCCGCCTCAAGCACAGCATCCAGTTCGTGATGCTGGTGCCGAAGAGCCTCGATCCGGTCGCGCGTGGCCGCAAGATGCCGCTGCCGGATGCGCGTCCGTCGGAGAAGATCGCCAAGCTGTTTCCGCAAGCGCTGCCGAAGCAGGCAGCGAAGGAGCCTGCCAAAGATCAAGCGAAGGAGCAGGACCAGGCCAAGACGGCGGCGGCGCCCTCCGCGGCCAAGGATTCAAAGGCCGCTGCTCCCGTCGCAGCTAGCTCCGCGATCGCCGTTGCAAAATCCGCGACCACGGTGGCGCAGAACGTGGTGGCCCCACAGCCAGTGCCCCTGCCGGAGGCCCGACCGCGACTCGAAAGTGATCGCAATATCCGCCGATTGCGCTATGGCAGACGCCACCGCAACCACCGATGACAAGCCGTTTCCATGTCGCATGATCCCGAGCCGCCGCGCGGCCGTCGCAAGCGCGGCCTTTCCGAGGACGAGCGCACGCTGTGGGAAACGGTCGCGCGACAAGTCAGGCCGCTGCGCAAGACACAGCGTCCGGTGCGGCTGCATCCGCCGATGACGACGTCCGAACCGCAGCCAGACAAACCCGCGATGACGCAGCGGCCGGTCGCGCCGGTTGCCGCTCCGAAACCTGTCCGGCCAGCGATTCCGCCGCTGGTTTCGCTCGGCCGGAAGGAGCGTTCGAAACTGTCGCGCGGCCGCAATGAGATCGATGCGCGGCTCGATTTGCACGGCATGACCCAGAGCCGGGCGCACCAAGCGCTGCATCATTTCCTGCATCGCGCCCAGCATGATGGGCTGACCTTCGTGCTCGTCATCACCGGCAAGGGCACCATCGGCGCGGACCCTGAACGCGGCGTGCTCCGGCGCCAAGTGCCACATTGGCTGAGCCTGCCGGAATTCCGCTCGCTGATCGTCGGCTTCGAGGAGGCCCATGTCGGACACGGCGGCGCCGGCGCGCTCTACGTCCGTATCAGGCGCCCAAGAGGCTGAGGCTCAGAACGGCCGGATGATGCCGACGCGCGGCACGGCGGCGACGATCCAGCCCAGGATCGTGGTCCTGCGATCGTCGGGATCAATCGGTGCAATCGGCTTGGTCGCGGGAAGCGTCTTCACCGCGTGCAGCATCATCACCATGCAAACGACCCAGCTCGAGATCCAGCGCGAATAGTCGAACACCATCGCGAACATCACGACGTAGGCAAGGCTGATGAAGATCAGCGCGGCGATGACGATCTGGCGATGGCGCCGCTCTTCCAATGCGCCGACAAGATCTCTGTAGTAGCTCCATAGCGGTGCATGCAGCCAGAGCAGCAGCGCATATACGGGCACGCCGAGCAGATTGGACGGCATGCGCGCCCAGGTGTCCTGCACTTCCTTGGACAGCGGCTGGTACCAGACATAGGCGAACTGAAGCAGCTCGGTGCGCGATGGATCGGCCATTCGTGTCTGCAAATAACTTACGAAATCGGCTTCGGGCAGCGGCATGGTTCCGAGGAATTGCGCGGCCAGGAACAGGATGCCGAGGCCGAGCAGCGCGCTTGCGCCCACGGCAAGGTCGAGCCGGGCGATGGGGCGGGCCAGATAGCAGCGCAGCACGACGATGGCGACGATGGTGGGCACATACATCAGCAGATGGATGTGATGGATCAGCACCAGCACCGCCGAGATGAGCGTGGCGAGCAGGACGTAGCCGAGTGAGCTCGCCGGGACCAGCAACAGGATGATGACGCCGAGACAGCCATAGATGTCGAAATGACCGAGCGTGAACAGGAAGTTCTTGAAGACGAACGGCGACCCCGCCGTGAAGACGAACAGCGGCAGCTGCGCGCGATCAAAACCAAAGGTGCGTCGGAACAGCTTCAGGTACAGAGCGAGCGTGATCAGCCAGACGCTGCCGCCGATTGCGAACACCAGCCACACCGGCACCTTCGCCGTGAACAGTCCGACGATGGCACCGACCAGCGCGCGCTTGATGAAGCCGTGGTGATAGTCGACCAGCAGGTGGATGTAGGGGATGTAGGGCGGCAGCGTGATCTTGTGCAGGACCACGCCGAGCATCACGGTGGCGTTGACGGCGAGCATCGCCCGCCAGTGTTTGTTGTAGGCGCCGGTCATGCCATGACCGAGCGATGGCTGGCGGAGACGAGGTCGCCGCCACATCCACCACTGTCGTCCCGGCCTTGAGCCGGGACCCATAGCCACCGCCGTCCATGCTGAGGCAAGGCTGGAGCCGCCATCGAGAGTCACAATTGGCTTTGGTGGTCATGGGTCCCCGCTTTCGCGGGGACGACGGCGGAATTTGTAGCTCGGCCTCGACCCATACGGGTAGCCGCTACAAAATGAACCGGCTGAGATCAGTGTTCTTGGCGAGATCGCCAATGTGCTGCTGCACGAAGGCGGCGTCGACCCGCATGGTCTCGCCGCTGCGGTCGGAGGCCGTGAAGGAGATGTCGTCGAGGACGCGCTCCATCACGGTCTGCAGCCGACGCGCGCCGATGTTCTCGACCGTGGAGTTGACCGCGACCGCGATGTCGGCGAGCGCGTCGATCGCATCGTCGGTGATGTCGAGCGTCACGCCCTCGGTCTTCATCAGCGCGACATATTGCTTGATCAGCGACGCCTCCGGCTCGGTCAGGATGCGGCGCATGTCGTCGCGCGTCAGCGCCTGCAGCTCGACGCGGATCGGCAGCCGGCCCTGCAACTCCGGCAAGAGGTCCGATGGCTTGGCGATGTGGAACGCGCCCGACGCGATGAACAGGATGTGATCGGTCTTCACAGCGCCATGCTTGGTCGAGACCGTGGTGCCCTCGATCAGCGGCAGCAGGTCGCGCTGCACGCCCTCGCGGGACACGTCGCCGCCTGCGCGGTTCTCGCGCACACAGATCTTGTCGATCTCGTCGAGGAACACGATGCCGTTGTTCTCGACCACGCTGATCGCCTCCTGCACCAGCTGGTCGCCGTCGAGCAGCTTGTCGGACTCTTCCGCGATCAGGATGTCGTGCGAGGCTTCGACCGTGACGCGCCGCGTCTTGGTGCGGCCGCCGAGTTTGCCGAAGATGTCGCCGATGGAGATCGCGCCCATCTGCGCCCCCGGCATGCCCGGGATCTCGAACATCGGAAGGCCGCCGCCGGACGACTGCGTCTCGATCTCGATCTCCTTGTCGTTCAGCTCGCCGGCGCGCAGCTTGCGGCGGAACGAGTCGCGGGTGGCGGCGCTGGAGCTGGCGCCGACCAGCGCATCGAGCACGCGCTCCTCGGCGGCAAGCTGGGCCCGGGCGGCGACGTCCTTGCGCTTGCGCTCGCGCACCTGGACGATCGCGACCTCGACGAGATCGCGGATGATCTGCTCGACGTCGCGGCCGACATAGCCGACCTCGGTGAACTTGGTCGCCTCGACCTTCAGGAACGGCGCGCCCGCGAGCTTGGCCAGCCGCCGCGCGATCTCGGTCTTGCCGACGCCGGTCGGCCCGATCATCAGGATGTTCTTCGGCAGCACCTCCTCGCGCAGGCCTGCATCGAGCTGCAACCGGCGCCAGCGGTTGCGCAACGCAATGGACACCGCCCGCTTGGCGTCGGCCTGGCCGACGATGTAGCGGTCGAGTTCGGAGACGATTTCGCGGGGTGAAAAGTCTGTCATGAGGCTCTAGCTAGGGTCGGACGGGGATGAGGGCAAGCCGGATTTCCGCCGTCACAGGAGCGGCGGTCCGGCCTGCCACTGCCGGATCGCCTCGGTTGGACAGATCAGCATCAAGATGTTCAGGGTCAGGTTGTCACGGATGTGCAGGCCCACCCCGATCTCGAACGCGACTGCAATCACGACGGTCAGCCAGACCGGCAGCACCCGCGCCAGCAGGAAGCCGGTCATCATCGCCAGCGTATCGCCGACGGAGTTCACGATGCTGTCGCCGAAATAGTCCAGCGAGATCGTGGCGGCACGATAGCGCTCGATGATGAAGCTGGAGTTCTCGACCAGCTCCCAGGTGCCCTCGATCAGCATCGCCAGGATCAGCCGCCCCTGCCAGGGCAGCCGCGGCACCACCAGCATGGTCAGCGCATAGAACAAGAAGCCGTGAATGACATGGGAGAACGTGTACCAGTCGGTGAGATGCTGGGAGTTCTCCGAGCTCTGCACCACGCCGTGCCACAGCTTGACGGTGCCGCAGGCGCAGATCGGCAGCCGGCCCATCGCGAACAACAGTGCGGCCTGCAGCGCCAGCAGACCGAGCACCGGGATGAGCCAGGGTCCGGACGACTGCCGGGACGGGGCGCCGATCTCGTCCGCGGTCATGGTCTACTCGGCCGACAATGCTTCGATGGTGATGTTGCGGTTGGTGTAGACGCAGATGTCGGCGGCGATGTCGAGCGAGCGGCGGACGATGCTCTCGGCGTCCTTGTCGGTGTCGATCAGCGCACGCGCAGCCGCAAGCGCATAGTTGCCGCCGGAGCCGATCGCCATCACGCCGGACTCCGGTTCCAGGACGTCGCCCGTCCCGGTCAGCACCAGCGAGACCTCCTTGTCGGCCACGATCATCATGGCTTCGAGCCGCCGCAGATAGCGGTCGGTGCGCCAGTCCTTGGCGAGTTCGACCGCCGCCCGGGTCAGCTGCCCCGGATACTGCTCCAGCTTGCTCTCCAACCGCTCGAACAGGGTGAAGGCGTCGGCGGTGGCCCCGGCGAAGCCGCCGATAACGTCGCCCTTGCCGAGCTTGCGCACCTTCTTGGCATTGGACTTGATCACGGTCTGGCCGATCGAGACCTGGCCGTCGCCACCGATCACCACCCTGCCCCCCTTGCGGACGGTCAGAATCGTGGTGCCGTGCCAGACGGTGGGCTCGTTCGAGGATGCGTGCATGGGGGATCCCTGGTTGATGCCCTGATTTAGGCGCTCAGGCGTCGGGATACAATTACCGGGTCCCTGCCCTGCCCGACCCGGTCTTGAAATCCGCTCACCATGGCCCGAGATCAGGCGTACGGGGCGCTATCCCGCAGTAGCTAAGCCGACATCCGCCTGATAAAAGGGCCGCGTTTTCAAGGGAAAGCTGACCCGATGCGTAGCGCGACCATCAAGCGCAAGACCAAAGAGACCGACATCGAGGTGTCCGTGAACCTCGACGGGACCGGCGTCGTGAACATCGCGACCGGTATCGGCTTCTTCGATCACATGCTGGATCTGCTTGCCCGGCATTCCCGCATCGACATGACGGTCAAGGCGGTCGGCGACCTGCATATCGACTTTCACCACACCACCGAGGATGTCGGCATCGCGCTCGGCCAAGCGGTGCGGCAGGCGCTCGGCGACATGGCCGGCATCACCCGCTACGCCTCGATCCACATGCCGATGGACGAGACCTTGACGCGCGTCGTGATCGACGTGTCGGGCCGGCCGATGCTGGTGTTCCGCACGACCTTCGCGCGCGACAAGATCGGCGAGTTCGACACCGAGCTGGTGCGCGAGTGGTTCAATGCGTTTGCCATGAACGCCGGCATCACCTTGCATGTCGAGACGCTGTACGGCGAGAACGCCCATCATATCGCCGAATCCTGCTTCAAGGGTCTGGCGCGGGCGCTGCGGACAGCGCTTTCGATCGATCCGCGCAATCAGGGCGAAGTGCCATCCACCAAGGGTCAGCTCGGCGGCTGACCGCTTCCCTCAAGGGATCATCGACATGCCTGTCTATACGGTTCACGCTCCCCTGGCCGCCGGGGTCGATCTGCGTTCGACCGATCGCTTCGTCTTCATCCGCGACGGCTTCCATTTCTGGGCCGCGGTGCTCGGCGCCGTCTGGCTGGCCTGGCATCGCCTCTGGCTTGCGATGCTCGTCTGGGCCGTGCTGATGATCGCGCTCGACGTGATCCTGGTGCGCGTCGGCGTCAACGGCGGTGCGATTGCCGGCGTCGATTTGTTGTTCGCGATCCTGCTCGGGCTTGAAGCCTCGAGCCTGAAGCGCTGGAGCTACTCGCGCGGCAATTGGCGCCAGATCGACGTCGTCGTCGCCGACGATCTCGATGCCGCCGAGCGCCGCTTCTTCGAGCGCTGGGCCGCCCGGCGCAGCACGCTCGGCTACGACAATCATACCGTCGATCGCGGCGCGGCGCCGCCGACGCGCGACAACGGCAATGGCCTGCACCCGCCGCCGCTGCCGCACGCCAGCATCATTGGCTTGTTTCCCGAACCCGGAGGTGGACGATGAGTGTTGCAATCATCGATTACGGCTCCGGCAATCTGCATTCCGCCGCCAAGGCGTTCGAGCGCGCCGCGCGCGGCATGGCGGATCCGCAGAAGGTCGTCGTCACGCGTGATCCCGACACCGTGTATCGCGCCGACCGCATCGTGCTGCCCGGCGTCGGCGCCTTCGCCGACTGCCGCCGCGGCCTCGACTCCGTCAACGGCATGCTGGAGGCGATGACCGAAGCCGTCCGCCACAAGGCGCGGCCGTTCTTCGGCATCTGCGTCGGCATGCAATTGATGGCAACGCGCGGCAAGGAGCATGTCGCCACCGACGGCTTCGACTGGATCGCCGGCGACGTCGAGAAGATCGCCCCTCGTGACGAGAGCCTGAAGATCCCGCACATGGGCTGGAACACGCTCGACCTGGTGCAGGAGCATCCGGTCCTGGAGCGGCTGCCGCTCGGGCCGAAGGGCTTGCACGCCTATTTCGTGCACTCCTATCACTTGAATGCGGTCAACGAGAACGATGTGCTGGCGCGCGCCGATTACGGCGGTCCGATCACGGCGATCGTCGGCAAGGACACCGCGATCGGCACCCAATTCCATCCCGAGAAGAGCCAGCGTTTCGGTCTCGCCCTCATTTCCAACTTCCTGAAATGGAAGCCGTGAGCGCTTCCGTCCTGTTCGCCGCAAGAGGCGGACAGGGCGCGCTCTTGAAAGACAACTGATATGATCCTGTTTCCCGCCATCGATCTGAAGAACGGCCAGTGCGTGCGCCTGGAGCAGGGCGACATGGCGCGCGCCACCGTGTTCAACCTCGATCCCGCCGCGCAGGCCAAGAGCTTCGCCGACCAGGGCTTTGAATATCTCCACGTCGTCGACCTCGACGGTGCCTTCGCCGGCAAGCCGATGAACGCGCAAGCCGTCGAGGCAATGCTGGAGGTCGTCAAGATGCCGGTGCAGCTCGGCGGCGGCATTCGCGATCTCAAGACGGTCGAGGCCTGGCTCGGCAAAGGCGTCACCCGCGTCATCATCGGCACCGCAGCGGTGCGCGATCCCGAGCTGGTGAAGGCCGCTGCGAAGGCCTTTCCCGGCCGCGTCGCCGTCGGCCTCGATGCCCGCGACGGCAAGGTCGCGGTCGAAGGCTGGGCGGAGACGTCCGAGGTCACCGCGCTCGACATCGCCAAACGCTTCGAGGACGCCGGCGTCGCCGCGATCATCTTCACCGACATCGCCCGCGACGGCCTGCTCAAGGGCCTCAACCTCGACGCTACGATCGCGCTCGGCGATGCCATCTCGATTCCCGTGATCGCCTCCGGCGGCCTTGCCTCGATCGAGGACGTCAGGGCGATGCTGACACCGCGTGCGAAAAAGCTCGAAGGCGCCATCGCCGGCCGCGCGCTCTATGACGGCCGGCTCGACCCGGCAGAGGCGCTGGCGCTGATCCGCGCGGCGCGCGCGTAGGAGAGAACAGGATGTTCAAGGTCCGTGTCATTCCCTGCCTCGACGTCAAGGACGGACGGGTCGTCAAGGGTGTCAACTTCGTCAATCTGCGCGACGCCGGCGATCCGGTCGAGGCCGCGATCGCCTATGACGCCGCCGGCGCCGACGAGCTCTGCTTCCTCGACATCACCGCCACCCATGAGAACCGCGGCATCATGCTGGACGTCGTCCGGCGCACGGCGGAGGCCTGCTTCATGCCGGTCACGGTTGGCGGCGGCGTGCGCACCATCGACGACATCAAGACCCTGCTGCGCTCCGGCGCCGACAAGGTCTCGATCAATTCGGCCGCGGTGAGCAGGCGCGAATTCGTCAAGGAGGCGGCCGAGAAGTTCGGCGAGCAGTGCATCGTGGTCGCGATCGACGCCAAGTCCGTGTCGCGGCCGGGCGGCGGCAGCCGCTGGGAGATCTTCACCCATGGCGGACGCAAATCGACCGGCATCGACGCGCTGGAATACGCCCAGGAGGTGGTCGCGCTCGGTGCCGGCGAGATCCTGCTGACGTCGATGGACCGCGACGGCACGCGCCAGGGCTTTGACCTGCCGCTGACCCGGGCGGTCTCCGACAGCGTCCCGGTGCCGGTGATCGCCTCCGGCGGCGTCGGCAATCTCGACCATCTGGTCGACGGCATCCGCGAGGGCCGCGCGACTGCGGTTCTGGCCGCCTCGATCTTCCATTTCGGGGAATTTACCATCCGGCAGGCCAAGGAGCACATGGCGCGCCAGGGCCTGCCGATGCGGCTCGATCCCTGACGACATTGCGCCGCAAAAATGTTAGATGAACGCTGGTCCGGCCGCCGTGGTTCGGGCAGGCGTTCCGAGTACCGGCTGATGTCCCGTTTCACGCTTCACGATCTCGCTGCCATCATCGACGCGCGCGCCGCGGCGGGCGGCGAGGCGTCGTATACGCGCAAGCTGCTCGACAAGGGCCCGGCGCAATGCGCCAAGAAGATGGGCGAGGAGGCGGTCGAGACGGTCATCGCCGCTGTTGGCACCGACCGTGAGCATCTGATCTCCGAAAGCGCCGATCTGCTGTTTCATCTGTTGGTGTTGTTGAAGTCGCGCGACGTCCGGCTCGAGGAGGTCGAGGCGGCGCTCGGCAAGCGCACCGGTCAGTCGGGGCTGGAAGAAAAGGCGTCGCGCAAGACGGAGTAGGGCGCGTCGGCCGGGGAAACGAAGGGCAGCGTCATGGATATGCGCACCACCGAACAACAATATAATCCGTACCGCGTCTTCACCCGCGAACAATGGGCCGAGCTGCGCAACGACACGCCGATGACCTTGGAGCCCGGCGAGTTCTCCAAGCTGCGTTCGATGCACGATCGCCTCGATCTCAAGGAGGTCGAGGACATCTATCTGCCGTTGTCGCGACTGCTGTCGATGTATGTCGACGCGGCGCAGCGGCTGTACTACGCGCAGCGCCAGTTCCTCGGCATCCGCGACCGCAAGATGCCCTACATCATCGGCGTTGCCGGCTCGGTGTCGGTCGGCAAGTCCACCACCGCGCGCGTGCTGCAGGCCCTGCTGGCGCGCTGGTCGCCGCGGCCGAAGGTCGATCTCATCACCACCGACGGTTTCCTCTATCCGAACGCGGTCCTGGAGCGGCAGGGCCTGATGCAGAAGAAGGGCTTTCCGGAAAGCTACGACCTGCCGCGGCTGCTGGGCTTCCTCTCCGACATCAAGGCCGGCCGGCATCAGGTGCGCGCGCCGGTCTACTCGCATCTCACCTACGACATCGTCCCCCATCAGTGGGTCGAGATCGACCAGCCGGACATCCTCATCGTCGAAGGCGTCAACGTGCTGCAGACCGGGCCGCTGCCGCGCGACGGCAAGGCCGTGCCGGTCGTCTCCGACTTCTTCGACTTCTCGGTTTATATCGATGCCGACGAGGCGATCCTGCGCAAATGGTACGTCAAGCGCTTCCTGTCGCTGCGCGACACGGCGTTCCATGATCCGCGGTCCTACTTTAACCGCTACGCGCTGCTGTCGGACGAGGAGGCCATCGCCACTGCGATCGCCATCTGGGAGCGCACCAACCTGGCCAATCTCGAGGACAACATCCTGCCGACGAGGCCGCGCGCGACGCTGATCCTGAAGAAGGGCGCGGACCACGAGGTCGAGACGGTGGCGCTCAGGCGGTTGTGAGCGTGGCCCGCGAGCGCAGCGCTGAACTGATCCGCTCCAACTAATTACTTACGCCGCCACCTGTCGCGCCGCCGCCAGATTCGCCAGCGCCACGTCCAGCTTGTCGCGATCGATCGGCTTGACCAGGAAGCCATCCATGCCGGCCTCGAAGCAGGCGTAGCGGTCCTCGACCAGGGCATTGGCCGTGAGCGCCAGGATCGGCGTGCGCCGGCCGGGCTCGCTGGCCTCGATGGCGCGGATGCGCTTGGCGGCAGCAATGCCGTCGAGCTTCGGCATCTGCACATCCATCAGGATCAGATCATAGGGCGCGCCGGCCGAGCGCGCCGCGAGCCAGGAGTCCAGCGCGGCTTCGCCATGCACGGCGATGTCGGCGTGGTGGCCGAGCTTGGTCAGCAGCGAGCGCATCAGCAGCGCGTTGATGTCATTGTCCTCGGCGACGAGGATGGACAGGCTCCCGCCGGCCTGAACCGCAATCGGCGGCGCGATCGTCGGGATTGGATCGTCAGCGAGTGCCGGAACCGTGCCATCGGTGTCGAAGCTCACGCGCGCGGCGAGCGAGGCGGCCCGCAGCGGCTTGACCAGATAGCCGTTGAACGGCGCCGCGGGTGTCAGCTCGTGGCGGCTCGCCGGCGTGACCAGCACGATCAGCCGTGTCGTGTGATGTTGCGCGGCCCCGCCCAGACGGAGCGACGCGTCGCTGCCGATGGCGTCGTCGACCAGCACGGCGTGCCAGGCGCGTTCGGGCAGCAGGGCTTCCGCCACCTCGGCCTCGGCGACCAGGCAGGTCTGCGCGCCCCAGTTCTGCAGGCGCCGTTCGATCAGCTCGGCCTGCAGCCCGGCCGGCGCGACCAGCATGACCGACTGTCCCGCGAGGTCGGGGCCGCGGAAGCTGTTCTGCTCGCCGCGCTCCAGCGCCGGCGGCAGCGGCACCGACACCTCGAAGGTCGAGCCGGCGCCGAGCTGGCTCTGCAGCGCGATGCGGCCGCCCATGCGTTTGACGATCCGGTCGGAGATCGCCAGGCCAAGCCCGGTGCCGCCGAAGCTGCGCGCCACGCTGTCGTCGGCCTGCTCGAATTCGCGGAAGATGCGCTCCTGGGCGTCGGCTGCGATGCCGATGCCGGTATCGCGCACCTGGAAGCTGATCTCGTTCGGCCAGATCCCGGGCTCGGCGATCAGCGCGACGCCGCCCGAAGCCGTGAACTTGATGGCGTTGCCGGCGAGGTTGAGCAGCACCTGGCGCAGCCGCGCGGCGTCGCCGGTCACCCAGGTCGGCAGCCGCTCGTCGAGATAGGCCGCGATCTCCAATTGCTTGGCCTGCGCCCGCGGCGCCAGCAGCTCGGTGACCTCCTCGATCAGCGTCGCCAGCGAGAATGGCTGCGCCTCCAGCGCCAGCTTGCCGGCCTCGATCTTGGAATAGTCGAGCAGCTCGTCGATCAGCGACATCAAGGCTTCACCCGAGGTGCGAACCGCCTTGGCGTAGGTGGTCTGCTCCGGCGTCAGCTGCGTCTCGAGCAGCAGGCCGCTCATGCCGAGGATGCCGTTCAGCGGTGTGCGGATCTCGTGGCTCGCCATCGCCAGGAAACGCGACTTGGCGCGGTTCGCCGCATTGGCCTGGTCGCGCGCCTCCGCCAGCGCGCGCTCGGTCTCGGTGCGGTCGGTGACGTCGCGGCCGACACATTGCAGCACGGCGGGCTGGCCGGCGTCGGAACGCACCAGTGCCTCGCGCCATGCGATCCAGCGCGGCCCGATCGCGCTCTCGATGCGCTGGTCGTGGACGCGCGTGCCGTTCGGCTCCAGCGCGCTGTCGCCCTGCTCGATCAGCTCGAAGGTGAACGCGCTGCCGAGCAGCTTGTCGCGATCGAGGCCGGCCATCCGGCAATAGGCGTCGTTGACGAAGATGATGCTGCCGTCGCGCGCGCGCATGACGATGAGGTCGCCCTGCTGCTCGAACAGATTGCGGGCGCGCTGCTCGGCTTCCTGCAGCTCCCAGTTCCGGTCGGCCAGCACCTCGTTGTGGAGCGCAATCTTGTGCATCTTCCTGGCGACGAAGCGCAGCCGCATGCTGAGCGTGGCGAGGCCGACGCAGGCGAGCGCGAACAGGAAGCTGGCTCCGATCGCGAACGTGTGCGGGTTATAGCCGGAGTTCTCGGAGATGCTGGCCCTGATGAAGCCGTACGCGCCGCCGAAGCCGGCGGAGAAGATCATCAGCGAGCGCAGGATGGCGAAGATGGTGCGGTGACGGCGCATGAACCGGCGCAGGCGCAGCCTGACGTGAAAAATCGGTCCCATCTCGATCACCCCCGACGATTTCGATCCCAATGTCATGGCCGGCCCGCACCATGCGGCGTCGGTATTGCTGAGACTTTGAAAGGTCGTGCACGCGCGATTCTGCCGTGCAGAGATGGTGAACCGGGCGTTAGCCCGGCTCACAGAACCGGATCGGTCGGTGATGAGGCGTGGTTGCGCGCGCGGGATCGTCGGTGAAGTCGACATGGAGATCGGCGTGAAAGGGCGCGGAGCCGAGCGAGACGCCGTCGGCACCGACGGCAATGCAGGGCTGCGGGGAGGGCGCCAGTTCGAGTCTGGCGATGACCGCCGCCGCGATCAGCGGCACGGCCGAAACGAGGACCTTGAAACGCAACATGATACGCACCGACGCGGAAGGCCTGATGACGGAACGCGGACCCTATGGTTGTCGGAGCGTAAAGAGAAGTCGTTACCAGAGTGTTGAGGGGGCGTCCGGAGGCCCCTGAACGAGTAGACGAAACGGTACGCTCGGATGCCACTGCCGCCGTAGCAAAATCGCAACAGTAACGAGAAATTGACAAAAATACTATTGACGGAGAATCGGCCTATATCCGTTGACACTGAAAAACTATAGTTTACATAGAGACTATGTTCTTGTTTCGTTCTTTTCCTCTTGCAGAGGGGCTCTTCCTATGACCTTTAATGCAAGAAAGGCCTCACAGGTCATCGCATTCTTTATTGCAAGAAATGGCCAGAACGCCCTCAACATTTTGAAGGCGATCAAGCTGGTCTATCTGTCTGATAGACAAAGCCTAAAAGCATTCGGATTCCCGATACTGGATGAGCCGCGAGTTTCGATGCCGCATGGGCCCGTAAACTCCACCACGTATAGCCACGCAAATGGTGAATATGATCTGGAGGCCTGTGGCTGGTCCGAACTCTTGGAAGACCGCGCCAATCATCTTATCGGAGCCAAGAAGCAAATTGATATTGGCGAGCTTGATGAGCTGAGCGATGCAGATATCCAGTGCTTAGATGCGGTATGGAATGAGTTCGGGCAGATGGGTAAATGGCAGCTGGTCAACTATACCCATGACCGTAACAACATTCCCGAATGGGAGGACCCTAACGGGAGTTCGAAGCCGATTCCGGTAGAGCGCATACTAACTGCTCTTGGATTCAAGGACGCGGACGTACAAGCCTCACTGATTGAGGAAAACAGATATCTGGACAAGGTTTTTCAGTCACTTCGTGGATGAGCCATGGCGACGTACGTTGCCTGCAGGTGCCAGACGTTACTGTTACCATCCGGCACTTACAACGATCCCAACCGAAAGCACCTTTTCATAGTCTGCACGGACGCGTGCGAGGCTGGTAATCACATTATTGTCTCCGTAACTGAATGGCAGAATCATCTGTGCGACGGAACTACACGGCTTGGAGTTGGGGACCATCCGTTCATCACAAAGGATTCTTACATTTTCTATCGAAAGGCTCGAATCGAGAGTGGAGCGGCACTTGCCGCCGGGGTGGCTGCTGGCCTGTTCGTACCACGTGACCCAGCCTCGGAAGCTTTGGTCGCAAAGATTCTAGAAGGAATCTGCGCTTCCCTCCAGACGCCACGAAAGGTCAAAAACTACGCTGGTTGTTGACTCCGGCACAATCGCTCACAATTCGGGATATCCTGTAGTGGCGCTTCGGTTGCCATTGAGTTTCCTCTGACTATCGATGCGACAGGGTAAGCTTGATCGCGTCTTGAGCTCAGCGGTAAATCTACGCGGCCGCATGGCGACTGTCCTCGGCCAGCGCGCGATACGACAGCGCCTCGGCCAGATGCAGCCGGCCGATGGTCTCGGCATGATCGAGATCGGCGAGCGTCCGCGCCACGCGCAGCACGCGGTGATAGCCGCGGGCGGACAGCCGCATCGTCTCGGCGGCCTCGCGCAGCAGCTTCTGGCTGGGCGCATCGAGCCTGGCGATCTCGTCGAGCACGGCGGCCGGCGCCTCGGCGTTGGTCCGGATGTGCGGCAGGCCGGCTTTGGCATAGCGGGCGCGCTGCAGGTCGCGCGCGGCCGCGACGCGGGCCGCGACCTCGGTCGAGCCTTCCTTGGACGGCGGCAGGATCAGGTCGGCGGCGGTGACCGCGGGCACCTCGATGCGCAGGTCGATGCGGTCCATCAACGGGCCGGAGATGCGCATCTGGTAGTCGGCGGTGCAGCGGTCGATGCGGCCGCGCTTGCAGGCATAGCCGGGCTCGAAGGCGTTGCCGCAACGGCACGGATTCATCGCGGCGACCAGCATGAAGCGGGCAGGGTAGGTGACCCGGTGATTGGCGCGCGAGATCGAGACCTCGCCATTCTCCAGCGGCTGGCGCAGCGAATCGAGCACGCGCGGATCGAACTCCGGCAGCTCGTCGAGGAACAGCACGCCCTGATGCGCCAGCGAGATCTCGCCGGGGCGGGCGCGCAGGCCGCCGCCGGTCAGCGCCGCCATGCTGGCGGAATGATGCGGGCTGCGGAACGGCCGCCGCGACGTCAGCGCGCCGCCCTCGATCTCGCCGGCGACCGAGGCGATCATCGAAACTTCCAAGAGTTCTGCCGGCGACAGCGGCGGCAGGATCGACGGCAGTCGCGCCGCCAGCATCGACTTGCCGGCACCGGGCGAGCCGATCATCAGCAGATGATGCCCGCCGGCGGCCGCGATCTCGAGCGCGCGCTTGCCGCTCTCCTGGCCCTTGATGTCGCGCAGGTCGAGCAGGCTTGCGGGTGCCTCCTGGATCTTCGGCTGCGGCCGCGACAGCACCTGCGTGCCCTTGAAATGGTTGGCGATCTGGATCAGCGAGCTCGCCGCGATGATCTGCAGGTCCGGGCTCGCCCACGCCGCCTCGGCGCCGCAGGCGGCCGGGCAGATCAATCCTTCCTCGCGCGCATTGGCGCCGATGGCCGCGGGCAGCACGCCGGCGACTGGCGCGATCGAGCCGTCGAGGCCGAGCTCGCCCAGCACGGTGAAGCCGCCGAGGGCATCCGGCGGAATGGCGCCGATCGCGGCCATCAGCCCCAGCGCGATCGGCAGGTCGTAATGGCTGCCTTCCTTGGGCACGTCGGCCGGCGCGAGGTTCACGGTGATGCGCCGCGCCGGCAGCGCCAGGCCCGAGGCGATCAGCGCCGAGCGCACCCGCTCGCGCGCTTCCGACACCGCCTTGTCCGGCAGGCCGACGATCGCAAACGCCGGCAGGCCGGGTGCGACCTGGACCTGCACGTCGACCGCGCGGGCCTCGATCCCCTCGAAGGCGACGGTGGAAACGCGCTGGACCATGATGCCCCTCCCAGCGACCAAGCTAGCGGAAGCAGGGATTGTTCGCAAGAACAATACAGGAACACGGTCGTTGCCACGCTCTGTTGCAATCCATTAACGACAGCCGCGCGGGTTGCAGCTCCGTCCGCCGGGCTTAACGCCCCTTTAGTCCGGCCTTCGCATTCTTCCTCAATTGATGATCGACCCGCGCCTCTGTCATAGCCAAGAGGCGCCCAACGAGGGACGTGCGATGCCTCCAGCGCCTGCGGCAGCTCCGACCGCCAAGACGCCCGCCGGTGATGCGCGGACGGTGTCCGAGCTCGCCACCGACTTGCTGCGCCGGACGACCAGCCTGTTCCTGGCCGGTCCGCGGCCCGCATCGGACGAGCAGCTCGATCTCTACGATCAGATGTTCGCTCGGCTGATGCCGCAGGTCGCGACCGAGCTGCTGGCCGAGCTGAGCATGGCGCTCGCCGGCGTCGAGCGCGCGCCTTACGCCACGGCGCGGCTGCTCGCCGTTCACCCCGAATTGCGCGTCGCCGGGCCGATGCTGGCCAAGGCGGCGGTGCTGACCGAGCGCGACCTCGCCGAGTTCATCCGCACCGGCAGCCCGGCGCATCTCGTCGCGCTCGCCAGCCGCAGGGGCATTGGCGACAGCCTCACGACGCAGCTGATTGCACGCGGCTTTCCGGCGGTGCGCATGGCGCTGGCACAGAACCTCTCCGCCCGGCTGTCCGAGGATGGCTATCGCAGCCTGTTCAAGATCGCCGAGCGCGACGAGGATCTCGCCGAAAAGCTCGCGCTGCGCACAGATCTGCCGGCCAAGCTGTCGCGGGCCTTCGTCGCCGCGGCGAGCGAGGGCGCCCGCGCCCGCTTCATCAAGGCCGCACCGCCGGCGACCCGCGCCACCCTGCAGGCGACGCCGACCCGCTCGCCCGGCGCGGCAATGCGCGCGATCTGGGATTATCAGCAGGTCAAGGCCGAGGTTGCCGCCCTCAGCCGCACCGGCAAGCTCGGCGACTCCGCCGTCAACCGCTTCTGCGCCACCGGCGATTTCCCTGCCGTGATCGCAGCGCTGGCGCTGCTCTGCGTCGTCACCATCGAGACGATCGAAGCGCTGCTGGAGGAGGACCGTCTCACGGATCTGCTGCTGGCCTGCAAGGCGGCGCGGCTGAGCTGGGCGACGACGTCGATGATCCTGCGCGGCCGGCCCGGCTGCGACGCGCTTCCGGCCGATGACCTCGAGGAGGCGCGCAAGCGCTTCGAGAAGCTTGCACTGTCCGAAGCGCAATGGAAGGTGCGCGGGCTCGAATCGCGCTGAGCGAGCGCGAGAGGCGGCGTCAGCCCGGCGGCGTGCTCGGATAGGCCGTGAAGTCGATCTTGAACATCGCCGGATCGAGCTTCTTGGTCGTATCGAGATTGTAGACGGCGATGGTGGTGTCGTAGCCCTGCGGATCGGTCACGGTCCACTGCTTGAGCTGGCCGTCCTTGACGCCGAGCATCAGCATCAGCCGGCTGGTGCCGATCAGCGCCTGCTTCTCCTCGATCGTGATCGTGACGTAGAGGTCGTCGGCCGCGACCGCGATCACGTTGGTGTCCTTGAGCAGGTCGATGCGGTCCGACAGCAGATAGCGCAGCGGCGTCTGCGACAGCGGATAGACGTCCTGGGTCGCGAGCTTGCGGTCGCGCACGACCAGCGAGGAGCCGTCGGCGATGATGTCGATCGGCGTCGGCGGCTCGTATTCGAAGCGGACCTTGCCCGGCTTCTGGATGTAGAAATCGCCCTTGGTCTTGCTGCCGTCCGGGCCGACCTGGACGAAGTTCCCGACCAGGGTCTGCAGCGACGACAGATAGGCGCTGACCTTGGCCGCCTGCGCCTTCTGGTTGGCGTCGAACGAGGTGAAGATGCTGGCCGGCACATTGCGCCGGGGATCGGGAATGACCGGATTGGGCGGGGCCGTCTGGGTGGTCGAGGGGCTCTGGCCGGCCCGCTGCTGGTCGGAGGCGCTGAGCTGGGAGCCGCTCTTCGGGCCTGATTTCGGAGCCGGCGTGCCCTGCGCGGCGGCGTGACCGGACGCACCGGCGACAGAGCATGTCGCCACGGCGCAGGCGACCAGCCAGGCGCCGATCCGGCGCCCGCGCGAAGCTGCGTGATACGAAAACGTGCTGTTCAACAAGGAGCTTTTCAAAACGACGTCCTGAGTTTTACGCGTTCTATCCCGGATCGGGCGGGCAGCGTGATCGTAATCGCGTGAAGATCGGGCACCGAAGCGGCGTTTCTGCGGCCATCGGGGCCGTCAGAATCCGCCTTCCTCCTCGGGCACCAGGATCTCGCGCTTGCCGGCGTGGTTGGCCTGGCCGACGATGCCTTCCTGTTCCATCCGCTCCATCAGCGAAGCGGCCTTGTTATAGCCGATCTGCAGCCGGCGTTGAATGTAGCTGGTGGAGGCCTTGCGGTCGCGCTTGACCACGGCGACCGCCTGGGAGAACAGGTCGTCGCCACCGCCGCCGCCCATGCCGGTGGCATCGAACACGGCGCCATCCTCCTCGCTCGGCTCCTCGGCGGTGACCGCCTCGAGATATTCCGGCGAGCCCTGTGCCTTCAGATGCTTGACGACCTTCTCGACCTCCTCGTCGGAGCAGAACGGGCCGTGCACGCGGCTGATGCGGCCGCCGCCGGCCATGTAGAGCATGTCGCCCTGGCCGAGCAGCTGCTCGGCGCCCATCTCGCCGAGAATGGTGCGGCTGTCGATCTTGGACGTGACCTGGAAGGAGATGCGGGTCGGGAAGTTCGCCTTGATGGTGCCGGTGATGACGTCGACCGACGGGCGCTGCGTTGCCAGGATGACGTGCAGGCCGGCGGCGCGCGCCATCTGGGCGAGGCGCTGCACCGTGCCCTCGATGTCCTTGCCGGCGACCATCATCAGGTCGGCCATCTCGTCGACGATGATGACGATGTAGGGCAGAGGATCGAGGTCGAGCTTCTCCTCCTCGTAGATCGCCTTGCCGGTTTCCTTGTCGAAGCCGGTATGGACGGTGCGCGTCAGCTCCTCGCCCTTGGCGCGCGCTTCGCCCAGACGGGCATTGTAGCCGTCGATGTTGCGCACGCCGAGCTTGGCCATTTTCTTGTAGCGCTCCTCCATCTCGCGCACGGCCCATTTCAGCGCGACGACGGCCTTCTTCGGATCGGTGACGACCGGCGTGAGGAGATGCGGAATGCCGTCATAGACCGACAATTCGAGCATCTTCGGATCGACCATGATCAGCCGGCACTGGTCCGGCCGGAGCCGGTAGACCAGGCTCAGGATCATGGTGTTGATCGCGACCGACTTGCCCGAGCCGGTGGTGCCGGCGATCAGCATGTGCGGGGTGCGGGCGAGATCGATGATGATGGATTCGCCGCCGATGTTCTTTCCGAGGCACAGCGGCAGCTTGGCGACGCTCTCGGTGGCCTCCTTGGCGACGAGCAACTCGCGCAGGTACACCTTCTCGCGATGCGCGTTGGGCAGCTCGATGCCGATGGCATTGCGGCCGGGCACGACGGCGACGCGCGCAGACAGCGCGCTCATCGAGCGGGCGATGTCGTCGGCGAGGCCGATGACGCGCGACGATTTGATGCCCGGCGCCGGCTCCAGCTCGTACAGCGTGACGACCGGACCGGGATGCGCCTTGACGATCTCGCCGCGCACGCCGAAATCCTGCAGCACGCCCTCCAGCGCGCGCGAATTGGCCTCCAGCTCGCTCTTCGACAGCGGCTGGCGATCGGACGATTTCGGCGCCGCCAGCATCGAGACCGAGGGCAGGTCGTATTTGTCGTTGGACTTGCGCGCCGGCGTCTTGGCCGCGGGCTTCTTGCGGGCGCGGGGAGCGGGCTCCTCTTCCTCCTCGTCGTCCTCGCCCTCGTCGGCCTCTTCCTCGTCGCCGCCGTTCTCGTCCATCTCGGGCGCGAGCGTCGGCTTGCCCTGGCCGCGGCCCAGGCTCGGCTCCTGCCGGCTTGCGGCGGCGGCGCGCGGCTGCGGGCCTGATGACACCAGTGCGCGGTAGGCCGTGCTCAGGAACCAGACGACCTGCGCCTTGGCGCTCATGATGGCGTGGAACACCCAGCCGAGCCGGATCGCCTTGCGGTCGTCGTCGTCCTCGGGGTCGGCCAGCGGCGTGTCGTCGTCCTCATCCGCGAGCAGGCTCGGATCGGCTTCCTTCGCGCCCATGCCGCCGGCCACCAGCAGGCAGCCGATCATCGCAACCAGAAGAAGGGCGCCGAGCACCAGCCGATAGATCACACCGGGCGGCCCGAACACCACGGCCGGTGCGCGCACCAGGGCGTCGCCGACCACGCCGCCGAGACCGGTCGGCAGCGGCCAGGCGTGCGAGCGCGGCCAGCAGCTGGCAAGTCCGGCGGCGATGACGGCGCCGAGCACCCAGGCGCCGAAGCGCAGCGCCTCGCGATCGAACGGCCGGTGCGTCATCATGCGCCAGCCGCGGATCGCGATCGGCAGGATGACCATGATGGCGCCGAGGCCGAAGATCTGCATCAGGAGATCGGCGCCGATCGCGCCGGGATAGCCGACGATGTTGCGGATCGCGCGCGAGGTGGCGTGGCTCAGGCTCGGGTCCTGCACCGACCAGGTCATCAGCGCCGCCGCGGCGATGCCGGACAGGCCAATCAGCGCGAGGCCCGCGAGCTCGCGCAGCCGCCGCACCAGCGCGTCGCGCAGCGACGTCGGCAGGTGGTTGACCAGGGGAATGACTCGTTCGATCGCCGGCATCTGCATCAGCCCCGCGATTATCCCAGGACCTCGACCAGCCGGTGCAACGCCTCACCGGTGGAGTCGGCATCGGCCACCAGCGCCAGCCGGATATAGCCGACGCCTGGATTGAAGCCGTCGGCTTGCGGCCGCGCCAAGTAGCTGCCGGGCACTACCCGCACGCCGGCGTCGCGATACAGCCGCAGCGTCACCTCCTCGTCGCCGCCGCGATCGGCGACGTCGAGCCAGACGCAAAAGCCGCCATCGGGCCGCCTGTAGCCATAACGGTTGCCGATGATCTGGTCGGCGAGGTCGAACTTGGCGCGGTACAGCCGCCGGTTGTCCTCGACATGTGCCTCGTCGCCATAGGCGGCCACCGCGACGTGCTGCAGCGGCACCGGCACCTGCGGCGCCGCGACGTTGCGCAGCTCGTGAAAGCCCGCGAGGAATCTGCGGTCGCCGGCGGCGAAGCCGATGCGCATGCCCGGCACGTTGGAGCGCTTCGACAGCGATTGGAACGCGACGACGTTGGCGTAGTCGGGGCCGGCATGCTCGAGCATGCTGCCGGGCGCCTGTCGCGTGTAGATCTCCGAATAGCACTCGTCGCTGAAGATCAGAAAGCCCCAGCGGTCGGCGAGCCGGACCAGCTTGCGCATGTAGTCCGGGCTGGCCACCGAGCCTTGTGGGTTGGCTGGCGTGGCGATGTAGAAGGCGACGGTGCGCGCCAAGGTCGCCTCGTCGATCGCATCGAGATCGGGCAGGAAGCCGTTGTCGCGCGTGGTCGGCAGATAGATGGAGTCGCAGCCGGCGGTGCGGGCGCCGACGCCATACACCGGATAGAACGGGTTCGGCATCAGGATCGCGGGCCGTCCGCGGCGCGGGCCGACATGGCGGAGCGCCGCATGGGCGGCGAAGAACAGGCCCTCGCGGCTGCCGTTCAGGACCAGAATCTCGTGCTCGGGATCGATCGCGCGCGGCAGCGCGAATCGCCGCGCCAGCCAGCCGGCGGCCGCCTTGCGGAACGGCTCGATGCCCTTGGCGGCCGGGTAGCGGCCGAACTCGGCGATGTGCTGGGCCAGCACCGGCCCGACGAAGCCCGGCACCGGATGCTGCGGCTCGCCGACGGCGAGCGTGATCATCGGCTTGCCCGGCTTGTAGGGGGCGAGCAGCTCGTTCAGCCGCGCAAACGGCGAGCGTTCGCTCTCCGAATGGCTGGCGCCAGCGGGCGCGGGGGATGAAGCGGTCATTGCCATACGTAAAACGCGCGCCAAACCAGTGGAAGCCGCCGATCGCCCATGAACCGGTGCCTTTGTGGTCACCATAGGTGGGGCGAGGTTAAGACGCGATTAACCATCGGCGCTGCCGCCCGTTTTGATCGGTTTTTCCGGCCCGATCCAGAGGCAATTTCGCAACAGCGGCGGACATTGTCGCGATTCGGGTGGGGCGGCGGGAACCGTAGGAGGGCAAGGCGACCGCCGAAGGCGGTGGCCTGCACACCGCCGAGCAGCGCATTCGCGGTCAGACCGTGGGCATGGCGCTGCCGCGACCTCGGATGGAGCCGCGGCACTACCGCCTCCGCCCATCCTACGGGCCATCGGCTCGCGCGCGAGGGAAAAGGGCGGCCCGGTGCGCCGGAATATCAATGGGAATCTACGCGCACCGGGCCTTGGCCGAACTACTTGGGGGCTTAGTTCGGATGACGATCAATTAGCACCCTCGTTTTTCCCTCGTATTGCCAACTTCCGAAGATTTGTAGAATTTGATTTCGGAAGCCACCGAATGCGGCGCGGCCGGGCCGATTGCTTAACGGAGATGTCCGTCTCAGCCGTGGCTTTCTGGTCGCAGCGCGGGCGACGCACTTATTAGCAGCTCATGCCCTCTGCCGCTCGGTTGGCCCGAGAATCTTGTCTGACCGGAAACATTCAGTCACATCCAGCATCATCAGACATTTCACGAAACGAGATCGGCGCATCGCGACCATCTTTGACGGGCATCAGCGATTCCGGTGGCGTGCCGACGAACGTCTGCGCGCCGAGGACTCTGACTTTCGAAAGAGCGTCGATGATGCGTCTGAGACTGCCGGGCGTGCTTGCCCTGATGCTGCTGGCCATGCCCGTTTCCTCGCTGCCCCGTATGGCCGCGGCGGCACCCGCCGTCGCCAGCGCGATCACCGTCGAGGGTAACAGGCGCGTCGAATCCGACACCATCCGCTCCTATTTCAAGCCGGGTCCCACCGGCACGCTCGATGCCGGCCAGGTCGACGACGGCCTCAAGGCCCTGGTCCAGACCGGCCTGTTCGCCGACGTGAAGATCGACCGGCAGGGCGGCCGGCTGATCGTGCGCGTGGTCGAGAATCCCGTGATCGGCCGCGTCGCCTTCGAGGGCAACAAGAAGGTCAAGGACGAACAGCTCACGGCGGAAGTGCAGTCGAAGCCGCGTGGCACGCTGTCCCGTCCGATGGTGCAGTCGGACGCGCAGCGCATCGCCGAGATCTATCGCCGCTCCGGCCGCTACGACGTGCGCGTCACGCCCGAGATCATCGAGCAGCCCAACAACCGCGTCGACCTCGTCTTCACCATCGAAGAGGGCGTCAAGACGGGCGTGAAGTCGATCAGCTTCGTCGGCAACAACACCTATTCCGCCGCGCGCCTGCGCGACGTCATCAAGACGCACGCAACGAACTGGCTCAGCTTCCTCGGCAACAACGACGTCTATGACCCCGATCGCGTCGAGGCCGACCGCGACCTCATCCGCCGCTTCTATCTGAAGAACGGCTACGCCGACGTTCAGGTCGTCGCGGCGCTCAGCGAATATGACCCGGACCAGAAGGGCTTCCTGGTCACGTTCCAGATCGAGGAAGGCCAGCAATACCGCGTCAGCTCGGTGCAGTTCCAGTCGAGCGTCGCGGCGCTCGACGCCAACACGCTGCGCGGCTATTCGCGCGTCAATGTCGGCGCGCTCTACAACGTCGAGCAGCTCGAGAAATCGGTCGAGGAGATGCAGATCGAGGCCTCGCGTCGCGGCTTTGCCTTCGCCGTCGTGCGTCCGCGCGGCGACCGCAATCTGGAAGCGCATACGGTCGCGATCGTGTTCCAGGTCGACGAGGGCCCGCGCACCTATATCGAGCGCATCACCATCCGCGGCAACACCCGCACCCGCGACTACGTGATCCGGCGCGAGTTCGATCTGTCCGAGGGCGACGCCTACAACCGCGCGCTGGTCGACCGCGCCGAGCGCCGGCTGAAGAACCTCGACTTCTTCAAAGAGGTGAAGATCACCGCCGAGCCGGGCTCGTCCTCCGACCGCGTCATCCTCGTGGTCAATCTGGAGGAGAAGTCGACCGGCGACCTCTCCGTTTCCGGCGGCTATTCGACCACCGATGGCGCGCTGGGTGAGGTCTCGATTTCGGAGCGCAACTTCCTCGGCCGCGGTCTGTACGCCAAGGCGTCCGTGAGCTACGGCCAATACAGCAGGGGCGTCTCGCTGTCCTTCGTCGAGCCCTATCTGCTCGACAACCGGATCGCGCTCGGCCTGGATGTCTACTACAAGCAGCAGCTGGCGAACAGCTATACGAGCTATGGCGTGACGACGATCGGCTTCAGCCCGCGGCTCGGCTTCCAGTTGCGCGAAGACCTCTCGCTCCAGCTGCGATACTCGCTCTACCGCCAGGAGATATCGCTGCCGTCCTACTACAAGAACTGCAACAACAACGCCGCCAACAGCCTGCTCGCCTTCAACCCGACCCCGGCCTACATCAAGAGCGTGCTCGGCGGCGTCGATCCGACCAATTCGACCAGCTCGGGCTATTATGGCTGGGGCTGCTACGGCGATGGCGAATCGAGCCTGCCGGTCCGCAAGGAGCTGAGCGACGGCGCCGCGCTGACCTCCGCGCTCGGCTACACGCTCAGCTACAACACGCTCGACAACAACAAGAACCCGACGGATGGTCTGCTGATCGACTGGAAGCAGGATTTCGCCGGCGTCGGCGGCAACGTCAGCTACCTCAAGTCGGCGGTCGACGCGAAGTATTACTCGCCGCTGGTGGCCGATATCGTCGGCATCATCCACCTGCAGGGCGGCATGCTGAACAAGATCGGCGACAAGGATCTGCGGATGCTCGACCACTTCCAGATGGGACCGAGCCTGGTGCGTGGCTTCGCCTCGAACGGAATCGGGGCGCGCGACATCACTTATGCGAGCCTCGGCGCGACTGGCGACGCGCTCGGGGGCACCAAATATTGGGGCGCCTCGGCGGAGCTGCAGATGCCGTTCTGGTTCCTGCCGAAGGAAGTGGGCTTGAAGGGCGCCGTCTATGCCGATGCCGGTTCGCTGTGGGGCTATCAGGGCCCGACCTCCTGGGCGGCGACCGGCGAGGTCAACACCGCGACCTGCAAATGCGGCCTGCTGTACGATGACAGCAAGGTGGTGCGCTCCTCCGTCGGCGTCGGCCTGATCTGGGCCTCGCCCTTCGGCCCGCTCCGCTTCGACTACGCGGTGCCGCTGTCCAAGGGCAAATACGACACCGTCCAGGAGTTCAGGTTCGGCGGCGGCACGTCGTTCTGAGTGCGGATGAAGCAGGCTTGATTGATCTGCGAGCGTTGGAATCTCGCCTTGACGCCAGCGGCGGTGCGCTCCCCTCCCCCTTGCGGGGAGGGGTCGGGGGTGGGGGTCCACGAATCATGCTCGACATGAGAGTCAAAGCCCATGCCCTGATATCGGCGATAGCGCCGCTTGCTGTTCGCCCGGCGTTCACGCCACTGAAGTCAGCGCCCTGACCGACCGGGTTGATCCCTGACATTTTGGACCGGGCTGATCCCTGACACTATTCGATCACTGCTGTGTT